>CAZVUT010000384.1:0-2406 GCA_964630155.1 uncultured Synergistaceae bacterium
CCCTCCACAAGAAACGGAAGGGGCCCCCCGCACGCCGCCGGGGGGCCCCTTCCGTTTCGGGAAAGACGTCTTTTCCGGTTACTTTCCGCGGCGCGCGAAAAGCAGCGCAAGCGCAGGAAGCGCAGCGAGCGCGAGAAGCGCGCCTGCGGGCGCGGCGCCGGCCGAACACCCGCCGCCGCTTCCCTTCGCCCCCGACGAAACCGTCTCATGCGCGTACCCGAGGCCCGGAACGACGAGCGTCATTCCGTCGTCGAATCCGATCGTGAGCGGCGACGTTCCCGGGTTATGGGCGACGTAGACCTTGTCTCCGTTTTCGTTGACGAAGCTCGCGGCGGACGTGTGGCTCGCGTCGTTTTCGGCGTGGGTCGCCGCTCCGTGCGACAGGTGCGAATCGATCCACCAGTAGACGGCCGCGCGGGACGAGTCCTGCAAAATGAGCGTGTCGTAATTCGGCGCGGGGATCTCCCACTGCATCTTCCAGGCGTCGAGCGGCGTCGTCCCCCCCGCGTCCGGCGTGATGAGCGCCCTCGCGTCCGCCGCGTACGATTTGGTGAGGGACTGCATCATGAGGAGCTTGTCCTTATCCGACGGCGACTGGGGGCTTTGCCCCGCTCCGAGCTTCGGCCAGTCGTTCTCGAGATACCCCTTCACGTCCTGCTCCGCGAGCGCGCCGCCGTTCACGCCCAGGTAGAGCGACGATCCGGTCATCGGCAGCCACTGGATGCCGTGCTTGAGCAGCGGCGCGTTGCCGAAATCCGTCTGGAAGGTCATCTCGTTCTGGTTGATCTGCGAGACCATCGACGGGACGTACGGCTTCGGAACCGGGTCGCTCTTCGTCGCGTACTGGCGGAAGCTCAGGAACGGCCGGAACGCGGCGTTCGTCGTGTAGCCGAACCAGTACAGCTCGGCCGCCCGGACCTCCGACGCGAACATGTACGCGGCCCACTTCTCGAGTTCCGCGTTCGAGGCGTCGGCCGGATAGTTCAGCTGCGCCCAGAGCAGCAGCGCGGCCCAGGCCTGGATGGCCTCGGACGTCGATTCCTGCTGCCCGCCCTGGTTGCCGCGCGACGAGCCGCTCGCCCACGAATGTCCCGCGTAGGGGCTGAAATGCCGAAGGAACGGAAAGTCGGGATCCTTGCCGGTCCCCGTCCGGTCCGTGTTCGCGATGTCCTTTATCAGCAGGCGCAGCATCGGCGCGTAGGAGGCCGCCCATCCAGCGTTGTCGGGGTCGGACGGATGCGTCTTCTCCCAGCGCGCGATCTCCGTCGCCGTCTTGACGAAGTAGCCGAAGTGGTAGTGGTGGTCGTTGAGGAGGCTGTCCGCCGCGAATCCGTCCTCGCACGACGGGATCATCGACCCCCACCGCGGATCGTAGTACAGCGCGTGCTGCGCGGCGTTCTTGAAGGTCGTTCCGTCGTCGAGCGTCGCCCGAAGGCGGTATCCGAGCGTTTCGGCGGCCCGTTTATAGATGGCCTTCGCCACGCCGTCGGCCGCACCGCCGATCATCCCCGAAACCGGAAGCAGCATCGCGAGCCGGTGGATCTCCTGCGCGCCGAAGTAGCTTCCCTGCGAGAGGAAGTTCGGGTCCTGCGTGTCCAGGGCCTGCTGCGCGAGCGCGACCATGCGGGGCGCCTTCGCCGCGTCGGGCGCGTCGACGACGGCCGGAAGGCAGGGCGGGACGTCGTAGGTGTTCGTGAACGCCTTTCCGGACGCGAGGAGCATCGGTCCCTTGAGCGACGGCCAACACCAGCCGTCCGTCCACGAGGACGAGCCGGTGCGGTCCATCGAGCGGTTGAGGATCGTCACGGACTGGTCGAGGTACTGGTGCGGATACAACGCGTAGAGCGTCCCGTCCCCGGAAGGGGATTCGCCCGCGACCGGAGCGGTCGTGTACGTGAAGGACGCGGTCACGGAGCTTCCCGAGAGCTGCGGCGCGACGCGCGTATCGGTCACTTCCGCGAACGCGTGGGACGCGAAGGTCGCGAGCAGCTTCCGGACGTCCGCCTCGGAAGGCGCGTCGTAGATCGTCTTCCCCCACGGGCTGGGAAGGACGGCGACGGCGTAATGCGTCCCGCCCGAGCAGACGGCCGTGTTCAGCACGCGTCCGTCATCCTTCTGGCCCTTGTCGAGCGTCCACGTCGAACCGGCGGGGCCGAAGACGGCGTAGACGGTGTAGGTGCTGTAGTCCTTGCTGACCGTGGCGTCGTCGGGGAGAAAGGCCTTCCCGAACGGAACCTGATTGATCACGGCGAACGCGGAACAGTCGATCTTCTGGCCGTTCGCCATTCCCGAATTGACCTGGAAGGAATCGCCCTCCAGCGGGACGACCTTCCCGATGTTCCACGACTGGAACGTCACCTGCGGCGCGCCCTTCGCGAGCTTCACGAGAAGGAACGGCGACCCGTT
>CAZVUT010000385.1:0-2388 GCA_964630155.1 uncultured Synergistaceae bacterium
CCTTGATTCGCGTCAGGCGGCCGATGAAACAGAACCGGAGAGGCCTTCCATCGGCCGCGTGCGGCGTCCATCGCTCGCGGGGCGCGGGGAGTCCGTTCGGGATGACGATCGAATCGCGCGGCAGAAAGGGCCGCATCCATTCCCGGACCGTCTCCGAGACGCAGATCGCTCCGTCGGCCTTTCGGTACGGATACAGCCCCGCGTTTCTCGAATAGAGCGCGTGGCAGGTCACGACCCACGGCGCGCCCGCAAGACGGCTCGTCCACCACGCGATCCACGCGGGAACGCGCGAGTGCGCGTGAAGGATGTCCCACCCTTCGCGCCGGACCAGCGATGCGAGTCGGAACGCGCATTGCGCCCCGAAGAACGGATTCTTCCGATGGACCGGGAGCGTCAGATGTCGCAGTCCGTGAAATGATCCGTCCCCGGAATGGCTCTCCAACGATTGCGCGAGCCTTCCCCCGGCCGAGACGACGAGGACGTCGCACCCGGCAGCCGCCTGGGCGGTCGCAAGCCAGAGGACGTGCCGCTCAACCCCGCCCTCGTCCATCTCGGGCAGAAGATGAACGATCCTCATGAGAGCGTATTCAGGATCCATTCGGCCGCCCGCTTCGCCTCGTTGAAACCGGAGACGGCCGCTGAAGCGTCCGGAAAGTCCTGCTCCGAACGGAACGAAGACGGCGTCTGCTCCGCAAGATACCCCTGCTCGCGGAAGCGGTCGAACATCGCGTCGAACTTCGGAACGCCGAAGACGAAACGCGACGGAAGCATGCCGAGCCCTGCGAGGCGGAATGCCAGACGCTGAAGGATCATGCGGAGTCCCTTCTTCCGCCCGACGCGGAGAAGGATGACCCTGCGCCCCGCCGTCACGGCTTCCGAAACCATCGAGACCGAGTCCTCCGTGCAGAAGATCCGCGCGCAGTGTCCGAGCATCCCCGGGACCGGATTGTACTCGTCCGACGAAGCAAGCAGGATCATGCGGACGCAGCCGCGTCCCCGCGAGAGTTCCGTGATCGCGCGCTCCGTGTCGCCGGACGTCCGCCGCGATGTCGTCAGATAGATTTCGGCCCCCGCGTCCCGGGCCGCGTCGAAGATCGGCGCGAGAACGTCCCTGACCCAGAGGGGCGTCACGTCGTAGTTCGCGTCGTCGCCGCCGACGAGGACCCCCCATGCGGGAGCATCCGGATTCTCCCGGGGGAATCGCCGGAGCAGTTCTCCGGCGGCTTCCCCGAGTTTCTCCGGCACGATCGCGTTCGGCGCGCCGAGCGTAGCGAGCGTAGCGAGCGACCGCGGCTGTTTCGCCGCGCCCTGCAAAGAATGTCCGGAAACGTCATGCTCGGGAAGGATCGCGAAGTCGAACGGATCCGTCCCGAGAACGGACGGCGTCATGATCACGCACGTCTTCGCCCCGAGCGCACGTCCGACGGCGAGCGCGAACGGCGCAGCGGAGCTTCCGGCCGAGAGCGTCAGGACGTCGCCGTCCGCGCCTCCCCGCGCGGCGATCTTCTCCGCCGCAAGGTTCCGGAGATCCGCGAGCAGATCGCCCGCTCCCGCACGCTCGAGCCATCGGCGGGATTCGTTCGTCGACGCATTCCGGAGCTTCCGCGCCGCGACCTTCATCAGCAGAAAGCGCTTCATTCCCGATAGCCGAGGGACGTCGCGCTCGACAACGTCCGCTCCGGTCGCCTCCGCGATCCAGTGCGCCACGCCGCGGCTCTGGTGCAGATGCCCCCGGATTCCGTCGGAAAGGATCACCACGAGCGAAGGTCGAACCATATCCGTCCGCGTCCTCTTACTGTTCGACCGCGCCGGCCTCTGGTTCGCCCCCGGCCGTTTTCTCCGGCGCGTCGCATCCGATGGTCCGGCGCACCATTTCCCGGACCTTCTCAAGATCCTCGGGGGTGTTCACGTTCGGCCCCCCGTGAGGGTATTTCGTCACGCCCACCCGGATGGGGTAGCCGCTTTCCAGGATTCGGAGCTGCTCCAGCGATTCCAGTCTCGAGAGCGGCGTTTCCGGAAGCTCGACGTATTGCAGCAGGAATTCCTTGCGGAACCCGTAGATGCCGATGTGTTCGTAATACGCGCAGCTTTCCGTTTCGTTCCTTCGGTACGGAATCGGGGACCGGCTGAAATAGAGCGCGTCGCCATGCCTGTCCAGAACGACCTTGACCACGTTCGGGTCGTTGATCCTCGCGGGATCCTCCAGAGGAGAACACAGCGTCGCCGTGACGACGTCATGATCGGACAGAAGCAGCTGCACGACCTCGTCGATCATTCGCGAATCGATGAGCGGCTCGTCCCCCTGGATATTGATGACGATATCCGTGTCCATGTTCCGGGCGACTTCGGCCACGCGGCTCGTTCCGTTCGGATGGTCGGACGACGTGA
>CAZVUT010000386.1:0-2386 GCA_964630155.1 uncultured Synergistaceae bacterium
AGGCCGCGTGACGAACCCCAATCACCGGATCCAGGGCGGCGGCTATTCGATGGATCTGCCCTTTCTCGACGGCTGCCGCGTGGACGGCTTCCTGAAGATCTCCGACGGGGACGCCATACGGACCGCGCGCGAGCTTGCGCGGCTCGAAGGGATCTTCGGCGGGTTTTCAGGCGGGGCCAACGTCGCCGCGGCCGCCCGGCTGCTCGAAGGTCCGGCGCGCGGGAAGACCGCTGCGGTCCTGATCTGCGATTCCGGCCTCAAATACATGAGCACCGACCTGTACTGATACAGGCCGGGGGGATCCGCGTTATTCAGGCGGACCCCCCCGGCCGCAGAATCTCCGATGTGTGAGAAGAGGCCGCGCCGGATGCTACTGCCGTTCCTCTTCTTCCTGCTGCGCGAGCCGGCCGAGGACGGAAAGCGTCGAAATGCCGTTGTCCGTCATGTTCGCCTTGAGGTCGTTTTCGTTCAGGGCCTTGAGGAGCTGGTCCGACGCCGTCTCGACCTTCGAGCCGCACTTGCCGCACACGGCGGCGTTCGATTCGAGGCTGGCGCCGCAGGTGGCGCAGGTGCTCGTCGTTCCTTCGGAAATGCTTCCCGCGCCGGCCGACGCCTGCGTGGCGGCGGTGTTGGCCGTCTTCGACGATTCGGAAGAGCCCGACGCGCTTGACGCGTTCGACGCTTCCTGTTCTTTCGTCGTTTTCGTTTTCTCCTCGGCGTCCGTGTTGACCCGGAGCGCGTATTTCGTCGCCGACTGGCCTGCGATGCTCTGGATTTCCATGGTCATGAGAGTTGCCTCCTGTCGTTTGGCGGTTCTATGCGCCGAGGGCCTCGTCGATTGTGCTCGTGAGGCTCGATATAAGCGCCTGCATTGACGAAGCCCCTTCCGTATCCGGCGGCTCCGGCGGGGTCTGTCCGTTCTTCGGGCCGTAGGTTCCGTTTGAAACCGCGAAATCCCCGTTCTCCTCGGGCGGTTTGGGTTGCAGCGCCGAAAGGTCTCCGGTCTCCGCAACAGTTCCCAAATCATCGGCGAGATTGTTCAGCATCTTCTGTTCCATTCCCGTCGCGTTCGACGCCTTTTCCCGGACATCCTTCGCGAGTTCCGCAACCGTCTCCTTGAAGGCCTCCGGATCTTTTTCCTTCAGCTCCTTGAGCTTGTTCAGGAGTTCGGCGAACGGGGAAATCTTCACCTCGTCCCCCTGCTCCCCCGCGACGGAATCGCTTTTTTGCGTCGTCGCTCCGGTGATGTTCTGAATCTGCATGGCTTCCGTCGTGTTCATCGTCGCCATTTCGGAAATTCGCATGCCCGTCTCTCCTTTCGGATTATACCTCTGGTGTGCCGACCGAATGCCCCCTTTCCCCCTTTCGGGATACGGTGCTTGATCTCTCTGTATGTATTCGGTAAAGAGAGGAAATGAAATCGTCAAGGATTCGGCCGGTCCGCCTAAGAAATGCTAAGAATCGCAAACGGCCGGCGTCTCGTCCCGGCGCTCTTGCTATACTTCAGATGAGTGCGCAAACGCGCGCGGGGAGGCAAACGGGATGCGACGAATTCTCGCTATCGACGACGATGTGGAGCTGTGCGAACTGCTGTCCGCCTTTTTTTCGGGGGAGGGCTTTGATTTTCACGCCGTTCATGACGGGGTGACGGGCATTCACGAGGCGCTTTCCGGCAATTACGACGCGGTGATTCTCGACGTCATGCTGCCGGGGTGCAACGGATTCGAGGTGCTGCGCGAGATCCGGAGCAAGAGCAGGATGCCCGTTCTGATGCTGACGGCCAAGGGGGAGCACGTGGACCGGATCGTGGGGCTGGAGATGGGCGCCGACGATTACGTTCCCAAGCCGTTCAACACGCGGGAACTCGCGGCGCGTGTCCGGGCGGTCCTGCGGCGGACCGAATCGAACGCCGGCGAGGGCGGGACAGTGGAGATCGGCGACCTGCTGCTCGACACGAAATCCCGCTCCGTATCGATCGCGGGCAAACCGGTGGAGTTGACGGGAACGGAATTCAGGCTGCTGGAACTTCTCATGATGTCCGCGGGGGAATTGTTGTCGCTCGACCGGATATCGCGCGAGGTGCTCGGGCGGCGGCATTCGCCGTTCGACCGCAGCATCGGCGTCCATGTGAGCAACCTTCGCCGGAAGATCGGGACGTACCCGGATGAATCGGACCGAATCCGCAACGTTCGCGGCGAGGGGTACGTCTTCGTCTATCCGGACCGTCTCGATTCCGCGAAGGAACAGGAGCCGGAATGAAGCGGCTGTCGCTGTTCTGGAAGGTCTACCTGGGCTTTCTCCTCGCGCTCTTCCTTCCGCTGCTGATCAACGAGGTCATCTTCAGACTGGAAAAGGACCGCCGGGAGCCTCCCCCGCACGAGAACAT
>CAZVUT010000387.1:0-2384 GCA_964630155.1 uncultured Synergistaceae bacterium
AGCCATCTGAGGCGAGGAGGGAACGAGAAAGAGATTCTTTCGTCCGGTTTCGTGAACCAGACGACGCCCCGACGGAAGGATTTCGTCCTGAAAAAGCGCTCCGACCGTTTCCCGGTAGGAATACGATTCTTTCGACAAAAGGAACGTGGCGTTGGCCTGGATATCCGTGTCGATAAGAAGAATTTTTCTGTCGGTTTTCATCCAGAGATCGGACAGGCAGGCGACCAGATTCACGGCGAGCGTCGTCTTCCCGACGCCCCCCTTCTGATTGGTCAGGGCTATGACCGAACCCATGCAATCCCGCCTTTTCGTATCGCGTCTCCGGTCCGGCCTGGACGAACGCCATCCGTCACGACAAGCTCCCGTTTTCTTCGGTTCCGGGAATCACTTGCTCATCTTCTTCACGGAATCACGGAACTCCTTTTCGATGCGAAGCTGATGAATCATTTCCGCCGGCGACATTCCGTGATCCTGCGAGACGGCGATTCCTTCCGTAAATCTCTGCGCCTCTTCAGGCGTGTTGATGATATAGGGCGTCAGGAAGACCATGAAGTCGATCTTTTCCTTCTGCTTCGACGTCTTCGTGAAGAGACTCCCGATAAGCGGGATATACGATAACCCGGGGACTCTGTTTTTCAAGGTCTTTTCCGTTTCCTTGAGCAGCCCTCCGAGAATGACGGTCTTGCCGTTTCCGACGATCACGGACGTCTTGATCTCGCGTTTCGCCGTCACGGGCGTCGTCGCGGTCATCGCCGTCAGAACGTCTTCCGTCTTCTGGTTGATATCGAGAACGACCAGATTGCCGCTGCGGATATGGGGCGTGACGCTCAGGATCAGGCCGGTGTCCTTGTATTCGTAGCTGTTCTGCGTGGCCTTCGGATTGGTGATATCCGACGTCTGCCCCTTGAGCTGCGGGATGACCTGCCCGACCTGGAATTCGCTCGTCATGTTGTCGGTGCACATGAGCCGCGGCATTGACAGGACGTTGATCGCGTCGAATTTCTTCAACATCTGGATCGAAGCGTAAATAAGCCCTTTCGGATCCGTCCTCGTCTGAAGGATGGGGTCCGCCGCCGTTCCGATATTCTCCTGAGTCGTGGTCAAGGCCGTGAACCAGCTCGCGACCGTATCCGGAACGCTGGTCTCGCCGAGCGAGGCCCCCGCGGCCAGAACGGCGTCTCCCGTCATTCCGCCTCCGAAGGTCGCCCAGTCGATTCCGGCGTTGTCGAGCTTCGTGAGGTTCACTTCGCAGACAAGGCCCCGGATCATGACCTGCTTGGGCTGCGTATCGATCTGCTTGATGATCGCGAGCAGCGAGTCGTATTGATATTGCGGGACCGCGAAGATCAGGCTGTTCGTCGCAAGATCCGGAACGACGGTCGTCGGCATCTGCCCCTCTTTCGAGGGCTGGAGTTTCGCCGCGACGGCGAGAACCTGGCCCAGTTGCGTCGCCGCCTGCTTGGCGTCCGCGTGTTCGAGCTTGTAGATGTGGAAATCGCCGCCTCTGGAATAGACATCCAGCTCCTTGATGATGCGCTGGGCTTCCTTGAGGACGTCGGATTCCCCCACAAGAACGATTTTCTTGCTTCCTTCGTCCGCGACCGCAAGCAATCCCTGCAGCGGTCCCGATTTCGCGAGCTCGGTGAGCCGGCTCGCGACGAGGGAGGGGGAAGAGAATTGAATGGCGACCGTACGGCTCATCTTGTAACTTTCGGCGACATCGATCTTCCGGATGAGATTCACGGCCCTGTTCACGTCGACGGCCTTTCCGGATAAAACGATGTCGTTCCCCTTCCCGGCAGGCATCACTCCGACGCCGGGAACAGCCATCTGCACGGCCTTGACCACGAAGTCCGCCGTGACGTAGTCGAGCGGAACGACCTGCGTCACGGTCTGCTCCCCCTGCGCCGGGGACATCTTCCCGCGACGCACGTCGTTTTCCTTGCTGACGATCTTGCCGGGAAGCACCTTGCTGTACGACCCGAGGTTTTCAATCGTCAATCCGTTCATTTCGAGGACCGAGAGCATGACCTGCCGCGCCTGTCCGAGCGGGACGGGCTTCGGAGAGATAACGGACACTTTCCCCTTGACGGACGGCGTTACGATGATGTTTTCCTGCAAAAGCTCCGACATGAAGCGGATGAACTTGACGATGTCGATCTCGGTGAAGTTGAACTGGACCATTCCCGACCGTCGCATCATCTGCGCCGCCTGAATCAGGTTCTGTTCGTCCTGGTTCTCCTCCGCCGGAGCCTTTTCCTGCGCGGCGAGGAACGACGGCCCTGCCGTCAGGAATACCGCCGTTGCACAAACCAACCACACGTACCGGAATCTGTTTTTCATTGCCCCACCTTCCCCCCGCCCTGAAAGGGCACGTAAACCAC
>CAZVUT010000388.1:0-2382 GCA_964630155.1 uncultured Synergistaceae bacterium
TAGTCGACCTGATCCTCGAAATACTCCCTGTCGGCGTCGAAGACCTTCCGGTAGACGATCCCCTCGCGCGTGAGCGCCCGGTCGATCGCCAGGACGCCGTCGAGATGATCCATCTCGTGCTGCATGAGTTCCGATTCGGCCTGCGGCATGTCCGTCCACTCCCGGCTCTCGCCGTTTTCGTCCCGGTACGAAATGTCGATCGATACATGCCGCCGGACCATGACGAGAAGGTCGGGAAAGGACATGCAGTCGTCCCACATCGTGAACGTCGCGTCGCTGCGTCGGGTGATGACGGGGTTGACGATCGTCCGCGTCCCGTCGCCCAGGTTCAGCGCGATCATCCGCTTCGGGATGCCGATCTGCGGGGCCGCGATCCCCCGGCCGAATCCCTTTTCTTTCCGGAATGCGTCGAGCGCGTTCTTCAGCCGGCGGTTTTCCTCGACGAATTCGAGCCCCGAAAAATCCGTCACGATATCGCACGTCCGCCTCAGGCGGGGATCCCCCAATAACAGAACCGCATCAGTCATTCGCTCACACCCCATTCACGCACGGATCGACGTCGATCCCATGCCGTTCTCCGGATGGCTCCCGGGACTTTGTTCCTTCGCGACGGGCGCTCTTTCCGCAACGCACGCCGACGGAATACGCGACCGGGGAGGACGCCCTGAAGCCGTCCTTCCCGCAGAAACGATGCGCGGTATGGAGCCGCCGGAGTTCCTCCGGAACCTATTTCTTCTTCGCGTCCTTTCGGATCTGATCGAGATACGCGCGGCTTTCCGCCGAGAGCTTCGTCCCGCCGGGGGCCTCTTCCTTCGGCGCCGCGGGGGCGACCGCCCCGCCGTCGACGCCTTCGGGAAGCCGCAGCGCGTTCTCCGCCGTCATCGGCGCCCACCCGCCGCCGAGCGCCTTGAACAGCCGCACGATGTTGGCGAGCATCTGCCCGTCGCTGATCGCGAGCTGCTCTTCGAGCGAGAGCTGCGCGGTCTGCGCGATGATGACGTTGTTGAAGGCCGACAGGCCCGTGACGTACTGGTCGTAGGCCACGGCGCGCGCGGTCTTCGCCGCCTCGACGCCGCTCCGGAGCGAGACGTTGCGCTCGCGCTCCTGCGTTTCGGCCGTCAGCGCGTCGCGCACCTCGGCGACCGCGTTCAGCACCGTCTGCTCGTAGGCCGCGAGGAGCTGTTCTTCCTTCGCGGTCTGCGCCTTTATATTATTCCGGATCGCGCCGCCGTGGAAGATCGGCAGCGAAATCGCGGGGCCGACGCTGTAGGTCTCTCCGCCGGAGGAAAAGAGCCCGCCCGTCGAGACGTACGATCCCCAGCCGATCGCGCCGAGAAGGTTGAACTTCGGCAGAAGGTCCTTTTCGGCGGCCTTCTTCCGCGCCATCTGGGCGGCGAGGCTGCGTTCGGCGGCGAAGATGTCCGGCCTGCGCCGGAGCAGGTTCGCCGGAATCCCGACGAGCGCGGACGTGTCGAGTTTCGGCATGGGCTTGTCGCCGAGCATCTTCCCGAGACTCCCCGGAACGCGGCCGACGAGGATCGCCAGCCGGTTCATCGTCTGCTCCAGGCTCGCGCGCAAGGGAGGGATCGACGAACGCGTCTGCTCCATCGTGTACTTCGCCTGGCTCAGCGCGAGCTGGTCCTTGAGGCCCGAGTCGTATTGCGACTGGAGCAGCCCGAGCGTCGAGAGCTGGAGCGCCAGGTTGCTCTCGGCGACCTGGAGACGCCTCTGGAGCGTCCGGAGCGACAGGTAGTTCAGCGCGACCTCGGACGAAAGCTGCACCCAGGCCGCGTGCAGCGCGCCGAACTGCGCCTGGAGGTCCGCCGCGCTCGCCTTGATCTTCTGCGCCTTGCCGCCGAAGATGTCGATCTCCCACGACGCGTCGATCCCGAGCTTGTAGTAGTCCCTCGGCCCGATCTGTGACCCGGAGGACGAGGCTTCCGCGCCGGTCTTGGAATTCGTGAGCGAGGTCGAACCGTCAAACCAGGGCAACACCGCCGCCTTGCTGACGCCGAGCGCGGCGCGGGCCTCCCCGAACTTCGCCCGCGCGGCCGCGAGATCCCTGTTGCCTTCGAGCGCGAGGCGGATCAGCTGCGACAGCGTCTCGTCGCCGAGGACGTCCCACCACGCCGCGAGGACCTCGGGCGACGGAGCGTTCGTTACGTCCCCGTCAGAGGAGAAGAAGTACGGCATCGGGTACCGCTTGGCGAGCGCCGTCCAGTCCCCCGAAGCGAGTTCCGCGTCCGCGGAAACGGGGTCCGTCCCCGCGGCCGGCGCGCCGCAGGGAAACGCGGCGGCGAGCGCGAGCGAAATCAGTATCGTTATCGGTTTTCTCATGATTCCTCAACCTCTTTCGGCGCATTCGAGAACATGCGTCCGATC
>CAZVUT010000389.1:0-2376 GCA_964630155.1 uncultured Synergistaceae bacterium
CTCTGGGACGCGGCGACGCCGATCTTTCTCGGGGATCGCCGCGTCGGGAACGTCTTCACGGGACAATTCTTCTTCGACGACGAAGAACCCGACTACGGGTTCTTCCGCGAACAGGCGCGCCGCTACGGCTTCGACGGGGACGCCTATATTGCCGCCGTCCGGAAGGTTCCTCGCCTGAGCAGGGATCGCGTCGGGAGTGTGATGCGGTATTACGCGGGGCTCGCCAAACTGTTCTCCGACCTGAGCTATTCCAATATCAAACTCGCCCGGGCGCTCGCCGAACGCGAGCGCGCCGAGGAAACCATCCGGACGATGAATGCGGAACTCGAAACTCGCGTCCGGGGGCGGACGAAAGAACTCGAAACCGCGTCGGAGGAGATGGAAGCGTTCACGTACTCCGTCTCCCACGACCTCCGTGCGCCGCTCCGCGCCATGACGGGGTTCGGACAGGCGCTTCTCGAGGATTGCGGAGGCGTCCTCGACGAACGGTGCCTGGGGTATGTCGGCCGGATCCGCGCGGCGGCGGACCGTATGGGCGGCCTGATCGACGATTTGCTGATGCTGTCCCGGATCTCGCGCTCCGAGCTGCATCCGGAGCTCGTCGATCTCGCGGAACTCGCGCGGACGATCCTGAAGGAACTTGCGGAGGCGGAGCCGGACCGCCGCGTCGAAACGGTCGTCCCGGAGAGCGTCCCCGTGATGGCCGACCGGGGGCTCGCGCGGATCGTCATGGACAACCTCCTGCGCAACGCGTGGAAGTTCACGGGGAAAAAGCCGTCCGCGCGGATCGAGTTCGGCGCGGCGAGGAACGGGGCGATGTGGGAGTGCTTCGTGAAGGACGACGGCGCGGGGTTCGACATGGAGTACGCGGGCAAGCTGTTCGGTCCGTTCCAGCGGTTGCACCGGGCGGACGAGTTCCCGGGATCGGGGATCGGGCTCGTGACGGTTCAGCGGATCGTCCGGCGTCACGGCGGACGGATATGGGCGAACGGTGCGGTGGACGCGGGGGCGACCTTCGCGTTCACGATGCCGGCGCCGGAAGAGGGAGTGTGAGTCGGCGGTGGAGGACAGGGAAATCCTTCTTGTGGAAGACAATCCGGACGACGAAGAACTCACGGTGCGTGCGCTCCGGAAGGCGAATATCACGAACCGGATCACGGTCGTCCGGGACGGTGCGCAGGCGATCGACCGCCTGCTCGGGGCTGGGCGGGACCAGGGACTTCCCGTCGTCGTCCTTCTGGATCTGAAACTTCCGAAGGTGGACGGTCTCGACGTCCTCCGCCACATCCGCTCGGACGAACGGACGCGCTTGCTCCCGGTCGTCGTCTTCACGTCGTCGAGCGAGGAGCGGGACATCGTCGAGAGTTACAATCTCGGCGCGAACGGCTACGTCCGCAAGCCCGTGAGCTTCGACGAGTTCACGCAGGCCGTCCAGCGCGTCGGTCTCTACTGGATCCTCACGAACGAACGGATTCACGGGAGTCCGGGCTGCTGACGGCCTTGTCCCCGATGGATCGGATTCCACCGGGGACTCTTCGTTGCTCGTCAGAGATTTTCGTCGAGCCAGTCGAAGATGACGGCTGCGGACAGCGGCAGATTGTCCAGCTGGCAGTGCATGTTCGCCCCCGAGGACTGTTCAAAAATCCTGAGCGTCACGGGGCGGGGAGATGTGGCGGCGAACTCCTCCGCGAGCCGCATCGGGATGTCGCCTTCGCCGCGACACACGAGCGCGAGCGTGCGGACCTTCAGATCCTTGATCCGCGGACGCGAGTCGTACCGTTTGAGCGCTTCGATGGCGCCGAACAGCGATTTTTGTCCGAACCGGCTGATGAGGTTCATCGCCGAGAGCCGGATCGCCCACGGAATAGCGTTGTCGGGGAGAGACGCGAGTTCCTCGATCGTTGCATCCGAACCGCTGCCCTCCACTGCGCGGACGAAGGCGGTCATGTATTCGTGGAGGTTCGGGACCGGCGAGTTCAGGACAAGCGCCGCAAGGCGATCCTCGCCGATCGCGCCGCTGAGCGCAAGGTAGCCGCCCATGCTGACTCCGTAGAGGGCCACCCGCTTCGGGTCGACGTCCTTGCGGGAGAGGGCGTAGTCGACGACCGAGCGGATGGCGGGGCCGTAATCGGGCACGAAGGCGGAATCCGGGACGAAGCGGCGCATCCCCGTCTGTCCGGGGCCGTCGAAGAGCAGGATGTTGTATCCGCGTTCAAGACCCGCACGTCCGGCTGCGAAGAACATCTCTTCGGATGTCCCGTCGTAGCCGCTCATCATGAGGACCGTCGGACGGGCGACATCATCCGACGCCGCGCGGAGGAAATATCCCGGCAGCGCGGCGTCGCCGAAGGGGATGCGCAGATCTTCGACACCTCC
>CAZVUT010000390.1:0-2366 GCA_964630155.1 uncultured Synergistaceae bacterium
GAGACCATGAGTTCGTAGGCCTTGCCGTCTCCCTCGACGAAATCGGCGGGCTTGCTCTGGGCGAACGCCCCCGTGCCGAAAGCCAGAATCAGTGCAACCGACAGCAATATGACAGAATGTCTCTTCATGTCCATTCCTCCCGAAGTAGATGTGTCACGGGCCCGAAGGCCGGTGATCCGTCGTTTCCCCATCGTCCGCGGACAATGCGATATCAGTGATTGAGCCGGACGCAGGCATGAAATGACCGCCGCACGCAAACTGACCGGGTAAGGATCCGTTCGGAAGATACGAAACGCCTTTCGCTCGACGACGCCGGAAATCGCCCCCCTCGCCTGCGGAACTCCGGGACGCTGTTTTTCCGTCGCCCGGGGATCCGATATCTTGCCGACAAATTGTATAGAGTTATTTGTACCATACTAGCATGCTAGTTCGGAAAACGTCAATAGACCCCGCGCAACGTGCACGGAGCACGTCTGTGAGAAAGCGTTCTTCCGGACACGCGACGGGAATTCCTGCATCATGCTTTCATGGAGGCTTCCCGATACGACATGCGGCCCCCGTTGTTCCGGGGGCCGCATGTCGTATCGGAGCTATTCCGGACGTTCGTGGTTCAGGTGATGGACCGGAATCGCTACTTCTTTGCCGTATATCTATCCTTTTGGTCAAAATACGTTATATCGGAATATCCTGCGAATATCATCCCTTTATGCCGTACTCCTGCAGGAATATAATAATTATCTCCCTTGACATATTTCATTTTTACTCCATCGATCTCCATTTCAATCGTTCCGGCCAGAACGATCCCCCATTGCGCCCTGTGCGAATGCTCCGGCAACGCGACATCTTTTTCAAACTTCATAAAAAGGACCTGTTCGTTTTCTCCGTTGACAATATACGCGGTGCACCCATCAAAGGGGATATCCGCATGCGGAAGAGCTTCTATCGCTTCGGGAAACGGAAACGTATTCGCTGACATCACAATGATCCTCCTTCGGGCAACGATCGGCGGGCGACGCCGTATCTTCTCTTCGCGTCCGTCCCGAGCGCGTCGGCCGCCATGATCGCGGCGTACACGATGTCGGCCGTCACGGGGAAGGGCTCGCTGTGGATAGTCTCCTCCGGCCCGGCGGTGACTTCGGCGACGCGGCGGATCTTTGCCTCCGTCGCGTCGGTCACGCCGATGTCTTCGAGCGCGACGGGAAGCCCGACATCGAGGCAGAAGCGAAGGATCTCATCGACGAGCGCCGCGGGACGGTTTTCGAGAACGAGCTGGACGATGACGCCGAAGGCGACCTTCTCGCCGTGATAGAAGCGGTGCGTTTCCCCGAGCGCCGTGACCCCGTCGTGAAAGGAGTGCGCGGCCGCGAGCCCGCCGCTCTCGAAGCCGATGCCCGACAGAAGCGTATTCGCCTCGACGACGCGCTCGACCGCTTCGGTAGAGACGCCGCGCTCCACCGCGAGCTTCGCCGGTCGTCCGTTCTCGAGGATCGTGTCGTAGCACAGTCGCGCGAGCGCCTGCGCCGCGAGCGTCGAGACGGTCCCCTGCATTCCGGCCGAGCCGGTGCGGAAGCTCGTGTCGGCTTCGAGCCAGGTCGAGAGCGCGTCGCCCATCCCGGAGACGAAGAGCCGCGTGGGGGCCTTCGCGATGACGGCCGTATCGACGAGAACGAGATCCGGGTTCCGCGACAGCACGAGAAACGACTCGAAGACCCCTTCGGGCGTGTAGATCACGGACAGCGCGCTGCACGGCGCGTCGGTCGCCGCGATGGTCGGCAGCACCGCGAGCGGACGCCCCTCGTGATGCGCGACGGCCTTGGCGACGTCGATCGCCTTGCCGCCGCCGAGGCCGACGACGATGTCCATCCCGAAGTCCCGTCCCGCGTCGCGCATTCGAGCGATCTCCCGCTCGCAGCACTCCCCGCGGAAGTCCTCGATGCGGAATTCGATGCCCTTCTCCGCCAGACTCGTCCGGACATCGCCGCCGACGACCAGCGCGCCGACCGGGTCCGCGACGACCAGCGCGCGGCGCCCTCCGAGCAGCGCCAGGTATTTCCCCAGTTCCCGAACCGCCCCCGCGCCCTGGACGTACCGCCCGGGCGCGATCATCATCCGCAACATTCACCGCCACCCCCTGTTACTGATGAAAAAGGGGCCGCCTCTGCGGACAGCCCCGTACGACGAACGAACGGCTACTTTCCGAACAGCATGTTCTCCCAGAGGCGCGGGTCGTCCGCCGCGACCTCCTGCGGGACGAGCGGCCCCTGAAGCACGACGAACGCCCCCTCTTCGGCCCACGGGTTTTTGATGACTGCGGCGGGCGACCAGAGCGCGTTCGGGACCGTGATCGTGTCGCCGATCTTCGGGAC
>CAZVUT010000391.1:0-2359 GCA_964630155.1 uncultured Synergistaceae bacterium
GCGATCGCGTCGCGCCTCTTCGAGATGAAGGCCGCGGGCGAATCCGCCTGGATCGAAGCGGTCTGCGACGACGCGAATACCGTTCCGGACATCCGGGAGCGCTTCGACGAGGCGACCCGCGGGACGGGTCTCGACATCCTGCGCATCCGGAGCGGAAAAGCGGCCGAAAGCGCGCTCGTCGGGGCGGACGACGGGGAAACTCTCGCGGAACTCGATGAATACGAGGTTTTCTCCCGATGCCTGGACGCCAACGGCGTTCCCGAGGAACAGCGGCCGGAGCTTGAACGGACGTACCGCGAGACGCTCGTCTCCCTCCGGGAAGACGACGCCTTCGCGGAGTAAGGGGGCGGAGGATGCGGATCCTCGACCTGCGCTTCAAAAACCTGAACTCCCTCGCCGGAGAATGGAGCATCGACCTCACGAACGCCGCGTACGCGTCCGACGGGATCTTCGCGATCACGGGCCCCACCGGTTCGGGCAAGACGACGATCCTCGACGCGATCTGCCTTGCGCTCTACGGACGGACCCCCCGTCTCGACAAGGTCACGAAGGGCGCGAACGAAATCATGTCGCGGCGAACCGGAGAATGTTTTGCGGAAGTGACCTTCGCGGCGGGCGACGGACGTTTTCGCTGCTGCTGGAGCCAGAACCGCGCCAGGAACAGGCCGGACGGGGAGTTGCAGGCGCCGAGGCACGAACTTTCCGACGCCGTGACGGGAAAGATCCTGGAATCCGGATTGAGAGTCGTGGCTGAAAAGATCGAAAACGCGACGGGAATGGATTTCGAGCGGTTCACCCGCTCGATGCTTCTGGCGCAGGGCGGATTCGCCGCGTTTCTCCAGGCGTCTCCGGGCGAACGCGCCCCCATCCTGGAGCAGATCACCGGGACGGAAGTCTACAGCGACATCTCGAAGCGGGTTCATGAACGGCGCGCGCAGGAACAGAAAAAGCTCGACGTGCTCGGCGCGGAGCTTTCCGCGATGCGCCTGCTCGGTGATGACGAAGAGAGAACCCTGAAAACGACCCTGGAAGAGAAGGAACGTGAAACGGCTGCGGCGGGAGCGCTCCTCGAAACGAAGACGCGGGCGCTCGCATGGCTCGAAGGGGTGCGGCGACTCGAAGGGGAGCTGGAATCGCTCGCGCGCAAACGCGACGGCCTCGTCGCCCGAAGAGAGGCCTTCCGGCCGGACCTTCTGCGCCTCGAACGTGCCATGCGCGCGCTGGAGCTCGAAGGAGCGTACGAAGCGCTGTCGTCCCTGCGCCGGGATCAGGAGGCGGACGAACGCGCCGCGGAAGAATGCCGCGTGACCCTCCCAGGACTCGAAGACGACGTGACGAATGCAAAGCGGAATTCCGAGCGGAGCGACGAGGCGTTCCGTAGGGCGAAGGCGGAGCAGAAGGATCGCGCCCCGGTCCTGCGGAAGGTCCGCGATCTCGATGTCCGGATCGCCGAACGGGATGAGCCGATCCGCAAGGCGGGCGATGCGCTGTCCGCGATGGAAGCGGAGTCCGGAGAGCTTCTGGGCCGGAACGAAACGGATCGCGCCGCGCTCGGAGTCGTCCGGTCGTCCCTCGACGCCGTCATTGCGTATATGGCCGAAAACGCCGCCGACGAAACGATCTCCGAGCGCCTCGGCGCCGTACGAAGCCGATTCGACGCGTTTCGTGCGGCCGGCGCCCGCCTCCGGGAAAAAACGCAGGAGCGCCTCGCGGCCGAAGGGCAATACGCGACGGCGCTTTCGGCGAGCGATGCGCAAAAGACGGCGCTTTCGGCGTCGAAACGCGATCTCGAGGAACTCAATCGCGCCGTCATCGACGCCGGAAGCGGACTGGACGAAGCTCTCGCGGGGCGGACGCTTCCACGGATGCGGCAGGCGGTCGCCGACGCCGGAAAACACGCGGCCGTTGCGGAGCGAATTGCCGAAGACGCCCGTTTGTGCGCCGACGCCCGGCAAAAGACGGCGGACATATCGACCCTTCTCGAATCGCTCGGCGGCGAACGGGACCGCCTCGCGCGCGAAATCCCCGAAGCCGCCGGAGCCCTGTCGGCCTGCGAGAATGAGCGGGAACGCCTTGAATCGGAGCAGATGCGCCTTCGCGTGACGGAGTCCTACGCGGAGGCGAGGGCGCGTCTTGCGGACGGAGAACCGTGTCCGCTCTGCGGGGCCATGTCGCATCCCTGGACCTCCGCTGCGGGCGGCGCGCCTTCCGGCGCTTCCGATGAAATCGGGGCCAAATTGCGTTCTGTCGGAAGAGATCGCAAAAAGGCCGAAAAGCGCCTCTCCGACCTTCGCGTCCGCGAGGCGGAGATCCTCGGCGACATCCGGCGGAGCGAAGAGCGCCTGGAAGAACTCGGGAG
>CAZVUT010000392.1:0-2357 GCA_964630155.1 uncultured Synergistaceae bacterium
TTATCCTATCATATCGGCATGTGTCCCGCATGGGAGCTTCCACACGCCTCAGGGAAGAGAGGGAGCCGTCATGGGAAGGGTGCACACGGACAATCTCGAACCGGGCATGAAGTTGACGTCGGATCTTCTGGGGCCTCGGGGAATCCTCATTCTCCCGCGGGGCGCCGTCCTGACGGGCAAGAACATTCAGACCATCAAGATCTGGGGCGTCTCCGAAGCGGATGTCGAAGGCGTCTCCGAAGCCGACATCTCGAAGCGGGAGTTGTCCCGAATAGATCCCGAAGCCTTTCGAAAGGCCGAGGAGCGGACGGGCTTCCTGTTTTCGTCGCCTCCGGAAACGCCTTTCACCGAAGAGCTGCGACGGCAGGTGTTCCTCGAAGCGTCGAAGCGCTATGCGCTTGGAGAATCCTTCGGGGATTACGAGCCCGCCGAACTTTTCCGGGACTCCGCTCCGGGAGAGTCGTACGACGACGAACCGGTTCCCGCCGTTCAGGATCTCGTGAACACCGCAGCTCCCCTTTCCTCGTTTCCGGACATCTACTTCCAGATTTCGCAGGTGCTTTCCTCGCCGCGCAGTTCCGCGCACCACATCGCCGAGGTCGTCTCGAAAGATACAAGCCTTGCAGCCAAGCTTCTGAAGCTCGTCAACAGCTCCTTTTACGGCTTCCCCGCGAAGATCGATTCCATTCCGAGAGCCGTCGCCATCATCGGGGTCAACGAGTTGAGCACGCTTGCTCTCGGCATTTCCGCAATCTCGGCTTTCGAGGGGGTTCCCGAAGACGTATTCAACATGCGCGCCTTCTGGAAGCACTCGATCGCATGCGGGATATTCGCCCGGATATACGCTTCTCTGGAGGTCGGGCTCTCCGAGGAGCGGTACTTCGTCATGGGAATCATTCACGACATCGGCCGGCTGGTCATGTTCCAGACGATGCCCCGCCACATGGTCGCGGCGACGCGGCTTTCCGTCCGCAAACGCCTCCCCATCCACATCGCGGAACAGCAGACGATCGGATACGATCACGCGACCGTCGGAGGATTGCTGCTCGGGGCATGGTCCTTCCCCCCGGTTCTCGCGCACTCCATTCTGTTCCACCATCGCCCCGAGGAATCGAAATCCCTCACCGAGACGACGATTCTCACGCTGGCCGACATTACCGCGATCGGACTCCGCATGGGGCGCTCCGGAACGTATTTCGTCCCGGAGCTGAAGCGGGAGGCATGGGACTCCGTTCACTTTCCCACGAGCGCCATCGGACCGACGATCATGCAGGCGTCCCGCCAGATTTCGGAAATTCTCACGCTCTTCCTCGGAAAGGAGGAAGAAGAATGAATCCCGAAGAGACGTCCGCCGACCTGAAGAACCGCCTGGAGCATCTGATGCAGGAACGCCGTTCCATCATCGAAAGCCTCGATGTCGCGGTGAACGTCAGCAACTTCGCGCGCTGCATCAACGGCATGGGTTCCGTAGAAGCCATCCTGAAGGAAGCGACGCTGCGCGTCCGGTCGATCATCGCGGTCCGGTCCATCTGCTTCTATATCATTGCGGAAGATCAGGAAATGAGCTTCCGGCCGGTTCACTGCGACCCTGCCGGCGCGCTCGGCTTCTACGAAACCGAGAAGATCCCCCTGATCCACGATCGCACGGTCGCATGGGCGCTGCGGCGCGAGAAACCGGTCATCGTCTCCTCGTCGGACAGGACCGCCCGGATCATGCTTCACGCGCTTTCCACGCCGACGAGCATTCTCGGTCTGTGCATGGCCGAGCTGGACGACTCACAGGCTCTCGATGAAGTGGCTCCCTACCCGGATTTTCTCTCCATCGTTCTCGCGACGACGGCGGAAGTTCTGGAATCCTTCCTGCTCACACGCAAGATCACCGCGCTGAACTCGCACCTCGAAGAGAAGATCGCGTGCCTGGAACGTTCCGAATCGGAGCTTCTCGAACTGCGCGATCGTCTGGAAGAGCAGGTTCGCGCCCGAACGAGCGAACTTGAGGCGACCAACGCGGAACTCACGCACGAAGTGGCCGAGCGGAAGCGAATGGAGCTGGAATTGCGCTATATGGCCACGCATGACGCCCTGACCGATCTTCCGAGCCGGTCGTTCTTCCATGACCGTCTCGAACAGGCCATCTCCGTCGCCCGCCACACGAATTCACCCGTGGCCGTCATGTTCCTCGACCTCGATTCGTTCAAGCAGGTCAACGACACGCTCGGTCACGACATCGGCGACCTGCTTCTCGTGGAGATCGCGAACCGTCTCCGGGCGAGCGTCCGCGAGAAGGATACAGTCGCGAGGATGGGCGGCGACGAGTTCATGTTCGTGCTCCCCGGCCTCTCCGCTCCCGGGGAGGC
>CAZVUT010000393.1:0-2352 GCA_964630155.1 uncultured Synergistaceae bacterium
TGTTTTTTGCAAGTAGGAAATCCCCAAGATTGCAAAGGAAAATCCCCAGTGGGGGGTGGGGAAAAATGTCTCATGCATTGACGCGCATGAGAGAGTCCCGCACACGATTGCTCGGGCCGTCGAAAAGCACCAGGTAACTGTGATGGATCAGCCTGTCGATGATTGCCGCCGTCATCTGTTCGTCGTAGAAGATTCCCACCCATCTGCTGAATTCAAGGTTCGTTGTGATGATCACGCTCCTTCTCTCGTAGCTGTCGGATATGACCTGGAAGAGCAGTTGCGCCGCCTCACGGTCCAGCGGGACGTATCCCCATTCGTCGCAGATGAGAAGGTCCAGCTTTCTGAGCGATGCGAAGAGTTTCCCGATCTGTCCCGTCTTCTTCGCGTCCGACAGGCGGTTGACGAGGGACGCCGTGCGGTGGAATCCGACGCTCAGGCCCCTTCCGCACGCCTCGATGCCGATGGCCGTAGCGAGGTGCGTCTTTCCCGTTCCGACGTTCCCGTACAGGATGAGGTTCTTCGTCTCGTCGATGAATGTCCCCCGTTTCAGGTAGTCCGGCGTCACTCCCGCCGGAAGCCGGATCTCGTCGAAGCGGTAGTCGTCGAATGTCTTGCGGCTGTAGAATCCCGCCGTCTTTACGAGTCGTTCCCTCTTGCCGCTTTCCCTGTGATTCATCTCGAGCTTCAGCAGCTGCAGGAGGTATTCCTGCGGATTTTCCGCACCGACCGTTTCGCTGTTGTCCGCCAGGGTGCGGCTCAGCCGAAGCTTCCTGCAGCATTCCGCGATCTCGGCTTTCAGCATGTCCCCGCCGTCCGGTTCGTGAGCATGGCGTCGCATAGTTCGACCGGGAAGGAGAATCCGGGCAATGTCGGCAACGCCGACAGCTTCGTCGCTTCAAGGTTCATCCGGTCGGGCGCATGGAGCCGGTGCAGGTAGTCGTGGAGCGTCACAAGGCTGTCCAGGTCGGGGAGGTTCCTCCGTACGGCTTCCGCGACCGATTCAACGGCCTTGTCGAATCCGTCGCGTTCGCTCAGGTTCGCGAGCACTTTCAGCACTTTCCCCTGGTCCGACCGCTCAAGGCCGTCGAGGTAGCGGCGCAGCGGGTCGGGGAGCATTTCCCGGATTCCCGTGTATTTCAGCGCTCCCGGATTTCTCGACAGTTGCGTGAGGTACGGGAGCCAGTCCATCGCTTCCTGTTTGCCGGAGCCGTACAGTCTTGCGTGGACGGTTATCGGTCGATGGTTCCCGTCGAGCGGGATCACGTCGTTCGCCGTTATCCGCACCAGGATGGTCGCTCCCGCGTATTTCGGCGCCGTCGAGTAGACGTGCGCCGGCGTCAGACGGATTTTCCCCCAGGCGTCCACTCGTCGCCGTTCGTAGCCCGCGCAGTCGTACGCTGCCGCCGGGAGCGGCAGGAGCGCTTTCCGGTCCTCTTCGTGCCGTTGGGCGATGCTCCCGTCGAACCGGTAGTGTTCCCGCCCGTGATCTTCAACCGATCTGTCGAGCAGCGTCCTGTTGTACGCGTCAAGGTCAACGAATTCCGGAACCGGTACGAGCAGGTTTCTTCGGTGGTATCCCACTTTGTTCTCGACGTTGCCCTTTTCGTGTCCGGCGTTCGGATTGCAGAAGGCCGCGATGAATCCATGATGTTCCTTGAACCGCAGGAATCCCTGCGTCAGGTCCCGGGCTCCGCCCTTGAGGACCGCCGCGACGAGCGTCGAGGCGTTGTCGAACCAGATCCGGGGCGGGATTCCTCCGAGCCGGACGAAGATTGTCGTCAGTCCTTCAAAGAGGCATTCGGCGTTTTCCCCCTTGAAGAGCTGCAGGTAGCCCGCGTTGCTGTACGGAAACGAGACGTTCAGATAGTTCCCCTCGTACAGTTTCCCGTTGAGGTAAAACTCCGCCGAGCCGAAGTCCGCCTGCGCCTCTCCCGCTTTGTGCACCAGCGGCAATGCCGCCCTGTCGGTCGCGTACAGCGATTTCCTCCTGCTTCCGACGTAGGCCGCCACCGTCCGGTACGAACAGTCGAAGCCCGCATGTGTCTCGATAAGTCGGTCGTAGACCCGCTTCGCCGTGTGGCGCTGCTTTCTTCGCGCTTTCATGTCGCCTTCAAGCCATTCGTCGATCGTTTTCTTGTACGGATCCAGCTTCGGCTGCATCGCTTCCCTGCCGACGGAGGGAACGACCGCGTTGAAATCCTCTTTCATCACGTATTTCCTCACCGTCTTCCGGTCAAGGGCGTATTCCGCCGATATGCCGCTGATGGTCTTTCCTTCCTCGAAATATGCACGCCTGATTTCGTCGATCCGGCTCATTGTCAGCATCTCCTCTGTTCCCTCCCTCTCGGTTTC
>CAZVUT010000394.1:0-2335 GCA_964630155.1 uncultured Synergistaceae bacterium
GCTTGTCGGAGTAGGGGCAATCGGCCGTGTCGACGGGGCCGGTCCGGCGGGAGAGGAGCGCCGCGGCCTCCCAGAAGCTGCCGTCCTGGTCGAGAACCGGATCGCGGAGCGGATCGACGGGCTTCGTCGTGAACGAATCGTCGCCCGTGAAGGTGAACCAGGCGAGATGCATCTCCGAGAAATCCGGCGACTCCGCGCCGAGCGCGCCCGAGCCGCGCAGGAGGACGGACTCGACGGAGCCGATCGTCGCGAATGCCCAGCACGTGCCGTGGGGTTTCTGGTTCTTCACGTGCGTCACGAATCCGAGCGGCCTGAGGTCGTACGAGGCGGGAAGCGTCCGGGCATCCTGCGCCGTTCCGGCCATGCCCTTCAGATGGGACAGGTCCAGCGGCGAGGGAGCGTACCCGGTCGGGTGGTCCCGTTGAATCGTTCGACCCCCGGCGATCGAAGCCTGTTCCCTGTGCTTCAGAAACGCCGGGTTCAGCGGGGCGTAGCGACCCGCCCACGCAACGGCGACCGAGGGACCCGCCGCCGACCAGCAAATCGCGGATACGCAAACGAGAATACGGAATAGAGCGCCGAAACGACATTTCATGTCACATCACCCCTTCGTATGGAAACATACGTATTCTACTCCCTGCCGGCCGTGCGTCTTTTCCCGTTGTTCCGCCCCGGTTGGGTCGGCGTCGCCCCGGAAAGAAAAAAAAGGCGCAGCCTCCGCTTCCATGCGAAGGCTGCGCCTTTGTACGTAAAGTAATGAGTCGACCCGGAACGAAACGGATTACTTCCGGGTCAGGAACAGCGGAACGAACAGCAGCAGCGCGAGCGGGGCGAACGAGGCCGCCGTGCTGCACCCGCCGCCGCTGCCCTTGTCCCCCTGCGTCGCGGTCGGCGTGGTCGCGACGGTCTTCGTGAACGCCTTGAGGCAGACGCTCATGGAGCCGTTACGATAGAGAGACGCGTCTTCCCAAGTCGTTCCGTTCGCCGAAATATACCCCTCGTCGGCGCTCGCCGTCGCGGCGTCGGAGTAGCCCGTGACTGCGTATTCGACGGGGATCGGGTACAGGTAGCCCGGCGTCCGCAGGCGAACGACGACGGTGAAGCGCTCCCCGGCCGAAAGCGTCGGTGCGCTGTCGAGCGCGATCGTGTGGTAGCCCGGCGCGTCCAGAACTCCGACTTTCGGACCGGAGACGAGCGTGCCGCTCGCCGGATCCCCGGCGCTGCCGCCGCGGTAGACGCGGATCGCGTACTCGGAATCGGGGGCCCCCGCATAGAAGCTCACGGCCTTCAGCGACTCCGCGGTCGCGCCTCCCGTCGCGGCGGTTTTCGAGAGCGGCGACGACGGCGTCCCTGCGGTAAAGACGTTCGCGAAGAAGGCCGTGTCGGAGCCCGGATATCCGTGTCCGTTGACCCATCCGAGCGAGTCGTGGTCGTAGACCGCGTCGTAGTTCCCCGTCGCCTCCGTGACGTAGGCCGTTCCGCTCCAGAGCACGCTGCTGTAGTAGGAGATCCGGTAATAGCCTGCGTCGCCGACATCCGTTCCCCAGCTGTTCTTGAAGATCCACGCGCCGTCCGCGGGCGGCGTGTACCCCGCGCCGTCGTCGCCGCTGACGAGCATGCGTTCCTTCGGGTACGCGTCATCCCAGCCGACGAGCAGGACGGCATGGTTCGCCTCGATCGTTCCTTGCCCCGCGGGGTGGTAGAAGGCGTCCTTCGACGCGTTCATGTACTGCGCGAGCGCGTCGTAGACGAGAACCACGCCTCCGTACGTCTGAAGGGCCGTCTTGACGTTTTCGACGAACGCCTCGTGCGCCGGGAGATCGAACTGCTGAAGCCCGAGCGGTTCATACGGACCGCCAAGATAATACGCATTGTGCAGATGTCGCAGAACCGTTTCGCTCCCGGTCGGAAGGCGGTCCGGCGATATCTCCGCAGGGCTGGACGGAAACGGCCCGTAGGGGCATTCTTCTTCCGCGACCGGACCGACCCATCGGGCGAGGGCCGCGACGGCCTGCCAGTCCCATCCGCCCTGCTGGAAGACGTTCTGGTTCGGAGCGTACGGTTGCGCCGGGTCGTCATCGAAGTATCGCTGTCCCGTCGTGAAGCCCGTGGGCGTCTTGAACACGAACCACGAAAGATGTTGCGGCGACAGGCTCAGTGCATCGCCGCCCTGCGTGAGGATGTTCGATTCGATCGAGGCGAGCGCGGCGTGCGCCCAGCACGTTCCGGCCATTTCCTGGTCCCGGACGGGCGTGACGCGGCCCAGGCTCCGCAGGTCGAACGAAACGGGGAAGGTCGCCGTGCGGGAAAGCGTCCTGCCGAAGACGCGCTTCCC
>CAZVUT010000395.1:0-2317 GCA_964630155.1 uncultured Synergistaceae bacterium
GTTCCGTGCATCGCCGCCGTCGCGGCGACCTACGCCGAGACGAAGAGCTTCCGGTGGACATCGTTCATGGTTCTATTCACGGTTCTGGCCGGATACCTCGCGTCCGTTGCGGTCTTCCAGATAGGAAGTCTGCTTCTGCCGCTGTTTCGCTGACCCTTCCGGCCGGAGCGATCCGCGAATTTCCCTTTTTTTTACGGCGTTCGTTTGTTTTTTGAAGGGAAGTGGTCTTTCGTTTCTTCCTTCCTCATGCCTTGTCCTGTATAATGGAGTCCAGTAAAAAGCGAACGAATCTGAATTCAAGTACACATACAGGTTCGCTCGTCATATTGCGGTTCAGGAGGGACGATCAGTGGGGACTCAGGTACTGACCATCAATCCCGGGTCAACGAGTACGAAGATCGCCTGGTTCGATTCCGACCGGGAGGTGTGGCGTGAGACGGTGCGGCATGATCCGGCGGAACTCGCGGCGTTTGCGAACGTGGCGGATCAGTTCGACTTCCGGAGGCGAACCATCGAAGAGGCGATAGCCGCGCACGGCTCGTCGCCCGAAACGCTCGGCGCCGTCTGCGGCCGGGGAGGTCTCGTGGATCCGATCCCAGGCGGAACGTACGTCGTGGACGAACCGCTCATCAGCCGCCTCCGCGTCGGGAAGCCGTGGGAGCACGCGTCCAACCTCGGCGGCATCATCGCGAAGGCGATGGCCGATCCGCTCGGAATCCCCTCGTTCATCGTCGATCCCGTCGCGGTGGACGAAATGGAGGATGTCGCCCGGATCACGGGAATGCCCGAACTTCCCAAGGTTTCCCTCGGTCACGCGCTGAACGTCAAGGCGACCGTGCGCCGCGCCGCGAAGGACCTCGGCAAGCCGTGGGACGAGCTGAATTTCATCGTCGCGCATATCGGCGGCGGCATCACGGTCTGCGCGCACCGGAAGGGGCGCATGGTCGATGTCAACTGCGGCAACGACTTCGGTCCCTTCTCTCCCGAACGGGCCGGGGGGCTCCCCGCGGGAGACCTCGTCCGCCTGTGCTTCAGCGGGGCGCTGTCGCTCCGGGACATGCTCCGCCGGCTCGCCGGACAGGGAGGCATGTTCGCGCATCTCGGGACGAGCGACCTCCGCGAAGTCAAGGCGCGGATCGCCGCGGGCGACGATCGCGCGAAGGCCGTCTACCGGGCGATGGCGTACAATATCGCGCGGGAGATCGGCGCCCATGCAGCGGCGATCGACGGAAAGGTCGACGCGATCCTGTTTACTGGAGGCGTCGCCTTCGACAGTGACTTCATCGCGCTTATACAGGACCGGGTGCAATGGATCGCGCCCGTGCTGCTCTATCCGGGCGAGGACGAGATGAAGGCGCTCGCGGAGGGCGCGCTGCGCGTGCTTTCGGGCGAGGAAACCGCCAAACGGTACGGGGAGTATACGGGGGGGACGAAACGATGACGATTCACAACCTGGACTTTCTGATGGATCTGTGCGCGAGCGGCAAGAAGATGACGATCGCGGTCGCATGTCCCTACGGCGACGACGCGCTCGCCGCGGTGTGCGCCGCCCGCGACAGGAATCTGGTCAACAGCGTTCTGGTCGGCGATGCGGCGCGGATACGCGTGCTCGCGGAAAAGGACGGACTGCGCCTCGACGGCATCGAGATCGTCGACGAGAAGACCGATGACCTCGCGGTGGAGAAGTCCGTCAAAATGGTATCGGCCGGAGACGCCGACCTGCTCATGAAGGGGCTCGTGAAGACGGCGACGCTTCTCAAGTCCGTGCTCAACAAGGAGTGGGGACTGCGGACAGGAACGCTTCTGTCGCACCTTTTCCTGCAGGAGATCACCGTGATGGGCGGACGGATCTTCGGCCTGACCGACGGCGGGATGAACATGTATCCCGACCTGCAGACGAAGGTCGGGATTATCGAGAACGCCGTGGAGTGCTATCATAAAATCGGCGTTGCGTGTCCGATGATCGCGGCGCTGGCGGCCGTCGAGGTCGTGAACCCCGACATGGCGTGCACGCTGGATGCCGCCGCCCTCGCGAAGATGAGCGACCGCGGACAGATCAAGGGGTGCGTCGTGGACGGCCCGTTCGCGCTCGACAACGCCGTTTCCGAAGAGGCTGCGAAGACGAAGGGGATCCGGTCGCCCGTCGCCGGAAACGCGGATATCCTTCTCGTCCCGAACATCGAGTGCGGAAACCTCGTCGGCAAGGTGATGACGTATCTCGCGAAAGAACGCGGCGCCGGCGTGGTTTTGGGCGCGCGCAAACCTATCGTCCTGACGAGCCGGTTCGACTCTATGGAAACAAAATTGCTCTCCATCG
>CAZVUT010000396.1:0-2314 GCA_964630155.1 uncultured Synergistaceae bacterium
AGCTCACTTCCGGCCGGCGCAGAAGGTCGGCCGCGAGGACGGATTCGCCGAGCGGGGCGGTTCCGGCCTCGCGCAGGCGGTCGTTGAGCGCGTCGGACGCCGTCAGCTTTACGCTCCGCAATCTCTCCGCCTCGCGGTCGCGCTTTTCCCATCGCCGCAGGAGCGCGTTCCAGCGTTCGTCGTCGATCAGGCCGAGCCTGCGACCCACGGGCGCAAGCCGCCGGTCCGCGTTGTCGTGCCGCAGCAAAAGCCGGTGTTCGCAACGGCTCGTGAGCATCCGGTAGGGCTCGTTCGTCCCCTTCGTGACGAGGTCGTCGATCAGGACGCCGATGTACGCCTCGTCGCGGCGAAGGACGAGCGGCTCCTCGCCCCGGACGGCGAGCGCGGCGTTGATCCCGCCCATGAGCCCCTGCGCAGCCGCCTCCTCGTAGCCGGACGTCCCGTTGATCTGCCCGGCGCAATAGAGCCCCTTCACGGATTTCGTCTCCAGGGTGGGCAGGAGCTGCGTGGGGGGCACGTAATCGTATTCGATGGCATATCCGGCCCTCGTAAGGTGCGCATGTTCGCAGCCGGGCAGCGTGTGCGCCATTTCGACCTGGACGTCGTAGGGGAGGCTCGTCGAAAAGTTCTGGACGTAGACCTCCCTGTTGCGCCGCGAGACGGGTTCGAGGAAGATCGGGTGGCTCTCTTTTTGCGGAAAGCGGATCACCTTGTCCTCGATCGACGGGCAGTAGCGCGGCCCGAGGCCCTCCATCTTCCCCTTGTACAGCGGCGAGCGTTCGAGGTTCGCGCGGATGACGGCGTGCGTCTGGGGCGTGCTGCGCGTCAGCGCGCAGGAGTACCCCTCGTGGACGCGCCCCTCGCCCCAGAAGTCGAAGCACAGGGGCTCCGGATCGCTCTTTTGTTCGACGAGGGATTCGTAGTCGATCGTGTCGGCGTGAAGCCGCGGCGTCGTGTCGGTCCGGATGCGCTCCAGGACGATTCCCGCTTCTTCCATCGATTTCGAGAGTTCCGTCGAGCGGTTCTGCCCCATCGGCCCCGACGGAAACGAGGTGAAGCCGACGTGAACCAGGCTCCGGAGGTACGTCCCGGCCGTGACGACGACGGCCTTCGCCTCGTAGGAAAGCCCGTAGAGCGTCCGAACGCCCCGGATTCGTCCGTCCGCGATCACGAGGTCCGTCACGGTGTCCTGGTGGACGTCGAGGTTCGGCGTCGTCTCGAGAACCTTCACGTAGTGGTCGCGGTAGTCGTGAAGGTCACACTGCGCGCGGAGCGCACGGACGGCGGGACCCTTCGACGTGTTCAGCCACCGGATCAGCATCGTCGACGCGTCCGCGGCCCGCGCCTGTTCGCCGCCGAGCGCGCTCCCCTCGCGGACCAGGTGCCCCTTCGCGGGCCCTCCGATCGACGGGTTGCACGGCATCAGGGCCGTATTGTCAAGATACAGGTTCAGCATGAGGGTCCGGACTCCCATCCGGGCGGCCGCCAGCGCGGCCTCGCACCCGGAGTGCCCTCCCCCGATCACGATGACGTCATACGTCGTTCCCATGCGTTTTTCCTCTTCCTTCCCGCTTTTTCGAATCATTTCCCATATCAATTATCCCGGCCGGAGCCGTTTTTTCCAAAAACCCTACCGGATGCGTCGAACGTTTCCCGCCTCGACGACATAGACGCCGCCCGGCCAGTCGGCTTCGACGGGCTCGGCCGTCGCCGCGAAAACCTGGAAGCCCGAGCCGAGCAGCGCGTTCACGGTGCGGCGATGTCCGTCCGCGTCGAGTTCGGCCGCGATTTCGTCGAGAAGAAGCATCGGCGTCCGCCGGACCGTCTTCTCGACCGCGAAACCCGCCGCGATCATGAGCGCGACGGCGGTCCGGCGCCGCTGCCCGCGGCTCAGGGAGAGGACGGGCCTGCCGGAGTTCGTCAGGATCATGTCATCGCGATGCGGGCCGACCAGCGGAATGCGCGCTTCCCGTTCGCGCTGCCCGTAGCGTTCGAGCCCGCGCGCGAAGTCTTCGAGCGGATCGTCCAGCCCTGCGCCGCCGCCGCGTGCGTGCCGCATTTCAAGCGGCGCGGGAAGCAGATCGGAAAGGCGTTCGAGCCCCGCTGCGAGCATGGCGACGGATGACCGGCGGCTCTCCCAGATCCAGGAAACGAGCGGCGCGAGGATCTTTGCGATACTTGCGGCGTTCCGCCCCTGCTTGAGCAGCATTCCGCGGCAGCGCAGCGCGCGGCGCATTTCCGCGAGTTTCCATGCGTACGGGGGAAAGAGGAGCGTGCAGAGCCTGTCGAGAAACGCGCGGCGCACGCCGGGCGT
>CAZVUT010000397.1:0-2312 GCA_964630155.1 uncultured Synergistaceae bacterium
GCATCTGCCGCCGGTAGACGTTGGCGATATCGTCGTACACCGGCAATTCCACACGACCTTCGAGAAAGGGACCGAATCCGTCGCGGAACGCGCGGCTCTTTGCGCCCGAAGGATCAGGAACGACGAGTCGTCCGGATTCAAGCGCGAACGGGACGGAGACAAGCGGGTTCCCCGCCCTCCACGCATCGAGGGTGCCTGCTCCGGACCCCGAAAGACCCACCGCATCGGTTTCGAGTTCCGTTCCGATGCGCCGCAAAAGCTCCGAGATAGCGCCGGCCGTGTGGTTCACTTCGGCCAAAAGCGCGTTCTCGAGGCGTCGCTCAACGTAGAGCGCCTCGCGGTTCGCCGCCCGCAACGCGAGAAGGCTGAGCGCCAGACTCGGAAGGAGAACGGCCAGCACGAAAACGAACGCGAGGGGGATGCGGAACGAGCCGCCCCCCCTAAGATTTCCTCTGTTGTGTCGATTCCATGCCGCCATCGCACCCTCACCGCGCTTTCGGGAAAAAGCCGGATCGGAAGCGATGCGGGCTTCTCCATGCGCCGCATCGCTTCCCGCCGTCCGGTTACTGCTGGTCCCCGCTCACATCGTCGCTTATCGTCAACGGAGCCTGCTGGTTCTTCTGCATGTAGGCGTCGTTCATCGTCTGTTTGCGTTCGCCAGAGGACATTCCGCCCGTCGCAGTGATGCTCTGTGCGAGTTTATCGAAAACTCCGGCTTCGGCCTCGATCATCGGCGCCGCCTGCCCGACGCTCGGAGCGATGCTCCGCAGGTCGCTTTTACGCTTTTCGAGAAGTTTCGTCGCATCCTTCGCGCGCCCCTCGTCCACAAGGCGGATCGCCTCCTCGCGGATCTCTGCGTTCCGGGCAAGCTCGGTCTGTGCTGCGACATCCCTGTCCCGGTTCCTGTCAACGTCCGCGGCGTCCTTCGAGAAGGAGACGCGTACGTTCGATTGCTCGCGCCGGACCGCTCCCGTGGCGACATCGGTGTATTCCAGCTCCAGTTCGGCCGCCTCGAACGATGTTCCCGCGTCGCGTCCGGACAGTTCGACCTCGAAGAGCGCGTACTTCTCCCCTGTCCCGTAGAGATTGTCGATCGACGTTTCCAGCGTGTTTCCCCGGAGCGTTCCGGGACGCCCGACGACACGCACCGGACGAACCCCTTCAGGACAGCGCAGCGTGATCCGCACCTTCCGGGCCGTCACTTCGACGGCGTCCTTCATATCGCGCGCGAAGATCTCCGGAAGCATCTCCGAATGCCTGGCGAAATAGGCGTTGCCGCCGCTCGACGCAGCCACGGCCGTCATCAGGTCCTCATTGTAATCCAGACCGAGGCCGATCGTCGTGATCGTCATTTCCTGACGCGCGAGCTTCCGTCCGAGCGTCGCCAAGGCTTCCGTCGAAGACGGCCCCACGTTCGCGATTCCGTCGGAGAGCAACACGATCCGGGGGATGTACCCCTGTTCGACGCAGGCGCGAAGTTGCGCCGCTCCCGTCGCCACGCCGTCGTAGAGGGCCGTCGAGCCTCCCGGCCGGAGGCGCCGGATCGCCCTCGCGAGCGCCGGATCGTCCGCGCCGTCCCCGACCTTTCGGGGAGCCGTCAGAACCGTGACCAGATCATCGTACGCCACAACCGTCACGATATCCCGGGGATCGAGAAAATTCAATGCTTCCAGAGCGCCGAGTTTCGCGTTTTCCATCTTCGCGTCCGCGTCCATGGACCCCGACTTGTCCAGAACGATCGCAACGGCGAGCGGCGCGCGGGAGAACACTCTCCGCCCGTCCGGCCGAACCAGCGCCCGTACGATCACGCGTTGTCCGCCCCGGCTTTCCACAACCGGCGTATCCGCCCGCACTTCGAAGACGACCGGAGCCTTTTCCTCCGCGACCGCCCGATCAACCGCGCCACCGCACCCCAGAACCAGCGCCGCTGCCCCGAAAACCATCATCGATCTCTTCCGCAACATGACAACCACCTCCGGATGACAGGGTACGTCCGAGGCGCCTCCGATGTGTCAGCGCGCTGTCACCCGTTTGTCACGAATTTGTAAAAAGCGCGCCGATGTATTGTACGATATAATACGAATAATTGGTCTGGCGTCGGCGGCGAACGGAAGAAGCGCCCGGCGACGGAACGAATGACGGCGCGACGGACGGGAGGGAGCGGCATGGTGGAACTGTTCCGGCTTTGCGGGCTTATTGCGGTTTCTCTCATGGTTACGGCTGGAATCACCGGATTTTTCGGTCCGAAGCTCCGAAGGATCGTGAAGGGGCCGATGATCCTGACGATCCATCGGATATGCGGTCTCGGCGCG
>CAZVUT010000398.1:0-2305 GCA_964630155.1 uncultured Synergistaceae bacterium
CCTGTTCCGCGGGCGGGAGCGGATATGTCCCCCACCAGCCGCGGCGAAATATCGAGCCCTCCTGCGGTGACGGATGCCCCTGATAGAGCGCTTCGAACGTTCGCGCCCCGACGGTCGTCTTGATCGCAGACAGCGCCGCGGCGTCGTACCGCTCCGGCCAGAGCGCTTCGCCTTCCGCTCGTCCGAGCGGATCGTCCGGTTCCGCGAGCGCAGGGAGATTGACGAGCGTCCATTCGTCGCCGTGTTCGCGGAGCAGCCGTCCCGCAAGGTCGTCCTCGTGCCATCGGGTCATGACGAGCACGACGCGGGCGCCGGGATGGAGCCGCGTCGCCAGGGTGTTTTGCCACTCCGACCAGAGCCGGTTGCGGTACGTCTCGGAGTCGGCTTCCTGCCGGTTTTTAATCGGGTCGTCGATGATCAGGAGGTCCGCTCCTTTGCCCGTGACAGCGCCTCCGACGCCAGTGCTCACCATGCCGCCGTAGTGGTCCGCGATGGACCAGTCCGACTTGTCGCGGGCGGACGAGTCGAGCCGGACGCCGAAAAGCTCTTCGCCGTATTCCTCGATTTTCCGCCGGTTCCGGTCGCCGAATCCCCGCGCGAGATCGTCGCCGTAGCTGACCTCGATCATCCGCCAGTCGGGATTCCGGCCGACGCACCAGGCCGGAAACGATTCGGTCACCGTCATGCTCTTTCCGTGTCGCGGCGGCATGGACAGGATGAGCCGCCGAATATCGCCGCGCTCAACAGCCTCGAGGTGCGAGCACATCAGATCGAGGTGCCGGGAGCGGAGCCAGTGCCCGCGGTGGACGTACTGGCAGTAGAAGGCGAAATCAACTCTCGCCAGCGCTCTCCACGCCGCCGGAAGCCGATCTGGCGTAAAGAGCCGCGAGGAGCTTGCGGGATTCGGGATCTTTGAGGAGAGCTTCGAGTCCTTCATCGCAGCTCACCTCCGTTTTCGCGTTGACGGACAGTTTGTCGTTGAGTATGCCGAGATGGCGCGAAAGCAGTTCGAGCGCCTTGACCTTGTCGTGGAACTTCACCTTCAGAGTCCCGCCGTTCGTCGTAACGGTCTCGGAGATCTCCGAGATGGCGCGACGGGTATTTTCGTCCATCTCGTCCGTGTCCTGAACGACAACGCGTCCGTCTTCGACGCGGACAGCCTTCGTCGTGTCGGCAAAAGCCAGCCGGGCGAGTTCGGTGATGACGCGGTCAGCGGTGATGTCAAGACGTTTTTCGCGAATCTCCTGTGCCGCGGCGATGGCGTCCTGCACTGGAGTTTTCTGTAGCAACTGGTATGCGATCTCCGATGCTCTGCGCTGCGAGTATCCCGACCTGATCGCCGCCTGGGTGGCGTTCAGGTCGATCATGTATTCCGCCACAAAGCGTTTCTGCTTCGCCGTCAGCGCCATTCCGCCGCCCCCTTTCGAACACACAAATATCCCCGCTCGGGTCCGAACCGGGCGGGGTGCTTCGTTTTCTCATGATTTTCGACGGTACTCATATACCACATGAAGGGGTGGGACTCCGAGTCCCATTTTTCTCCTCGCTCCATTCCTCTACCCATCTCGCGCGGATCAGGATCGTGTCCGCGTCTTCCAAATACGGCATCAGCTTGACCAGACATCGCTTCCACCATCGATCGACCGTATTCCGTCCCCATCCCACAGAATCCGCGACCCATTGCCGGTGATCGCCCCGGTGGAACGTGTCATTCCACCAATACCGCGCAACGAAATCTAGCTCCTGCGACGAGAGTTCCATCAGTCCCCGTTCGATCGCCGCGATGTTTCTCTGCACTCGCTGGTACTCCGGGTGACATTCCTTGAGCATGATGATCTTCTCCGCCTGCGGCAGCGATACGCCGCCCTGGACGCGATCGGAATACGGGTCTTTGAACGACACTTCGAAAATGGAATCCATGACGCGAAGCAGGCGTTTCCACGCCGGATAGAGTTCAAGCTTCCTCTCGGCGGCGGTTATTTCGTCCGGTGCATAGGGTGAAATGATCTCCATTATCGCGTCGTTTTTACGCATTCCCTACCCCCCGCCATCTCTCGAATACCTTCGAGAATCCGCTCCCGGTTCTCCAGCGACACCGCCGAAACGATCTCCGAAAGCGTGTCGATGAACTTGTGCGCCTTCTCCAGTTCAACGCGCAATCGGTCTATCTCGCGCTTCGCCTCCATGTTCGAGAACAAGATCGCCCCGATATACCGATTGCCATCGCATCTCTGACAATGCGTCGGCATGTCGCGCTCCCAGTCGTAGAGGAGGAGGATCTTCTTTTCATCGGCAGGCATGTCGA
>CAZVUT010000399.1:0-2303 GCA_964630155.1 uncultured Synergistaceae bacterium
ATCGATGCGCTGGAGGAAGACGCGCTGGTTCTTTCGGGCGAGGCGACCCTTTCCGCGGATGTTCCCGAAGGGCTGAGGGCATCCTCCCCGGTCTACTGGCGCGTTGTCGCGACCGATTCCTATGGTTCTTTCCGAGAGGGAGCGACCTGGAGTTATGAGGTGCTCCCCTCGCCGACACCCACATCCGAACCTTCTTCCACCCCGACCCCGATTCCTTCTCCGACGGCAAGCCCCACGCCGGTTGTGACGAACACACCGACGCCTGCAGTTGTTCCGAGCGTGACGCCGACGTTCGTGCCGACCCCGACGCATGCGCCGACACATGGGCCAGGCCCGACATCGAACCCGGAACCGAGTCCCTCCCGGCCGCCGACGCCCACATCGTTTGTCCCATCGCCGCTTAACGAGAAAGCTGAATCGAACGCAGGCTGTGATGCGACCGGAGGCTCGCTGGTTGTCCTGATGCTCCTGGCGCCGATTTTTCTTGGTCCGCTGGACAGAAAATGACGCGCTTCCTATAATCTGAACGTGACTCAAGTCGAGTAAGAAAAATACTCGTTATTCTGATTCGCCCGATCGGCCGAGTGCGAGCGGGCGCAATGTGGAGGTATTGTCGCATGACGAAGCGCGCGTTGATTACGGGAGTTACGGGGCAGGACGGGGCCTATCTTTCGGAGCTTCTCCTGTCGAAAGGGTACGAAGTTCACGGGATCAAACGCCGGAGTTCTCTCTTCAATACGGGGCGCATCGACCATCTGTATCAGGATCTTCACGAGTCCTCCTGCGACGGAAGCGCGTGTCCGCGCTTCAAACTGCACTACGGGGATCTGACGGATTCCTCGAACCTGATCCGGATCATCCAGGAGGTCCGTCCCGACGAGATCTACAATCTTGCGGCGCAGAGCCACGTGAAGGTTTCCTTCGAGGAGCCGGAGTATACGGCGAACTCCGATGCGCTCGGGACGCTGCGGCTGCTGGAAGCGTTGCGCATCCTGGGGCTCGGGGAGACCTCGCGCTTCTACCAGGCGTCGACGAGCGAACTCTACGGCAAGGTGCAGGAGACGCCGCAGAGGGAGACGACGCCGTTCTATCCGCGAAGCCCGTATGCGGCGGCGAAGCTCTACGCCTACTGGATCACGGTGAACTATCGCGAGGCGTACGGCATGTTCGCGAGCAACGGCATTCTCTTCAACCACGAGTCGGAGCGTCGCGGCGAGACGTTCGTCACGCGCAAGATCACCCGCGCCGTAGCGCGCATCGCGCTCGGACTCCAGAAAAAGACGTACCTGGGCAATCTGAACGCCAAGCGCGACTGGGGGCATGCGGCCGATTACGTTGAGGGAATGTGGCGCATCCTGCAGCACTCGAAGCCCGATGACTTCGTGCTTGCGACGGGCGAGACGCATTCGGTGCGCGAATTCGTCGAACTGGCGTTCGGCGAGGCGGGAATTTCCGTGGTGTGGAGCGGAAGCGGCGTTGACGAGAAGGGCAGGAACGCCGCGACGGGCGAGGTTCTCGTCGAAGTGGACCCGACGTACTTCCGTCCGACCGAGGTGGAACTGCTGCTCGGCGACCCGTCCAAGGCGAAGCGCGATCTCGGCTGGGAGCCGAAGGTCACGTTCCCGGAACTCGTTCGGCGAATGGTTCTGAGCGACCTGGACCTGTTCCGGAAGGAGAAGCTCTGTTCCGAAGCCGGCTACGAGGTCGGGCCGGCGCTGGAGGACTGTTGATGACGGACAATCCGCGCGTCTACGTCGCGGGTCACAGGGGACTGGTCGGTTCCGCGATTCTTCGAAGGCTGCGGACGAAGGGATACGACTCGTGCATCACGCGAACGAGGAGCGAACTCGATTTGCTTGACGCGGCCGCGACGGAGGCGTTTTTCCGGTCCGAGCTTCCGGAATGGGTCTTTCTGGCTGCGGCGAAGGTCGGCGGCATCTACGCGAACAACACCTGGCCGGCCGATTTCATCCGCGACAACCTGACCGTCCAGACGAACGTCGTCACCTCGGCGCACCGTGCGGGCGTGAAAAAACTCCTCTTCCTGGGGAGTTCCTGCATCTACCCGAAATTCGCGCCGCAGCCGATTTCCGAGAGCGCGCTGCTGAGCGGTCCGCTCGAGCCGACGAACGAGCCGTACGCAGTGGCCAAGATCGCGGGGATCGTGCTCTGCCGGTCGTACAACCGTCAATACGGGACGAATTACATCTCGGTCATGCCGACAAACCTCTACGGTCCCGGCGACAATTACGACCTCGAGACGTCGCACGTCCTTCCGGCGATGATCCGGAAGTTCGACGACG
>CAZVUT010000400.1:0-2301 GCA_964630155.1 uncultured Synergistaceae bacterium
CCCGGAATATGGACACGGATATCGTCATCAACATCCAGGGGGACGAGCCGCTCATTGATTCCCGTATGATCGACGAGGTCGTGCAGCTGCTTCTGTCCGATCCCGACGTCGTCACGGCGACGCTGTGTTCCCCCTTGGACGATCCCGCGATGATCAACGATCCGAACGTGGTCAAGGTCGTTTTGGACAGGCATGGCGACGCGCTCTATTTCAGCCGGTCCCCGATTCCGTACCGAAGGAACGAAACGGAAAGCTGCGCGTATTACGAACACATCGGCATCTACGGGTTCCGCAAGGAATTCCTGCTGCAATACGTCGAGCTTCCGGAAACGCCGCTCTCGAGACTGGAATCGCTGGAGCAGCTCCGAATCCTGGAAAGCGGCTACCCCATCCGGGTGGGCGTGACGAAATACCCTCACGGGGGGCCGAACGTGAACACCCCCGAGGATCTTGAGAAGGTCCGGGAAATGGTGCGCCGGACCATCGGATGCGACGCGCCGGAGAAAACGGCCGGGGGCGAACCAGAGGCCGGCGCGGTCGAACAGTAAGAGGACGCGGACGGATATGGTTCGACCTTCGCTCGTGGTGATCCTTTCCGACGGAATCCGGGGGCATCTGCACCAGAGCCGCGGCGTGGCGCACTGGATCGCGGAGGCGACCGGAGCGGACGTTGTCGAGCGCGACGTCCCTCGGCTATCGGGAATGAAGCGCTTTCTGCTGATGAAGGTCGCGGCGCGGAAGCTCCGGAATGCGTCGACGAACGAATCCCGCCGATGGCTCGAGCGTGCGGGAGCGGGCGATCTGCTCGCGGATCTCCGGAACCTTGCGGCGGAGAAGATCGCCGCGCGGGGAGGCGCGGACGGCGACGTCCTGACGCTCTCGGCCGGAAGCTCCGCTGCGCCGTTCGCGCTCGCCGTCGGACGTGCGCTCGGGGCGAAGACGTGCGTGATCATGACGCCGTCCGTTCTCGGGACGGATCCGTTCGATTTCGCGATCCTTCCCGAGCACGATGCCCCCGCCGGAGAGCGATCCGGTCGGACGCTCGCTACGCTCGGCGCTCCGAACGCGATCGTGCCGGAGAAGCTCGAGGAAGCGAAAGAGGACCTGCTTCGGCGTTTCCCGTCAGGAACTCCGGGAGCGCCCGCATGGGGAATCCTCGTCGGCGGAGATGACGCGAACTACGACGTCACGCCCTTCTGGGTCAGGGACGTTCTCGCGCGGGTCTTTGACGCGGCCCGGGATACAGGAGCCGAAATCTATCTGACGACATCGCGGCGGACGTCGGGCGACACGGAGCGCGCGATCACGGAACTCTCGCGGGGACGCGGCTGCGTCCGCATGATCCTGCTTGCTTCGTCGGACGAGTACAATCCGGTCCCGGGGATGCTCGGACACTGCGCGCGGATCTTCTGCACGGAGGACTCGGTCTCGATGGTTTCGGAAGCCGTGACGGCGGGGCGCAGGGTCATCCTTCTCCGCGTCGGGCGGAAGAAGGGACTCCGCATGATCCTTCAGCGTCTGGCATTCCGCCTCGCAGGGCTCGGCATGCTTCCGTCGCGTTTCGTCTTCGGCGTTCCGAAGTTCGACGCGATGTTCGACCGCTTCCGCGAGCGGGGGTATCTCGTCGAGCAGACGGCGTCCTCGTGGGGGACGGCGCAGGAGCACCAGGACGTTTCGACGGACGTCTCCGGCTTCAACGAGGCGAAGCGCGCGGCCGAATGGATCCTGAATACGCCCTCATGAAAATCGTTCATCTTCTTCCCGAAATGGACGAGGGGGGAGTGGAGCGGCACGTTCTCTGGCTCGCGACCGCACAGGCGGCCGCCGGGTGCGACGTCCTCGTCGTCTCGGCCGGAGGGAGGCTCGCCGAATCCCTCTCGAGGAGGGAGGGCGGACCGAAACACCTGACGCTCCCCGTTCACCGGAAAAATCCGTTCATCGCCGCGCGATGCGCGGTCCGTCTGGCGTCGATTGTCCGCCATGAGGCGCGGGACATCCTTCACGCGCACTCGCGCGTTCCCGCATGGATCGCCTGGTGGACGAGCCGCCTTGCGGGCGTGCCGTGGGTCGTGACGTGTCACGCGCTCTATTCGAAGAATGCGGGGCTGTATCCGTACCGGATGGCCGACGGAGCGATCTGCGTCTCGGAGACTGTCCGGGAATGGATGGGGCCCTTTCTGCCGCGCGATTCGATCGTCATCCCGAACGGACTTCCCGCGCCCCGCGAGCGATGGGCGCCGGACGCCGCCGATGGAAGGCCTCTCCGGTTCTGTTTCATCGGCCGCCTGACGCGAATCAAGG
>CAZVUT010000401.1:0-2292 GCA_964630155.1 uncultured Synergistaceae bacterium
ATTCAAACTTCATCAAGGAATCCATCTGGAACGTCTTCACGAACATGGGGCAGGGCATTCTGCTCTGCGGACTCGTCCTCTTCCTGTTCCTGCAGAACATCTCCGTCACGCTGGTGGTTGCGCTCACGATGCCGACGGCCGTCATCGCGACGTTCATCCTGATGTACGCATACAACATCACGATGAACATGATGAGCACGCTGGGGCTCGCAATTTCAATCGGCGTCCTCGTGAATAACGCGATCCTCGTTTTCGAGAACGTCTTCCGCTATCGCGAAATGGGGTACGGCCCCGTGGAGGCGGCGGAAAAGGGAACCGCGGAAATAGCGATCTCGGTGCTGTCGACGACGTCGACAAATCTCGGAGTCTTCATTCCGGTCGCCTTCACGCAGGGAGTCGCGGGGCAGTTTCTCCGCGACTTCGCGCTCACGGTGGTCTTTTCGACGATCTTTTCGCTCTGGACCGCCCTGACCTTTACGCCGATGATGGCGGCCCGGACGCCATACGGCCTTCCGGGCAGGTTGACCCGGTTTTTCACGGGCTGGTGGATCTGGCTCTACTCCGGCTTCGAGGATCTTCACCATGTGCTGGTGACCAAAAGCCTCCGGCATCCGTGGCTGACGTTCGTTCTGTTCGGGGCGCTGTTCGCCGGGGCGGTTTCCCTGTGGCCGCGTCTTGGCGTGGAATTCGCGCCGAGAGTCGACGAGGGCGTCGTGAAAATCGACATGGAGCTTCCGACGACCGCATCTCTCGAATACACGCGCCGAATAACCAGTCAAGTGGAGGCATTTGCGAAAGATCTGCCGGGGGTTCAGACGGTCGAGGTTCTCGTGGGCGGAAACAGGACGAATTCCGGCGTCAACCGGAGCCGGGTGCGGCTGTTCATGACGAAGGAGAAGAATCGCCCCAGCACTTTCGATATCGCGGACATGCTCCGTCCCTATCTTGCGGGAATTCCGGACCTCACGGCGGCGGTCGCGGCAGCCGAAAGCGGAGGAGGCCCCGGGAAACCCATCGAAGTGTCGATCATCGGCGACGACATCGAAACGCTGAATGCGATCGCCCTGAAAATGCTGGCGCTCGTCCGCGAGACGAAAGGCGCCGTGGATGCCGACGTGGACTGGCGTCTGGGACGGACGGAGCTTCGCGTCGAACCCAACCGCTGGCGTCTCGGACAGCTCGGATTGACAGTCGACGATGTGGCCGTGGCGACGCGGGGCTATATCACCGGAAAGAAGGCCGGCGTCTTCCGGTCGGGCGGAAAGGAATACGACATCCTTGCGCGGCTCGAACCGGCGAAGGTGGAGACGGTCTTTCAGGTGCCCGATCTGCCGTTGCCCGCGCGGGACGTCTACGTTCCCCTCAAATCCGTTGCGGATATGGCCTACGGCCTCGGCCCTACGCGGATTCTGCGTACGGACCGGATGCGTTCCGTAACGGTCCAGGCGGATGTTTCCGGTCGTTCGGTCGGAGAGGTTTTCGCGGAGATCCAGAAAAAACTCGGGGAAGTCACCGTTCCGCGAGGATACAGGATCAAATACGGCGGCGAAGTCGAGGACATGCGGGAAAACTTCTTCTATCTGGGAATCGCCTTCGTGATGGCGATCATCCTGACCTTCCTCATGATCGCGGCGATCATCGAGTCGTATTTTTACGCGCTGATCATCATGCTGACGGTTCCGCTCGCGGCCATCGGCGTGATTCCGCTGCAGTTCATCACGAACACGAATACGTCGATCTACGGAATACTCGGATTCATCATGCTCGTCGGCATGGTGGTCAACAACGCGCTCGTGATTCTCGACTACGCGGAAATGGTGCGCAAGGAGGGAAAGGATCCGACCGAGGCGATTCTCGAGGCCTGCACCGTGCGCCTCCGCCCCATCATCATGGCGGACCTGACCTCGGTCATCGCGATGCTTCCGCTCGCGTTCGGGCTCGGCGCGGGAGGCGAGTACCGCGCTCCGATGGCTGTCGTCGCGATCGGCGGCATCGTGGCGGGGGGGAGCCTTGCGCTTTTCGTCATCCCTCCGGTGTACTCCCTGATCTGGCGGTTCCGGGGATGGCGGGCGCGGCGAAAACAATCGTTTGCTTCCGGCGCGTAACCGTTCAGCGTATGTCGCGGAAGGCGGCCCCCCATACATAGCGGGGGGTCCGCTTTTTTAATGAAAGCCTTTCCTCGTAAGGGTATCGTAAAGTATATGTTTTGGTTTATTGTATGCGATTTGCCAAACTCGCGTTCGGTCGCTATAATCTCGTCCGTGAGAAACAGACCCTCCCCCTGAGGTGTTT
>CAZVUT010000402.1:0-2288 GCA_964630155.1 uncultured Synergistaceae bacterium
AGGAATTCCTCCTGCCTCGGCTTCTGCGGGATGAAATAATTATCTATCCAGCAATATTCGGGCAGCGCAAACATAGCGACTGGAATATACCCTGATTTTTGCATGACTGAGATATTATACGCTATTGTGTTTATTTCGGGGACCGCGTCCGTCCACCATTTCTCGATTTCGGCGGGGCGCTCGTCGGTGAACCATGACTCGTAGGTTACGGCGACATATCCGCCCTTTTTGAGGAAGCCCTTCCAGTGATTCAGACCCTTTTCAAAGCCGATATTGGCGATGGCCCCCTCGGACCATATAACGTCAAACTCGTCGGTCTGAAAGGGCAAATCGTCCATCGACCCGACAACGCCGCGCACCCTGTTCTGCAATCCGAGTTTTCCGGCTCGTACGTTCAGCGTGTCGATCGAGCCGGCGTACAGGTCGAGAGCGGTGATGCCCGCTTCCGTGTTCTGCGCCAGAACCATCGTCTGGGCTCCTGTGCCGCAGCCCAGATCGGCGATCTTGGTTTGGTTTGAGAGATCGCCGACAAAACCCAACGCCTTGATGGTGTGCTCGGGGCTGCCGGGGCCCTGCCGCTCGAATCCTGCGAAATATTCATTGATGAGGTTGAAATCAAATTCGCTGATTTTTATGTCGTCCATTGTCATGCTCCTTCTGTTTTGGGGTTTCGCCGCGCGCATTCCCGGGGGGAGGCGTTTCGTTCGATAAACCTGTCGATGTGCTCCGCCAGGAGTTTTGCGGCCTCGTTCTTGTCCGGCGCAGCGTCCGAAATGCTTATCAACAGGAAAAACGGCGCGTAAAACTCGATCGCAAGCTGCTTCGGGTCGCTTGTGCGCCAGACGCCCTGTTCCATCATTTCACGGAACAGATCTTCCATATAGCTGACCGGCCCGCGCGAAAAGCATTTTTGATACAGCTCGGCCATTTCCGGGTTTCTGTATTGCTCCAGCGTCAACATTTTCCGGAAGTTGCGGGCGAATTCGTCCTCCGTCAAAAAATGAAACTGCTCCTCGATGAAGGCCCTGATTTTCTCCACGGCGGTGTTGCGGTAGGCCGACGGCGATACGTCGAATGTTTCCTCCGGAACGTCATGGCGCTTCGCCCGTTCGCCGTCTATCCGATACATGCGTTCCACGATGCTGTCGAAAATATCCCGCTTGTTCCTGTAGTGCTTGTACAAGGCCCCTTTCGTCATGCCGAGCTCCCCGGCGATATCGCTGACCGAAGCGGCCTCGTATCCGTCCCGCGCGAACAGACGAAGCGCGGTGTGCAAAATGTTCTCTTTCGTGTCGGTCATCCGGGCATCCTCTCCATGAAGCAAACGATCGTTTACCGATATTCTAGTCAACGATCGTTTACCTGTCAACAGTTTCTTTGTGGCGCTCCGCTTTCGGCAGCGTGACCGCGAGGACGGTTCCTTTTCCGGGAGATGACCGGTATGCGAAACGCCCTCCGAGGAACGCGGCGCGCTCGCGGGCGCCGTTCAAACCGCGCCTGCCTTCGGCGCGGAGCAGGTCGGGCGTCAGGCTTCGGGCGTCGAATCCGACGCCGTTATCGTGGACGTACAGCCGATATGCGCCGTCTTCCCGCACCCGGATCGTCACGGCAGAGGCCTTGCCGTGGCGGACGGCGTTGGATACGCCCTCCTGGCAGACGCGGAAGATCGCGAGCGTGCGTTCCGGGCCCGGGTCGGCGTCAAGGCGAACATCCGCTTCGACGGAAACGCCGTGCTGTCGGCTCAGGCGCTCCGCCAGCTCTTCGAGGCATCTGGCGAGCCCCAGGGAAAGCCAGGGTGGGGAGAGGGCGTCGCAGACGCTTCTGAGGTCGTTCACCGCGGAGTGCGCGATCTCCTCCGCGAGCGCGAGGTGGTCCCGCATCCGTCGCCCGTCTTTTTCGAGAGACGCCATCTGGATGCGCTGGACGAACGCCGACACGATCTGGACCGGTCCGTCGTGGATCTCGCGGGCGAGGCGGCTGCGCTCCTCTTCCTGCGTCCGTACGAGATCGCCGAGGTAGCGGTTCTGAAGCGCCTCCTTCTCGACCGCCTGCTTCGCGAGTTCCGTCAGCGCGCAGCGAAACTCCCGAACTTCGTCCATTTCCATGTGGAGCATCCCCTTCGGCGCATCGGGCGCGCGCGGGATGTCCCGGCCCCAGCGCAACGAACGGATTTCCTCTGCGAGCGTGTGGAGCGGGGAGAAGAGCCATCGTTTGAGAAGCTGCAAAAAGGCGATGCAGAAGACGGCCGTTCCGAGGGCGTACATCGCGACGTGCAGGGCGAGAACGCC
>CAZVUT010000403.1:0-2285 GCA_964630155.1 uncultured Synergistaceae bacterium
TCCTCGCCCGTTCCGAGCAGCGTTCCGAACGTCCCGAGGACGACCTCCTTGGCCAGGAACCCGAAGAAGAGCGCGACTCCCGCCTGCCAAAAGCCGAACCCGGCCGGGGCGAATATCGGCGCGAGCAACGCGCCCAGGCGTCCGACGAGGCTCTCCGCCGAGCCGTACTCCACGCCGAACGGCAGGCTCGCGAGAAGCCACACGCAGATCACGGCCCCGAAGATGAACGTCCCCGCCTTGCGGATGAAGATCATCGCGCGTTCCCCCGCGGCGCGCAGCGTCGCGGAGAGCTTCGGCATGCGGTACGCGGGAAGCTCCATGATGAACTGCGACGGCTCCCCGGCGAAGAGCGTGCTCCCCAGAACCTTCGCCGTCACGACCGCGACGGCGATCCCGAGGACGTAGAGCGAGAAGACGACCGTTCCGGCCCGCTCGCCGAAGAAGGTTCCCGCGAACAGCAGGTACACGGGAAGACGCGCCGAACAGCTCATGAACGGCAGGACGAGAAGCGTGATCATCCGGTCGCGCGGGCGTTCGAGAATTCGCGTCGCCATGATCGACGGCACGTTGCAGCCGAAGCCGAGAAGCATCGGGATGAAGCTCTTGCCGTGCAGCCCGAGCGCGCGCAGTATCCGGTCCATCACGAACGCGCCGCGCGCCATGTAGCCGCAGTCCTCGAGAATTGACAGGAAAAAGAAGAACAGGAAGATGTGCGGCGTGAAGACGAGCACCGAGCCGACCCCCGCGATGAGGCCGTCCCGGACGAGGCTTGTCAGGGTCGCCCCCGCGCCCCATGCGGCGAGCTGCGCGGCCGCCGCCTCGCCGAACGAGCCGAGCAGTCCGTCGAGATGGTCCGCGACCGTGTCCCCGATCGCGAACACCGACTGAAAGACGCTCCACGCGACCAGCAGAAAGAGCGGCAGGCCGAGAAAGCGGTTCGTCACGATGCGGTCGAGCCGCTCGTCCCACATCGCTCCCGAAGACGTCGCCGGATCGCGGCGCAGCACCTGCCCCACGATGCCGGAGATGAAGTCCCATCGCTTGAGGATCACGGCCGTCTGGAGGTCGTATTCGAGCGCCCTTTCGATGCGCTCGTTCTCCGAGGCCGCGAGGGCGAGAATCGCTTCCGCCCCGGGAAGGCCCGACACGGCCCCGGAATCCCCTTCCGCCGTGCGGATCGCGAGCAGCCGCCGCTCATGGTCCGACATGCTTCCGGGAAGCGCCTTCGCGATGGTCGCCAGGGAACGCTCCAACTCGTCTCCGTAGGGAAGCGCGAGCGGCTTCGCGTCGCGCCGCGCCGCGGCAAGACGCGAGGCGATCTTCCGGCGCAGTTCGTCGAGCCCCGTTCCGTTCGTCGCGGCCGTCGGGACGACATCCGCGCCGAGCAGCGCTTCGAGGCGCGCGATATCCACCGAGACGCCCTTCTTTTCCGCGAGATCCCACATATTCAGCGCGACGATGACCGGGACGCCCGATTCCCGGAGCTGCGCCGCAAGGTAGAGGCTGCGCTCCAGATTCGTCGCGTCGACGACCGTCAGCACCGCCTCCGGACGCTCGTTCCGGAGGAAGTCCGCCGCGATCTGTTCGTCGATGGAGGACGCGCCGAGGCTGTACACGCCCGGAAGGTCCACGAGCGTGACGTCGCCTTCCCTGAGCGCGAGTCGCCCCTCCTTGCGCTCGACCGTAACGCCGGGCCAGTTGCCCACCTTCCGGCGCGAGCCGGTCAGCGCGTTGAACAGGCTCGTCTTTCCCGTGTTCGGGTTTCCCGCGAGCGCAACGACGGCCGGGCTCATGCGCCGCACCCTCCGAATCCGCAGGCGCCCCCGCAGGAGCCGCAGCCGCGAACGACGGCGATCCGCACCGCGGCTGCCTCCGAACGCCGGAGGCTCAGCTCGAAGCCGCGCACCCGGAACGAAACCGGGTCCGCCAGCGGCGCCGAACGCTCCAGGCGCACCTCGGTCCCCGGAACGAGTCCCATATCCATGATGCGGCGCCGCAGCGCCGCATCCCCCTCAACGCGAATCACGCGGGCCTTCCGTCCCGGCTCAAGCTCGTCGAGCCTCTGCTCCATATCCCTCACCCCATCGAAGTTTTATGACTCGAACTCAAATTCGAGTCGAAAAAAGACCTCTTTCGAGGCCTGTGCGCCGATTTTCGGGCGGAGCGACCGGCTTTGGTCCGCTCCGTCAGCCCCTCGTCCTCAGCCGTCGCGCAGACTGCGGCAGGACGCCCGCTCTCCGTCGCACGCGGCCGGACAGATCCACACCGTCGCCGCCTCGGACCGG
>CAZVUT010000404.1:0-2284 GCA_964630155.1 uncultured Synergistaceae bacterium
CTTCCTTGAAGTATTTCACCGAGCCGGGGTGCAGCGGCAGGGTCATTCCCTTGACGGCGGTTTCCAGCGTCGTGTCCTTCGTGGCCTTGTGCGCGTTCACGAGATCCGTATGGAAGTCGTACATGGCCTTCGTGAGCTTGTAGATCAGCTCCTCGGGCTGCGAGGCGTCGGTGAAGAGGATGTTCGCGAGCGCGACCGTCTGGATGTCCTTGTCCTGCTTCGGATAGGAGCCGGCCTTGATCGTGAAGGGGTAGTACCAGGGGAACTTCTCGCAGATCGCCTGGATCTTCTCGGGCTCCATGGACATGAGTTCCGCCGCTCCGGAGGACATCATGTCGATGACGACGGCCGTGGGAACGCCGCCCGCGATGTGCGCCGCGTCGGTCTGTGCGTTCTTCAGCAGGTCGGCCGCTTCGTTGTAGCCGAGGAAGTCCGCCTTCACGTTGACTTCGCCCTGGTCCTTCATGTAGTTCAGCCCGTAGGCCGCGAGCATTTCGCGGCTGTTGATCTCCGTCGCGCTCGCGACGGCGCCCGGAACGATGCTCTTGCCCTTGAAGTCCGCTACGCTCTTGATTCCGGCGTCCTTGCGGATGACCCAGTGCATGACGTTCGGGTAGAGGGACAGCATGCCGCGCATGTCTTTGTACGGGAAGTTCGGCTTGCCCTCGTAGGTTCCTTTGCCGTAATAGGCGTAGTAGCAGATGCCGTTCTGTCCGATGGCGATCTGGACTTCCTTGTTCATCATGAGTTCGATGTTCTGCGGCGTTCCGGCCGTCGCCTGCGCCGACGCCTTGATGCCCTCGAGTTTCTTGCTCCAGATCTGGGCCATCGCGTTCCCGATGGGGTAGTACGCGCCGCCCGTGGTCGCCGTCGCGATGTTCACGCGATAGTTCGCCGCATCCGCCGTCGCGCCGAAGACAGGAAGCAGAAGAACGGACAGAAAGAGAAGTGCGCAAATGGCTCGTGTTCGCTTGCTCATACCAGAACCCTCCTTAAAAAATGTGGGATATGGAGCGTGTATCGTACACCCGGGAAAAATCACCCGGTCGATGCCGATGGATTCGCGTTCGCTACCCCGCGCGCGCGGCGCGGACGGTTCGCGTCGCGATGACGTCCGTATCCGTGCCTGCCGGGTTGTGAAGGATCACGTCTCCCGTATTCACGGGAGCGCTCAGTCGTATGTCCCTGATTTCGTCCATGACGGCCCGGATCTTCACAAGCGGGATCGGGCGGTTCGTTCGGACGCTCGCCATCGGAAAATCGCCTCCGGCCACCGGAACGGACGACGCGATCGTCCGGAGGGGGTTCTCCACCTCCTGCCGCGCCCACTTCTCGCCGCGCTTGCAGACGTTGCCCAGAACGCTCACGACCACGGGACATCCGTCGCGCTCCTCGACATCGACGCGCAGCGGGCAGCCGTTGGGGCAGACGACGCACGTATATTCCCGGACGCTCATTCGACGCACACCTCCAGTCCGCTTGCTCCCGCAAAGTCTGCGGCCTTGAGGTCGACGCGGATCATCTCGGCCGGATGCAGACGGACCATCTTCGTCCGCTTGATGACGCGGCGCTCCTCGGAAGCCGAACCGGGCGTCCGGACGACGATCGAACGGTCGCGCCAGGGCGCTCCGACGCGGAGCGAAATCGTACAGTCGCGCGCCCCGGAAACCCTCTGGGGCAGCGTGTAGCGCACGCCGTCGCCCGGTTTCACCGGAATTCCGGCTTCCGGAGCGCTTCCGGCGGCGTATGCGGCCGCGAAGGCCCCCGCCTGCGTCGCCTCGACCGAAACCCAGTCAACGAGATCGTGGACGTGCAACACGTTGCCGCACGCGAACACGCCCGGAACCGACGTCATGAACGTATCGTCGACGACCGCTCCGCTCGTCACGGGGTCGATCTCCACCCCGCACATCCGCGAGAGTTCGTTCTCCGGAATCAGGCCGACCGAAAGCAGCAGCGTGTCGCACGGAACGTACCGCTCCGTCTCGGGAACCGGACTCCGGTCCGCGCCGACCTGGGCGACCGAAACGCCTTCGAGGCGTCCCCGGCCGTGAATCTTCGTGACGGTCGTCGAGAGGAAGAGCGGGATGTTGTAGTCGTTCAGGCACTGCTGGATGTTCCGCGGCAGGCCGCTCGAATACGGCAGGATCTCGAAGACCGACTCAACGGACGCGCCCTCGAGCGTCATCCGGCGCGCCATGATCAGGCCGATGTCGCCCGAACCCAGAATGCAGACGCGCTTTCCTATCTGAATATTCTCCAAGTTTACCAGATTCTGGGCCGC
>CAZVUT010000405.1:0-2282 GCA_964630155.1 uncultured Synergistaceae bacterium
CGGGCGTCGTGTCAAGCGCGTTCCTACCCGATCGCCCCGCCGAGGTAGGCCGCCGTTCGCGCGTCCTTTGGGGCCGCGAAGACGTCCGCGGCGGGGCCCTCTTCGACGAGGCTCCCGTCCATGAGGACGACGACGCGGTCGGCGATGCGCCGGGCCTGCGCGAGGTTGTGCGTCACGATCACGAACGTGTAGCGGCCTTTCAGGCTTTTGAGGATGTCCTCGATGTTCGCGGTGTTCCCCACGTCGAGCGACGAGCAGGGTTCGTCGAGAAGCAGGGCTTCCGGTTCGGTCGCGAGCGCGCGGGCGATGCAGAGCCGCTGCTGCTGGCCGCCGGAGAGGTGCAGGGCCGAGCGGTCGGGGTCGTGCGCGACTTCGTCCCAGAGGCGCACCATCGCGAGTTTTTCCCGGACGATGCGCTTCTGCTCCGCCCTGTCGCTGACGCCGCGCGACGGCAGCGCGTAGGCGACGTTTTTGCGGATCGAGAGCGGAAAGGGCATCGGCGTCTGGAAGACCATTCCGACCCGTTCGCGCAATGCGTGCGCGTCATCGCGCCCTGCCGCAGCTCCGTTCAGCAGGAGGTCGCCGTCGACGGCCGCGCCGGGTTCCTCGTCGATCAGGCGGTTCATGACCTTGAGAAGCGTCGTCTTGCCGCACCCGGAGGGGCCGATGATCGCGGTGATTTCGCCCCGGGGGATGCGGAGCGACAGGTTCGAGAGCGCGGTCGTCCGGCCGTATCGGACGGTGACGTTTCGGAGTTCCAGCAGGGGCATGGCGGCGTGTCTCCTTTCGGGCGTGTCAGCGCCGTTTTCTTCCGGAGAACAGGAAGGCTGCGGCGTTGAGGATCAGGACGAGCGCGACGAGAACGAGCGCGGTCGCGGCGGCGTGGTCCATCGAGATTCCCTGGGTCACGAGGACGTAGAGGTGCATCGGCAGCGCCGTGACGGGCGACAGGGGCCCGAGCGGCGCGGACGAGTAGAAGACGGCCCCGGTGAACATGACGGGCGCGGTCGCCCCCATCGCGAAGCCGGCGGCCTGCGCGGCGGCCGATGCGAGGTCCGGCAGGCAGGCGGGAACGACGAGCCGGAAGACCGTGGCGTACCGGCCGACCCCGAGCGCGAGCGACGGGACGAAGAGGCGCGTCCGTTCGCGCAGGAAGGCCTCTTCGGCGCGCACTTCGATGAACGGGAAGATCATGATTCCGAGGACGATCCCGGCCGCGAGCAGCGACAGCCCCATCCGGAGCCCGGAGACGAGGAAGGCCGCGCCGAACAGCCCGAGGACGATCGAGGGGATTCCGGCGGTCACGCGAACGGCCATGTGCAGGAGGGCCGCCTCGAACGCCGACGGACGCCCGAAGACGAGGTGCAGCGCGACGGACAGACCCAGCAGCAGGCCGAACAGGCACGCCGTTCCGCCCAGGAGCAGGCTTCCGAGAATCGCGGGACCGACGCCCCCCTCCCGTCCGATCGGAAGGCCCGAAGGCGGTTGCGTCAGGAAGCCGGCCGTCAGGACGCCCCGGCTCTCGAACACCAGAAGCGCGACGATCGCGATCACCAGGCCGAACGCAACGCCGCACGCGAAGCGCGACGCGGCGCGGACGAACGCGGGAAGGGCGCGCCTCATCGTCCGGCCCTCCCCCGGAGGCGATGCGCGGCGAGCGACAGCGCGAACAGCAGCACCGTCAGCACGAACCCCGCCGCGTAGAGCCCGGAGACGTGGAGGCTGTCGACCTCCGCGCAGCCCATTTCGAGCGCGATCAGCGCGGGAATCGTCTCGGTGCGGCCGAGAAGCGTCGGGAAGAGCGGCGAGTTGCCCGCGACCATCATGACGGCCATCGTCTCGCCGAGCGCGCGGGCCAGTCCCGACACGGCCGCCGCGAGGATCGCACGGCGCGACGCGGGCAGCACGAGGCGCAGCAGCATCTCGTCGCGCCCCACGCCGAGCGCCAGCGACGCGGCGCCGTATCGCGCGACGGCGTCGCGCATGGCCTCCTCGCACACGGCGACGATGAAGGGCAGGATCATCGCGCCGAGGACGAGCGACGCCGCGAGCACCGACTCCCCCGACGCCATCCCGAGCCGCTCGAAGCCGCGAACGACCGTCAGAAGGCCGAGGAAGCCGTACACCACCGACGGGATTCCGGCCAGAACGTCGATCACGGGCCGGACGACGGCGCGCGTTCGCGGTCCCGCGACGCAGAGCGCGAGCGCCGCGCCGACGCCGACGGGCAGCGCGACGACGAGCGCGCCGAACGACACGGCGAGCGTTCCCGCGATCATCGG
>CAZVUT010000406.1:0-2271 GCA_964630155.1 uncultured Synergistaceae bacterium
TAGAAGTTGTCCCACAGGACGAACGGATCCGTTCCGTTGATTCCCGCGAGAACCGGCGTCTTCTTCACGACGGGAAGAACCTCTTTCGCCATGTCCTTCACGATGTCGTTCGCGTTGCCGTAGGCGAGCAGTCCCGCCAGCGATCCGCGTCCGGCCATGCGGTACCTTCCGGAGTTGTAGATGACGATGAGGTCGATGCCGCCGGCCTCTTCCCACTTCGCGGAGATTCCCGTCCCCGCGCCGCCGCCGATGATGGGTTCCCTGTTCCGCACCATGTCCCGGAACCGGGACATGAGTTCCGATCGCGTCTGTCGCGCCACAGTCGTTTCCCTCCCTTTCCGTTCCGCTATTTTCCGGTGATGTCGTGAAAATTCGCCACGAGCGCGTCGGCGAATTCCGGATCGTTGATGTTGTACGGCAGCTTCACGAGCCGCCGCGCGTTTGTCTGGACGACGGTGCGCTCGAGGGATTCGAACAGCGCCGCGTCCGCCTCCGGCCAGTGAAAGGGCTGCCCCGGCGCGTCGATCAGAGAGACTCCTTTCAGCGGCAGCAGGAAACGAACCGGCCCGTCGCAGCGGTTCAGCTTCTCGCCGATCCATCGGCCCATCCGCGCGTTTTCTTCGGGCGTCGTCCGCATCAGCGTGACCTGCGGGTTGTGAACGTGGAGCTTCCGGTCGCGATACTGCGGCGGAACCGTCTCCATCGCGCCGAAGTTCACCATGTCGAGCGCTCCGACCGAACCGACATACGGGATCTTCGTCCTGATGATCGCCCCGAGACGGTCCTCCCCGGCGCTGAAGACGCCGCCCATCAGCAGGTCGCAGACCTCGGTCGTCGTCGCGTCGATCACGTACGGAATCATCCCGGAATCCACAAGCTTCTCCATCGACTGGCCGCCCGTTCCGGTCGCGTGGAAGACGAGACAGTCGTATCGCTCCTCGAGCGCGTGCCGCATGCGCTCCACGCACGGCGTCGTGACGCCGAACATCGTCATTCCGACGGGCGGCTTGTCCTCACCTGCCGGGACCGTTCCCCGAACCATCCCCGCCATCGCGTTCGCGGCGTTCGAGAGCACCACGCGGGAGATCCGGTTGATCCCGGCGACGTCGGTGACGGAGTACATCATGCAGATGTCGTTCGGCCCGACATAGGGCGCCACGTTCGACGACGCGACGGTCGAAACCATCAGCTTCGGCGCGCCGATGGGCAGCGAGCGCATCCCCCTCGTCACGAGCGACGTGCCGCCCGATCCTCCGAGTCCGATGACGCCTCCGATGTCGTTCCGCGTCTGAAGAAAGGCCGCAAGCGCCTCTCCCATATCCGCGACGGCCTGACCACGGTCTTTCACGGAGTCCAGAAACCCCGGCCTCTCCGGGTGGCAGGCGGCCACATCACGGTTCGATACATCAACGTCCGGGCCGGGAACGCGGGACGTCGTCCCGACGTCCACGAGAACAACCGGAACTCCTTCCGCCCCGATACGCTCCTTCACAAAACGGAGATCCTCATACTTCGTGTCGCATGTTCCGATGACGTATGCTCTCTTCATGGCGCCCCTCCTGTTCGGATGTGATGCGAAACCGCTGCAAACAGAACACATGATTCGGAAAAGATTGAAAAGGCGATATCATGGTACTCCATCACGGTTCCACGCACAAGTTTCTTTCGTTCTCCTTATGCGTCGCACATTCCCGTTTGCGCCGGAATGCCCTTGCGCGGCGTTCCGGTTTTCGCGTATGCTCACGACGCATCCGAACGAAGAACGGAGCTGAAGACCGATGAGCGTGACGCTGCGGGAATTGCTCGAAACGCCGCTTCTGAAGGGAATCACCGTGCTGGCGGGCCACCGGGGACTCGACAGGCCCGTGACATCCGTCACGGTGCTTGACGCCCCTGACGGCGTGAACTGGCTGCAGGGCGGGGAACTCGTCATCACGTCCGGGTATATCTTCCGGGAAGACCCGAAGGGCCTCATCCCGGTCATCAATGCTCTGCAGAGCCGCGGAATGTGTTGCTTCGGCATCAAGGTCAGCAGATATATCGGAACTATCCCCGACGAAGTGCTCCGTCACGCGGACCGGCTGGGCTTCCCGCTTCTGGACATTCCCTTCCCGTTCGCCTTCCGTGATATCATCGATCCGGTCCTGACGACCGTCGTCAATCGGCAGGCCGAACAGCTCCGGCTCTCGGAGACGGTCCTCCGGTCGTTCTCCGAAATCATGATGAACGGCGGCGCCGCGTCGGAGATCGTCGCGGCGCTCCGTCGCTTCA
>CAZVUT010000407.1:0-2270 GCA_964630155.1 uncultured Synergistaceae bacterium
GACAGGGGCGTCGTCCGGATGAGCCGGACGGCCGATTCGATCTGGTCGATCGTGACGACGGGGTCCCCCTCCTCGTCGCGCCGCTTCCCCTTTCCCGCCGCGCGCTGCGCGACCTCGGCGAGCGTTTCGATCGTTCCGGAGCTTCCGAGGACCAGATCGAAGTCCGACTCCTTCAGGCGCTGGACGCTCCGCAGCGAAGCGTTCCGGATGAACTGCTGCAGCAGGGCGTAGCGCTGGTCGTCGACGGGGGCCTCTTCGTCCGGGAGGAAGAAGATGTTCGACAGCCGGATGCACCCGAGCTTCAGGGAGTCGAGATACGAGTATTCGGAGCGGTTGCCGACGACGAGTTCCGTGCTGCCGCCGCCGATGTCGATGAAGAGCGCGTTCCGGCTCCCGAGGTGGACGCCGCTCGCGACGCCGAGGTAGATCAGCCGCGCCTCTTCGAGTCCGGAGATGACCTTGAGGTCGATATCCGCTTCCTTCCGGACGCGTTCGATGAAGACGTCGCGGTTTTCCGCGTCGCGCGTGGCGGACGTGGCGACCGCGTAGATCTCTTCCGCGCCGAGGTTCCGGGCCATGTCGGCGAAGCGGCGCAGGACGAGGATCGTCCGCTCCATCGCCTCCTGCCGCAGCCGCTGCTTGACGAATTCCCCCTCGCCGAGCCGGACCATGACCTTGTGCTGGTTCAGGATGGTGTACGACCGGTTCGTGTTGATCCGCACGACGAGGAGCCGCACGGAGTTGGTCCCGAGATCGACGAGGCCGACGACGTGCCCCTCCGTGGGGATCAGATGGGGCGCCACTCGATGACCAGCTCCCGTCCGAAGGTCTTCCGGAAGAGCCCGCCCTTCTCCATCGCGCGCCCGATGTCGCTGAGCGGCTCGCGTTCCGCGCCGACGCGGATCGTGACGTCGTCGGCCGCGAGGACGTCGACGCCGCGCACGGCGTCCGAATGCGAGTAGTCCAGCCCGTCCGCGATGCGGAGCAGCGAGGCCAGGCGCAGGACCTCGTCCCGCTCCTGTCCGGAAAGGTCCTTCATGCGTTCGTCGTCCGCGCCGGGGTCTTTCGCGCCGTGCCAGCGGGCGAGCAGCGCGACGATGCATCGGTCCCGTTCGTCGGGGATCAGGTCGGAGCGTTCCAGAATCAGGCGCATGGAGCGCTTCTGATGCCCCTTCTCGCCTCCGGACCAGCCGATGTCGTGAAGCAGCGCGGCCAGCTCCAGCCGTTCCCGCGCGTCCGGCCCGAGCCCGTGAAGCGCCTGCGTCCCGTCGAACAACGCGAGCGCCAGGCGCGCGACCTGCCGGCTGTGCGGCGCGATCTCCGGCGTCAGTCGCGCGAGCGCCATCTCCGCGGCGTCCGCCGCGGCCATCGGAGTCATCCGCCGCGCTTCCGTGAAGACGCCGGCCAGAGCTTCGGGCATTCCGAGATCGCGGAGCGCCGCGGCCGTTTTCTCCGCGTCGTAGGGGACGCGGTAGTGCTGCACGCGGAAATACCCCTCGCGCAGCCGGATGATCGCGTAACAGGCGCGCGGGTCGCCGCCCTCCGGACGTCCGACGCTGCCCGGGTTGACGAACCAGACGCCCCGGACCTTGCGCGCGAAGGGGGCGTGCGTGTGGCCGAGGACGATGACGTCGGCCTCCGAGCGTTCGGCGATCTCGTTCAGGCGTTCTTCGGGCGTCTCGGGGCCGATGAACTCCCCCGGCGAATCGGGGCTTCCGTGCGCGAGGAGAAAGCGCTTCCCCGAGGCCGTGAAACGCTGCGTCTCGGGCAGGCGCGCGAGCGCGTCGCGCGTCGCGCGGGTCATCGCCCGGCGCGTCCACAGGAACGCCTCGATCTTTTCCGGGGCCTTGCTCTTCTTCCATTCGTCGAGGCGCTTCTTCGCGTCGAGCGCCTTCGCGTCGTAGTTTCCGATGACGGCCGCCGCCTGCGTGCGGAACAGCAGCAGCGTCGTCTCCTCCGGCCACGGGCCGTACCCGACGAAGTCCCCCGTGTTGATGACGATATCCCCGCCCCGCCGCCGGGCGTCCGCGAGAACCGCCTCGAGCGCCGGCAGATTGGCGTGCGCGTCGCCCAGACATACGATGTTCATGCGTCGTTCGCCTCCCCCGTCCCGTTCGCGTCGCGTCCTTCCAGGAGTTCCGAGGTCGTCCCGAAGAGGCCGTCCGCGAGTTCCCTCTCCCACGTCTTCACGAAGGATCCGTAGAGCTTCGACCGCTCCGCGCGCCGGTCGTCCAGAAGGTATTCCGCCCCGGCGACGATGCGCGCGAAGG
>CAZVUT010000408.1:0-2268 GCA_964630155.1 uncultured Synergistaceae bacterium
AGGCCTCGCCGAACAAGTGCTCAATACACCCCAGCACCCCTATACGCGAGAGTTACTCGCCGCAGTGCCCGATATCGGACGTGCCCTGCGACGACTCCCTTCCGTCACGCAACCGCCAGCTCTCCGTAATCCAACACACCACGATTAAACCTAAATTCGGCAGTTGGATGACGCGAATCGCCGTTTGAGGCAATGAAACCGGGGCTTTGCTTCGGTTTTTATGTTTCACCCAATGGGTGAACGAAAAGAACGACCCTCGAAATATGGTATGCTTTGAGTTGAACAACAAAAAAGACAACCACAAAACGAAAGGTCGTTACATGCAAGAGTATACACTATTTCAGGGTTCCGCGCATGCGCAAACTGTCGACATTCCGGCATTTGGAGGCAAGCTCGACGTCAGCTGGAATCCGGAATCGCAGGTCACGCAATGGGGAGGGCTGGCGTACTTCGTTTCCTATCTGAAGACGAGTGGTCTCTTCGACCGACTCGTCGAGGACGCGCCGTTTCATTACACGAGTCCGAATGCCCCCGATGTCCGCGACGTCGTCGGCACGACCGTGCTCGCGATCGTCTGCGGATTTACGCGGTACGTCCACATCAACCGGCTGAGAAACGACACGGTGCTTGCGGCATTGCTCGGACTTGGGCGGATCGTCTGCGAGGACAGCGTACGGCGCGCGCTCAAGTCGGCTGACGGTCGCGAGTTGGACGCGTGGCTCGCGCGACACGAGAAGGACGTCTTCGACAGACTGCTGTCCTTCCAGTACGTAGTCGACATCGACAATACCGTAAAGCCGATCTTCGGACACCAGGAGGGCGCGGAGCTGGGCTACAATCCGCAGAAGCCGGGACGTCCGAGTCACAACTTCCATTCGTACTTCATCGGATCAATCCGCATCTCGCTCGGAGTGGATGTCCTGCCGGGGAGGCGCCATTCCGGAATCTGCGGCACGCCTCGCCTCTGGGAGATCATCGACGGGCTGCCGCCAGAGAAACGACCTCGTCTTCTTCGCGGCGACGTCGGCTACGGCGGGGACGGGAACATGTGCGAGGCGGAAAAGCGCGGACTCATGTACCTGTTCAAGATCAGGCGTACGAAGACGGTTCTTGCGCTCTTACGCCAATACGAGAACTCGCGAGAATGGATCGATGCCGGAGAAGGATGGGAGGCGTTGGAGGTCGGCATCCGGCTTGGAGGATGGAAGAAGTCCCGTCGCGGCATCCTTCTCCGCAGACCATCAAAAGATGTCAAGCGCATCGAGCTGGCGACGAAGCCAAGGCGGCGCGGTCGGCCGAAGAAGAACGCGCCCGCGCTGGTCCAAGGCGAGTTCGAATTCGTCGAGGACAGGGTCGGCAGATGCTGGGACTGCTGTGCGCTCGTCACGAACGACGGGAAACTCAATGCGGCATCGTTTGCGCAGATCTACAGGGATCGCGGCGACTGTGAGAACAATTTCGACGAGTACAAGAACCAGTACGGCTGGGGCGGATTCGTCACGAAGGACCTGAAGCCGTGCCGCGCAATCGCACGGCTCATCGCCATCGTGGCCAACTGGTGGAACATCTTCTGCCGGCTGGCGGACGGAGACAGGCACCTGGAACCGACGACATCCCGTCCAATGTACATGGGCGTCGTAGGACGGCTCGTCATCAGCGGACGGAAACGACTGCTGCGCCTCACGTCCACGCATCTCAAGGCGAGGGAGATACAGTCTTCGCTCATGCGCATCGGCGAGTTCATGAAACGAATTTCCGCAATTGCGGAGCAGTTGGACTTTAATCGCGCCTGGGAGCTGATAATCCTCGCGGCGTTCCGCAAATGGCTGGGCGGGAATCGCGCGAAAGGCCTGCTTCCGGAGCCGCTCGCGATTATCGGCTGAAGCGCTTCGAGTTGAAAACGGAAAACCGCTCCCGAAACAACGGAAGCGGGCAGAGATTCATTGCCTCAAACGGCGATTCGCGTCATCCAACTGCCGAATTTAGGATGATACGCTCCCCCTCGAAACTGCCCATCGACGGCTGATGCTACGCGGAACCATTCTGGAACTTTTGCTCGCTCTCATCGAAGCTGGCGAGGGGCCAATCCGCCTTCCGAGTCCAGAGCGGATCAAGTCGATCATCAAAAACATGGAAAAATATCCGGACCGTAACTATCCCACCGATGAGTTACTCCGACAAAGCACCCTCTCCCCCTGCGTGCTCACCTCTCTGTTCAAGCAGACCACCGGACTGCCCCCGCACGCCTTCCTGCTGGTGTGTCGCATC
>CAZVUT010000409.1:0-2254 GCA_964630155.1 uncultured Synergistaceae bacterium
ATCCGTCGCGCATGCTTCTTCTGGACTCCGCGCATACGCCCGCACACAAACGATCGTTTCGCCGCGAAAGAACGCCCTTTTGTTCATAAAAATCAAATCTGCGAATTTTTCACGCTTTATGATTATACGGAAGACGGAGGACGAAATCACTGGAAAAACGGCAGAACTTTCGAGGCGTATTCCGGTTCTTTTTTGTGCATACGCACAATGCATAGAGCACAAAAACAGCCGCAACCGGATCCTTGTGTTCCCCCTCAGGAAATGCTACCCTTCTGCCGGAGACGGATGTTCGGCGGCATCGCCGCCGGAATGCCTTACGGAGACTGTATTCAATCGCCTTCCGAATCCGACGGGCGCGCGGGGAAGAGACCGGAGGACGCTTCCGGGTTCCGGGTCACACATTGCACAAGGGTTAGGCAATTTTCCATTTCCATACGGCGCAATAATTTTCGGGGTTCGACGGCGCGGCGTTTTTCGTTTTACGGACAATGCCCATTATTGAAAACACGAGAGGTCCTCATGAATATCCTGGAGAGTTACGCGCAGGTCATCGCGGAGACGACGCACTCGATCATCGGCTTCGATACGCTGATAACGGACGACCGGGGAACCATCATCGGCTCGAATCATCCGGACCGCACCGGGAAGATGCACGCCCATTCGATCGTCGTCATCCGGCGCGGCATGGCGGAGAGCATCGACGACCAGAAGGCCGCCGAACTCGGCGTCCGCCCAGGCGTCTGCCTTCCCATACGGCTCGGGAACGAGATCGTCGGAACGGTCGGCATCGCGGGAAGTCCGGACGAAGTGCGGAAGTACGGGCACCTCGTCCAGAAGGAGGCGGAGCTTTTCCTTCGCGAAAAGGCGCTTCAGGAGACGTCGCATCTCCGGGAGAGCGCGGTTTCGAACCTCATGAACCAGGCCATATCCTTCGATCCGAAGGATATGAACGAGACCGTCCTGCTCTCGCAGGGGAAGGGGCTGGGGTACGATCTTTCCATCCCGCGGATCGTGCTTCTCGTGGACATCGTCCAGTTCGGCAGGGTCGTGGACAACGTCCGTTCCGAGGAGGAGTACGCCCACGATGCGGAGCTTCGGATCCAGACGATCAAGTCCTACATCCTGAAGCTGCTGCGGAACATCTTCAACGAATCCCAGGATATCGTGTCGAACACCGGATCGGACAAATACCTCATCCTCATGACGATCCCCGGCCCCGCAAACGCCGTCGCGACGAAGAAGCGGGTTCACGAGAAGGCGGCCTCGGCCGAGACGACGCTCCGCGAGAAGGGGTATTCGGCGTCGATCGGAATCGGGTTCCCCGCCTTCGCTCCGGAGGAGTTCAAACGTTCCTTCCGGAGCGCATGGCGCGCCGTCAACATCGGCAGAAAGCTCAGGCGGAACACGCCGATCTTCGACATCGGCGATTTCGAACTTGAGGATCTCCTTCTGTCCCTCAACAAAGAGGCCGCAAAGGAATACGCGGAAAAGAACCTTTCAAAGCTGTTCGACGCGCCGCAATGGAGTCCGGAACTCGAAGAAACGCTCCGGGAGTGGCTCCGCTCCCCTTCAGGCCCCGGCGAGGTCGCGCGGCGGCTTGGCGTTCACCGGAACACCCTGTCGTACCGGCTGGAGAAGATCGGCGAACTCGGTTCGTTCGATCCGAAGGACCCGTCGGACATCTTCACGCTGAAGATGTCGCTGCTTCTCCGGGATCTCCATATCGAGCAATCCCCGCAACGGGAGTAGCGCCCCGCGTCTCAGGACCGCGCAGGACCTCCGCCGACGGGCAGCGTGATCTCGACGAGAAGCCCGTCCGACGCGTTGCGGGCCGAGATCGTTCCGCCGTGACAGCGGACCGCGCGCTCCGCGATCGCAAGTCCGAGGCCGACGCCGCCGCTCTCGCGGTCGCGGGCCGCATCGACGCGGTAGAACGGACGAAAGATCCGCGTGAGTTCCCCTTCGGGCAATCCGGGGCCGTGATCCCGGACGGAGACGACGATTCCCTCAGCACTCCGTTCCGCCCCTATTTCGACGGAGGTCCCGGAGGGCGTCACGCGCAGCGCGTTGCGGACGACATTCTCGACGGCGCTCCGGAGCGTGTTTTCGTCTCCCCGAATCCCGGGCATATCGTGAATCGTCCCCAGAACGATTTCCTTGCCGTCGCGCCCCCCCTCGAACCGTGCGTCCTCGGCCACTTCCGCCAGAAGCGCCGGAATGTCCACGACGGACTGAAGCGTATCCGGCGGATTCA
>CAZVUT010000410.1:0-2245 GCA_964630155.1 uncultured Synergistaceae bacterium
CGAGCCCGACCATCATGAAGGCGCTGTAGGTGGTCGCGCTGTAGGTCATCGCCGAAACGACGCCGCCGATCCCCCGGTTCGCGAGGAAGAACCCGCTCATCCCGCCGCCGGCGCCCGCCGCGCGGGCGAAATACGAAAGGACCGCCCCGGCGACGAACCAGACCGCGATCGCGGCGAGCAGAAGGCTACCGGACATCGCCGTTTCCCCGCTTTCCGCTCCACGGCCGCATGTAGCCGATCCCGGCGGCGATCACGACAACGCACCCGAACGTCCAGACCGCGAAGGGGCCGGCGAGCGTCGCCCCGTTTCCGGCCGGAAGAACATAGGGCAACGCCGCGAAAAGCGTCACCGCAAGCATGCCGAAGAGCGCCCAGAACTTTTCCCGTCGCGACATAAGCGTCTCCTTTGTGCGGGTTACGGACGCGACAGCAGCCCGAGCGCCCGGATTTCCGCCGTTTGCAGTAGTATATCACCGCCGAAGCGCCGAAAAGTCGGGACCGCGGGCCTTGCGAATTACGGATACTGTTGCGTATAATGTTCGTACAGTTGCACACCCGGAGGCGACGCACCATGAAGATTCTCAGTTCGTCGGCGACGTCAGGCGCGTATCCGGACTATTCCGGACGCGTCAATAAGGAAACGCTCCGGAACTTCCGAAACTTCCATAATGAGGTGCGGGACCACGAGCGGCTGCACCAGGCGATCGGCGGCGCGGCCGTGGGTTCGGCCTCGTACGTTTACCAGCGCGGACCCGACGGCCGTTTTTACGCGGTCGGCGGCCGTGTGAACGTGAGCGTTCCCGCGGGGACGTCGCCCGAGGACGCTCTCCGGATGCTCCGGCAGGTCCAGCTGGCCGCGATCTCCCCGGAAAGTCCGTCGGCACAGGATCTCGCGACGACGGCGCAGGTCATGGGCGCCATCCGCAGGGCCCAGACCCGGATCGACCAGCTCCAGGCCTCAAAGGCGACGAAAGATCCCTCCGCCGCCCCGAAATTCCGGCCGGATTATTCGTCCGTTCCGGACTTCGCAAAGGTCGCGGGAGTTCTCGCCTCATCCCCGAAGTTCATCCTGTACGCCTGAAATGATATAATACCCCCGGAGCATATTTCAACGATACAGGGGGGAGACCGATGATGCGTTTCGTCTGACGACCCGTACAGGCCGATGCACGGGCTGCATGGATCATTCGTCGGTTCCACGGGAATATGCGTTTTTTCCGTTCGTGACGTTCCCTTCCTGATTTCTCCTATTTCCGACCTTCCTCCCGGGCTCGCGATGACCGTCCACAGGGACTTCCCATCCGCGGATGTATCGCCGTGCGTCGAAAACGCGACGCGTTTTCCCGTGTTCGCGCTCTGTGCGCGATCTTCCGTTTTTCCGAAACGACGATTCGAGAGGTGGTTTTCATGAAATCTTCCGGCGGACTTCTCATGTCCCGTCACGGCCCAATGATTGCCGGCGCGCTCATCGGCGCCCTTGCGGCGCTTCTTGTGAAATTCGGCAATCCCGGCAATATGGGGATCTGCGTCGCGTGCTTCACGCGCGACATCGCCGGCGCGCTCGGGCTTCACCGCGCCGCGGTCGTCCAGTATCTCCGGCCCGAGATCGGCGGGTTCATCATCGGGGCGTTCCTGTCCGCGCTCGCCTTCGGCGAGTATTCCCCCCGGAGCGGTTCGTCCCCGATCGTCCGCTTCTTCCTGGGTGTTTTCGCGATGATCGGCGCGCTCATCTTCCTCGGCTGCCCCTGGCGCGCGTATCTCCGCCTCGCGGGCGGCGACTGGAACGCAGTCGCCGGCGTCGCCGGTCTCGCAACCGGCGTGATCCTCGGCATCTTCTTCCTCTGGAACGGCTTCAGCCTCGGCCGGTCGCACGCGACGTCCAAAGTCTCCGGCCTCATGATGCCGCTGGCGGCGGTCGCGTTGCTTGCGCTGCTGGTTCTGCAGCCGGCGTTCGGCAAGGACGGCGCGGGGCCTATCTTCTTCTCGAAGGAAGGACCGGGGGCCGCTCACGCGCCGCTCTTGATCTCGCTGGGCGCGGGGCTTCTCGTCGGATGGCTCGCGCAGCGCACCCGCTTCTGCACGGTCGGCGCGATCCGCGACCTCGTGATGCTTCGCGATTCGCACCTGTTCCGGGGCGTTCTCGCGTTCATCGTCGCGGCGTTCGCGGTGAACTTCGCGCTCGGGCAGTTTCACGCGGGGTTCGAGAAACAGCCCGTCGCGCACATGAATACGCTCTGGAATTTCC
>CAZVUT010000411.1:0-2243 GCA_964630155.1 uncultured Synergistaceae bacterium
CGGCGCAAAAAAAGGGCCGGAGGCTCAAAGCCTCCGGCCCGGTTCGTTCCGATTCCGTTTCTACTTGAACCACTTGGCCTTCATTTTGTCGAGTTCGCCGGATGCCTTCATTTCGTCGAGCGCCTTGTCGATGGCCGCGACGAACGCCTTGTCGTCGAGGTTCATTGCGAGCGCCTTGCCGGCGCCGGTGATCTCCTGCTCGAAGGCGATCTTGATCTTTCCCGCGAAGTCCTTCTGCTCGACGAACTTCTTCGCGACCGGGATGTCCATCAGCGTCGCATCGACACGGCCGAGAGAGACTTCGCGCGCGCAGTCGTCGAATTTCTGGAACGCCTTGACGGTCACGCCCTCGATCGTCTTGGAGAAGGTCTCCTGGACGGTGCCGAGCTGTGCGGCGACGGTCTTGCCCTTCATGTCCGCCAGGGTTTTCAGCGAGTCGTTGTCGGCCTTCACGAGAAAGGCGCTCATTGAGATTTCGTAGGGGGCCGAGAAGGCGACCTTCTTCGCCCGTTCGGCGGTGGCGCTCATGCCGGCCGCGATAAGGTCGATCTTCTTCGAGAGCAGGGCCGGGATGAGACTGTCAAAGGGCATGTCCACCCACTCGACCTTTTTGCCGAGCTTCGACGCGATCGCTTCGGTCATTTCGATGTCGAAGCCGACGAGATTGTTTTTATCGTCGCGGGACTCGTACGGAGGATACGTGCTCTCCGTTCCCACCCGGATGACGGCGTTATCCAGAACGGCGGCTCCGGCGGATGTCACCATCAGACACAGCAGCGCTGCGATTCCCAACAAACGTTTGACCATAAAATCTCTCCTCCTCAGTAAAATAAGGTTCATGTCTATTCTAGAAAGTGTACCTGCTTTTCGATGCTTGTCAACGCCAGGACAGCGTGATTCGGAGCGTTCCCTTCACGCCCTTCCCGGAGGGATCGAGCAGAACGACCTTCAGAAGCTGCCCCTTCCGGTAGCTGATGTTGAGCGGGCGTTTCCCCTGCGCGACGAGTTCGGCGAGGTTCATCCGCGCCCTCGGGGTGACGAGGTCGTCGCTCAGATACAGGAGCAACTGAAGCTCCCGGGGCAACGGGTCTCCGGAATACTCCGCCGCGATTCCCGAAAGGTAGGCCTGCATCGGCAATCCCGTCAGTTTCGTGCTCAGGTCGACGAGAATCGATTCCTTCCCCGAGAACGCCGGGGTTCCGGAATATATTTGCGAGGAGCCGGCGGAAAGCTGTTTCGTCTTCTCTTCGTTCGCCATTGTGGACGAGGAGGGAGGCGCGCCTGCGCCGACGCCTCCGTCGAGTTGCATGAAGAGCTTCCGGCCCTTTGCGGCGTGTGCGGGGGCCGGCGCCGGCGAGGAGAGGAAATCGTCGGACCACCCGGCAGGCAGCGCATTCGCGACCGGAACGGTTCCTTCGATCTTTTTCCCGGCTTCGGTCCGGGTCGCAACGAAGGCCGTCTCGGCGCACGCGACGCCGTAGCGGAGGGATTCCGCTACGAGAAGATCCCGCAGGAACGCCCGCGCCTCCGCGCGAACATTCTCGGCGTAAATCTTCGGTCTCGGAGTCGGTCCGGCCTGGGCGAGCGCGTCCGGATCATACCCCAGGTTCCGGAGCGACTGCCGCAACGCGTCGCCGTGACGACCGGACGTCATCAGGAATTCCAGGCCGGTGACGAGCCGCGCGCCGACGAGCGCCCGTATCGCGCGGCCCTGTTCGGGCGTCGCATCGACGACGACGCCGTCGATCATCTTTTCCATCAGCGGCGACGTCAGGCGGAATTTCGGCGTCCCGTCTCCGGCAGGGTATGAACCCGCCACTGCGACGGTCCGGTTCGGCGGCAGGTCGCCAAGATCGACGAGCGTCCGGCCGGCTCCGGCCCTGACGGAACGTCGTCCTGCGGCGACCGCGCCGCCGCGTTCGATTTCGAGACTCGTATCCGCGAGGACCGGGCTCGACCACTCGTTCAGAACCTCGGAAAACGCGGTCGTGATGTCCTCCTGTTCGGGCGAACTCGTCAGGAATCGCGCGACCCCGCCTCCCCGCTCCGCTAGCTGCGCAGCCAGGAAGGAGTTCGGCGCCGCGTCGATGCAGAGGACGCTGATCCGTCGCCGTGTCGTCCGCTCGAATTCTTCTTCGGCGAGCCGCAGGATCCGGCCTTCGTCTGATACCTGCGCGTCGGTGATGACGAGGATGTTTCTGGCGTAGGGGCCCTTTTCGGCAGGGATGGCCACCGCCTGTTCG
>CAZVUT010000412.1:0-2239 GCA_964630155.1 uncultured Synergistaceae bacterium
CGTTGTGGTCGCCCTCGTCGCGGTGTTCCCCGTGAACGGGAGGATCAAGCTCGGCTTGGACCTGAAGGGCGGAGCGCATATCGTCCTCCAGGCGAAGGGGACGCCGGATAATCCGGTAAACGAGGACAGCGTTGCCCGTTTGCTCGCAGTTCTTCGCAACAGGATCGACCAGTATGGCGTTGCGGAACCAGTCATTCAACGTCAGGGAAAGGATCGTGTGATCATAGATTTGCCCGGCGTCCAGGATCCGGAAGCGGCTCTTGAACTGATAGGAAAGACGGCTCTACTCGAGTTCCGGAAGGTTCTCGAGGCGACGCAGTCTGTCCCGCCCGGCCCGCAGCGGAAGAACTACGGGAGTGACGACGAGTTCAACCAGGCGCAGAAGCGATGGGATGCCGCAAAAGCTGATATCGATGCGCAGCGCGACGCGCTGAAGACGAAGGCGAATCCATTCGAGGGGATCATCGTCGCCTCGGACGCCGAAGGGAGAGCTTTTCTTCTTGGGAAGGCGCTGGTCAGCGGGAAACACCTCAAGGATGCGAAGACTTCTTATGACAACATCGGACGCCCTGTCGTAACGCTCTCTTTCAATTCCGAAGGCGCGAACCTGTTCGACAAGGCGACGGCCGATAATGTCGGGAAACAGATCGCCATCGTTCTGGACGGTCTTGTCGTTTCGGCGCCGGTCGTTCAGGAACGGATCAGCGGAGGAAATGCGCAGATTTCCGGTCGTTTCTCCGTACCGGAAGCCCAGCGTCTTGCGATCATGCTGCGCGCAGGCGCTCTCCCGGTTGCTGTTGAAGTTATCGAGAACCGTTCGGTCGGACCGAGCCTCGGAGCGGATTCCATCCGTTCGGGGCTTCAGGCGGGGCTTGTCGGAGCCGTCCTCGTTTTCCTGTTCATGCTGCTGTACTACCGTTTCCTCGGGTTGGCTGCGGACTGCGCTCTTGCCGTGGCGGTTCTTCTGCTCTTCGCGGGCATGATCGCCGTGAAGAGCACACTGACCATGCCTGGGATCGCCGGGATCGTTCTGACGATAGGAATGGCGGTCGACGGCAATGTGCTCATTTATGAGCGCATGAAGGAAGAACTCCGTGCGGGAAAAACTCGTCTCGCCGCTATTGACGCGGGCTTCCGGAAGGCGCTGACGACGATCCTGGACTCCAACATAACGACCCTAATCGCGGCTGCTGTTCTGTACTACTTCGGCAGCGGTCCGGTCCGGGGTTTTGCGGTGACGTTGAGCATCGGTATTGTGGCGAGCGTTTTCTGTAACGTCGTGGTGACGCGGGCTCTTCTCCAAGTCTTCTCCGGCGTACGTACACAAAGATCCTGAGGGGGGAGTCGGGCGTGAAAACGATAAAATTCGATTTTATGGGAAAAAGGCGCTTCGCCCTCCTTGTCAGCGCCGTCTTTATCCTGGCGAGCCTGCTTCTGCTGATGGTCCGGGGATTGAATCTCGGGATAGACTTCACGGGTGGAAATCTGGTGCAGGTTGAATTTGAAAAGGAGATCAGTGTTGCGGAAGTTCGGGAGGCCCTTTCAAAAAACAACCAGGGAAACTCCGTTATCCAGGCGTACAACACGAAAGGGGTTATTATTCGCATAGCGGCCGATAAGGAAGAAGATCGGAGGATTCTTGGAGAAACGCTGAAAGCTTCTTTCCCGGGAGCGAAGATCGTTCGCTTTGAAAAGGTCGGTCCCGTCGTCGGTTCCGAACTTCGCCGGGAAGCGATCATCGCGCTGTGTATCGCTCTTGTTGGAATTCTCCTGTATATCACCGTACGATTCCAGTTCCGGTTCGCTGTCGTGAGCGTTCTCGCTCTTTTGCATGATTCCATCATAACGCTCGGCGCTTTCAGTCTCACGGGCATGGAGGTCTCGTCAACGTTCATCGCCGCCATCCTGACCATCGTCGGCTATTCCCTGAACGACACAATCGTCGTTCTGGACAGAGTGCGTGAGAACTGGAAGAACATCAGGAGCAGGGGGCTTCTTGAAGTCCTCAACGACTCCGTGAACGAGACATTGTCCCGGACGATCAACACTTCGCTGACGACGCTTCTCCCCGTATTCGCGCTTTTCTTCATGGGAGGCCCTGTGGTGCGTCCTTTCTCCTTCGCCATGCTTGTCGGAATTGTTGTCGGGACGTATAGTTCCATTTTCATCGCTGCGGCTCTTCTGGCGGAATGGTCGATCCGCTCTCCGCAGAAGGTTTGATACCGTTTGTCCGTTGCAT
>CAZVUT010000413.1:0-2213 GCA_964630155.1 uncultured Synergistaceae bacterium
GGGTATCGCCACGGACCGCTCGACCTGTCGCACCTCGCAGGGAAGCGCGTCTTCGACAGGACGCTTTCCCGCACGGCGACCTTCCCTGTTTCGTTCGACCTGCGGAGCCTGGGCCGCGTCACGCCCGTCCGCGACCAGGAAATGGCCGGAACGTGCTGGGCGCACGCCGCGCTCGCATCGGTCGAATCGAACATCCTCGCGCAGGGCGGCGACGCCGCGAACTTCTCGCCGCAACATCTCTCGTGGTTCGTCTTCAAGGCGCCGACGGCGTTCACAATGGAACAGCGCTATTTCGACGACGACCCGGCGCGACCGTACGCGCCGAACCGGAACGTCTTCCAGCAGGGCGGATGGGACTGGCAGGCCGTCGCGGCCCTCGCCCGCCGGATCGGTCCCGTCGCTGAGGCGGAATGCCCCTACGGGCCGTTTCCGGACAGCCCCGCGGAGATATCGCCGGACCGACTCCCGACCGGAAGCGAAACGGTTCTGCGGCGCCTGCAGCACGCGTATTATCTCGCCGGTCCGTATGACACGTTCGGACTTCAGTCGTTCGATCGCCCGGCCCACGAGGCGTTCGTCGAAAACGTCAAGATGGCGCTTCAGACCTGCGGAGGCGTCGTTCTCGTCTACGACGCGCTCGCGCAGTACATGAACGCGTCGAAAGACGCCTTCTACCACCCCGCCGGGCAGGGAACGATCGAGGCGAACCATGCCGTCACGCTCGTCGGCTGGGATGACGCGTATCCGAAGGAACGCATGCTCGTCAGCGGCGACGACGGCGCAGGGTACACGCCGCCTGCTGACGGAGCGTGGATCTTCAAAAACAGTTGGGGGACGGATGTCGGAGACGCTGGCTACTACCGGATCTCCTACTACAGCGCCGTGCTCTGGAGCGGAACGGCCTACGTCACGGAGGCGACGGCGGCCTACGACGCGGTCTACGACCACGATCCGCTCGGATGGGTCAACGGACGCGGATATCCGGGCTCGGACACGGCGTTCTTCGCGAACGTCTTCACGGCCGGAACGCCGTCGTCGCCGCTCGCGAAGGCCGCAGAACGGGGCGCGGCCGCGGAGTCGCTGAGGGCAGTGAGCTTCTATGCGGGGGCTCCGGATTCCGGGTACGAGATCCGCGTCTATCGCGGCGGCTCCGCCGGGGATCCAGCGAGCGGAACGCTCGTCTCCGGTCCGCAAACCGGAGTTCTGGAGACGCCCGGCTATCACACGATCGCGCTCGACAACGCGCCGACCCTTTCGGCCGGGGAGCGCTTCACAGTCGTCGTGCGTCTGCGGACGCCGGGCTACCTGTACCCGATCCCCGTCGAATACGCAATCTCGGGCTACTCCGACGCCGCGACGGCGAGCGCGGGCCAGGGGTACATTTCGGCGAACGGGACAATATGGGAAGACGCGTCGCTCTTCCATAACGGAACCATGAGCGTCTGCCTCAAGGCGTTCACGAAGACCGTCGCGACCACGCCGACCGTCACGCAGGGGGACAAGGGCAGCGGCGGCGGGTGCTCAGCAGCCTCGTTCGCGCCGCTCGCGCTGTTGCTGTTCGTTCCGCTGTTCCTGACCCGGAAGTGATCCGTTTCGTTTCAGAACAGCTCATTCTCGCAAAGGCGCGGCCTCAGCTACAATACGGAGGTTGCGCCTTTTTTTCCGTCCCGGACGACGCGACGCGATCGGAACGGCAGTGAAAGACGCGCGACAGGAAGGTAGAATACGTATGTTTTCCATACGAAGGGGTGATGTGATGTGAACTATCGTTTCGGCGCTCTATTCCGCATTCTCGTTTGCGCATCCGCGATTTGCTGTATGGGCGGTCTTTCAGCCTCCGTCGCGGAAGCGGGTCGCTACGCCCCGTTGAACCCGGATTTTCTGAAGCACAGGGAACGGGCTTCGATCGCCGGAAACCGGCCGATCCAACAGGACCGCCCGACCGGGTACGCCCCCTCGCCGCTGGACCTGTCCCACTTGAAGGGCGCGGCCGGGACGGCGCGGGATGCGCGGAAGTTTCCGACCTCGTATGACCTCAGGCCGCTCGGCTTCGTGACGCACGTGAAGAACCAGAAGCCCCACGGAACGTGCTGGGCGTTCGCGACGATCGGGTCCGTCGAGTCCATCCTCCTGCGCAACTCCGGCAAAGCGCACGGCGCGGAGTCGCCGGATTTCTCGGAGATGCATCTCGCGTGGTTCACCTTCACGGGCGA
>CAZVUT010000414.1:0-2208 GCA_964630155.1 uncultured Synergistaceae bacterium
CCGTCGATGTCATCGTCCCGGCGCCACAGATCGCGGGCGAGTTCCCCGTCCGAATCCCGAAACGCGCACAACGCATCATGGAGCATCGACTGGACGCACGCGACCATCGGCAGGATGCAGTCTTTCGGAACGAACGAATGCGACGCGTTGAGCTTCAGCGCCTTCTGGGCGATGTTTTCGGCCTGGTCGCCGATCCGCTCCAGATCGGTGATGATCTTGAGCGCCGCGAAGACGAAGCGCAGCTCGGCGTCCCCGGGACGCCGCATCGCGATGGAGCCGAGGCACTCCTGGTCGATGAACTCCTCCATCCGGTCGATAGTGTCGTCTCCTTCGATGACGCTCCAGGCGAGGTCGTCATCGCGGTCGACCAGCGACCGGACCGCCATGCCGAGCGCCTCCGACGCCATTTCGCCCATTTTCGTCACCATGTCGAGAATACGTACGCGATCCGTGGAATACAACAGGGATTCGACGGCCTTCCGGCCGCTCCGTTCCGCCATGTCCGTTTTCTTCCCTTCCAATGAGGCGTTCAGTTCCGCGCGACGGTGCGATAGGCCTCGCCCCGCGCGACTTCGAGGGAGGTTTTGACGAGGGAATACACCTGCGACAGGAATTCGATGAGCGGCGAGAGTTCCCTCCTGTTGAGCGCTTCCGTCCCGAGCCTCGCGCGGATCTTCCGGTCGAGTTCGTCGAACTCGCGCTCGTAGCGGCTCGTGTCGGAAGCGGAATCCGCGTCCCCGAGCGCAAACGCGCGCAGCGCAAGACGTATGTTCGTGTGCGCGAGGCGCGTCAGCGCCTCCCATGTCTCTTCGCCGACCTCCCGCCGGAAAAGCGCCATCGTTCCCTCCTCCGCCATGCGCCGCAGGTCGCCGGAGAGGATCCGCGCCATCCGGCGGAAGGCCAGCATCGAATACGACACCGTAGCATAGCTCTCCCGCATGCGTTCGTCATCGGCGGAGATCCGGATCCGGTACATGTACTCCTCGCACGTTTCGGACAGGTCCCGGATCGCGGAAGGCAACTGTTCGAACTCGCGCCGCCGCTGTTCCGGGAAGAAGAGAATCTGGCAGTACAGCTCCATGTAGTTCGCGAGCCGGATCATCTCCTGCGACAGGAGCAGAATCGAGAGCGACGGAACCTCGACGAGTTCCTCGTCGAGGTAGACCGGGCTCCCGAGGCGTTCGCCGCCCGCTCGTTCGGCGATCTGCGCCGACACCGACGCGAGGAGATCCGTGAACGGATAGAAGATGATCGTGTTGAAGACGGCCAATCCGATCTGCGCGAAAACGACCATGCTCGAGACTGAAACGCCCGTTCTCTCGAGGAACGCGTCGATCCACGGCAGGAAGGGGATCAGGAGCAGAACGCCGCTGAGTTTGTAGACGAACGTACAGACGCCGAGCTTCCGGGCGTTCTGTTTGCCAGAGAGTCCCGCGAGAAGAACCATCATTGTCGAGCCCACGTGAGCTCCCATGACGATCGGGAAGACCGCCGAGAGCGGGAGCGCTCCCGCCGTCGCGAGAGCGACCGCGAGCGCCATGACGGCAGAGCTGCTCTGGAGGACCCCGGTCGTGGCGAAGGCCGCGAGTCCCGTGAGAATAGGCTTTTTCGCGACGCGGGCCGCGAGTTCACCGAAGCGCGGGTCGGCGAGGAGCGGTCCGACGCCGAGTTGGAGCACGAACATTCCGAGCAGAACGAGCGACAGCCCCCGAAGGATGTATCCCGTCCTCTTCATCGTGACGCCACCGAAGCGTGTCATGAGAAGGCTCGCGGCGAGAAGCAGCGGAGAGAACGCAACGGTGTTCAGACTCAGGAGTATGGTCACGAACGTGCCGCCGACGCTCACACCCATCATGACGACGACCGACCCCGCGAAGGTGAGCATCCCGACGTCGACGAAGCCGATCGCAAACGACGTCGCCACGGTGCTCCCCTGCGCGATGGCGGCCAGAATCACTCCGAATACGAACGCCATCGGCTTGCGGCGCGTGAAGCGGACCATCAGCTCCCGGGATTGCCCTCCGAAATTGGAGGCGAAGGCGCTCGTGGACTCTTCCAGCCCGTACAGAAAGAGGGCGAGCCCTCCGAGAATGTTGATGGCGTCGAACAGATGCGTCGTCACGCGGCTCCTCCGGCTCCCTTCCGGGACGACGGGGATTTCCTCCCCCTGAGGTAGGGAACGAGGACCGACGCGAACGCGAGCAGCAG
>CAZVUT010000415.1:0-2198 GCA_964630155.1 uncultured Synergistaceae bacterium
GCGATTCTCTTTCGTTGGGAGTGATTCGGCATGTTCGATATGAAGTTCGAGGATGAAGCGAAGGGACGGGTGGCCTTTTTGACCGGGCGCCTCGATACGAAGGCGGCCCAGGATTTCGAAAAGGCAGCCCTCTCCTGGGAGTGCCGCAATGTGGTTCTGGATTTTACGGACCTCGAGTACATCAGCAGCGCGGGGCTCCGATCCATTCTGGTCCTCGCCAAGCGCCTGCTGCCCCAGGGGGGCAAGCTCGTGCTTTTCGGGATGTCCGGCGTCGTCGAAGAGGTCTTCGGCGTTTCCGGGTTCGACAGCTTCCTTCCGGTCGCCCGAAGCCGGGAAGACGCTCTCGCGCTTTTGCCCGAGTAGGGAACGGAGGAAGAGATTATGAACGATTCGAGTCGGCCTGCTCCGGACGCACAGGAAAACCGCGCGGGTTTTCCCGGGGGCGAGCGCACCTGGCCCGCTTCGCTGGATTATCTTGAAGAAATGCGCGGGTTCGTGATGGCCGTGGCCGAAGAGGGGACCCTGCCTCCCAGACGCGTGTCCCATCTGGACCTCGCGCTCGAGGAGATCATCGTCAACATCTGCTCGTACGCCTATCAGACGCCTCCCGGGGAGCTCACGATCCGCATCGAGGATACGCCCCGCTCCTTTTCGGTCGAGTTCGTCGACAACGGCGTTCCGTTCGATCCGCTCTCGGCGGAGGATCCCGATGTGTCGCGTCCGCTCATGGAGCGGGATGTCGGCGGACTGGGCATCCTGCTCGTTCGGCGGATCATGGATGAGGTTCACTATGCGAGGAGAGGCAGTCTGAACTGCCTGCGAATCGTCGTGACGAAGCCCGAATGAGTTCCGGCGACAGGCTCCCGACCGCACGGCGACGGTTTCGTTCGCCGGCCGCTTTCGTCGCGCCGGTGCTGCTGTTCCTGCTTGTCGCGGCGGCGGCGTTCGCCGCGGCTTCGTTCGCCGCGGAGGACGCTTCGAAGGCGCTGAAAAAAGCGTCCCTGACGCTTCACTGGTACCCCCAGACGCAGTTCGCGGGCTATTACATGGCCCGGGAGAAGGGCTTCTTCGCACAACGCGGGATCGATATGGAGATCCGGCGGGGCGGGGCGGACGTCGACGTCGTCGAGGAGCTGCGGTCCGGACGGACGCTCTTTTCGACGATGTTCCTGACCGGGGCGCTTCGCTTCCGGACGGAAGCGATCAGCCTCGTGAACGTCGGACAGATCGTGAACCGGAGCAATCTGCTGATCGTCGCGAAGAAGAAGAGCGGCATCAGGACGGTGAAGGACCTGAACGGCCGCAAGATGAGCCTCTGGGGGGACCACTTCGCCGGCGCGTACAAGAAGCTCTTCGCCGCGAAGGGCATCTGGCCGGTCATCCGCCCGCAGTTCTTCTCCGTGGATCTGTTCCTTCGGGGCGCCGTGGACGCGTGCAACGCGATGACGTACAACGAGTACGTGCGCATCCTGCAGGCGGGGCACCGGCCGGACGACCTGACGGTGATCTCGCTGCGGGAGGAGGGGTACGACTTTCCCGAGGATGGGATCTACTGCCTCGAAGCGACGTGGACGAGCGATCCGCAGCTCTGCCGCGACGTCCGGGACGCGTCGCTCGAGGGATGGCGGTACGCCGCGGCCCATCCCGACGAGGCCGTCGACCTGATCGTGAAGCTCGCCGACGAGGCGGGCTACACGGTCAACAGGCTGCTGCTGCGCGCGATGCTCCTGTCGATCCTTCCGTCCATTTTCCCGGAATCGTCGGAATCGGGAGTTCTTCCGTGGGTTCCCGGCGCCCTTTCGCGGAAGTCCTACGAAAACACCGTCGCGATGATGAACGAGGTGTTCGTCGGCGATCAGTGGAACGTCTCCTACGACATCTTCCATCCGGTCGGCGTCGAGGCGGCGGAGGTCTCCCCCGATGCCCGGTAAGCGGCCGTCGTTTCTCGGAAGCGCGCGGACGGGGCTCTCGATCGCCGGAAAGCTCGCGCTCATGACGATGGCGGGCGTCGGGCTGATCTTCCTGCTGATCATCGCGTACGGGTACGTGAGTTCGGTCGGGGCGATGGAGGCGGAGTTCCGCGCGCGCATCGAAAACCTGGGCGAGGCGACCGCGAGCAAGATCCGCCGGATCCCCCGCGTGGCCGAGGCCGTGACGCACGACATGGCGACGATCCTCCGGTCCTTCAAGCCGGACCC
>CAZVUT010000416.1:0-2159 GCA_964630155.1 uncultured Synergistaceae bacterium
GATTCCGGCGCATCGCCGCTTCGATGCATCCGATGGCGACGCGGGCCGAACGGTCGCCGATGATATGGATCGCCACAGGGCTTCCGGCGTCGTGCGTCCGCGCGACCATCTCCCGGAGTTCGTCCTCCGGGATGCTCAGAATGCCGTTTTCCCCCGGAGCATCCGCGTACGGGGCTTCGAGGGCGGCCGTCCGCGCGCCGAGCGATCCGTCGAGAAGGATCTTCACCGGACCGCGCCGGACGCGATCCGAACGCCACGGCAGCGCCGAGGCCTCCCGCAGCATCTCCGCGACGTCCTTCGCGCTCCGCGCGTGCAGCTTCATGCGGATCCGAATCGGAAACTCCCCCGAATCCGCAAGCGCTTCGAGGACCGAGACGGCGCGACGCAACTGCGATGCGCTTCCGACATCGTCGGAGTGGACCTCCGTCAGCCCGGCGGCCGCGGCTTTCCGCGCCCCGGCAAGGTAGCGGCGCTTCAGGTCGGCCTCCGAGGATTCCGGAAGATGCCTCCAGACCCACATCAGCCCCGATTCCACGACCATTCCAGAAAGGTTTCCGTCCGCGCGGCGACGGAAGTTCGCCTCCGTTTCGGAGTCGAGTTCGTCGAGCGGCAGCGATTCGAGCGCCTTCGAGTTCAGGACCGCGACGTGCGCGCACATGCGCACGAGAAGCACCGGAACGTCCGGAAACGCTTCGTCGAGATCATCTCGATCCGGGAGCCGGCGTTCGGCCATCCGGTTCTGGTCCCAGCCCCGCCCGACGATCCACGCCCCCCGGGAAGCATCCCGTTCCCGGATGAAGCCCTGAAGCCGTTCCGTCATCTCCCGAAGCGACGCGACGCCACGGAGGTCCGCCTCCTCGAGCGTCGTTCCGAGGCTCAGAAGGTGCATGTGACTGTCCGTGAGTCCGGGAACGACCGTGCATCCCGAGGCGTCCACGCGACGCGTCGACGCGTCCGCGAGCCCCTCGAGATCCGGCAGCCCGCCGACCGCGAGGATTCTTCCTCCCGCGACGGCGACCGCTTCCGCTTTTTCCGGCGTCAGAATCGTTCCTCCGGTGATGATGCACTCCGCTCTATCCATGCGTCGGGCGCCCCCCTTCGTTTCGTTCGGCAAGATGAAGGATTTTGTCCGTCGCCTTGAGTCCCGTTCCGGTGAGAACGGCCGCGGTGCGTTCGTCCGGGCGGATCGCCCCGGTTTTCAAAAGGCGCGACACGGCCGCTCCGACGACCGAACTCGTCGGCTCCACGTAGAGACCCAGTCGAGCCAGCCGGAAGCAGCCCGGCGCGATCTCGTCCTCGTCGACGGTCAGGACGGCGCCTCCGCTGCGCCGGACGGCGGCGAGAACCTGCCGCCCGCGGACGGGGAGCGCGGAACTGATCCCCTCGGCGATCGTCTCGTGCTTTTCGATCGTCGCGGGCTCCTGCGAGCCGTCCGAAAAGGCCCGGTAGAGGGGCGCGCAATGCGCGGCCTGCACCGCGTAGATCCGGGGGCGTTTCGCGATGCGCCCCGAGGCGAGCATCTCCGAGAAGGCGTGGTCGCACCCGAGCACGAGGCTCCCCTGCCCCGCCGGAACGATGACCGAATCCGGGACGGCGCCCCCGAGTTCCTCGACGAGTTCATAGGCGAGGGTCTTGACGCCGTGCGCGAAGTACGGGCTCCAGTTGTGGCTCGCGTAGTACGTCCCTTCGGTCTGCGCCGCCCGTTCGGCCGCGGCGGTCGTATCCTCGCGGCTTCCGGGGACGCGGACCAGCTCGGCGCCGTATGAGCTGATCTGAACGCACTTGCCTTCGGACGTGTAGTCCGGAACGAAGATCCGGCACCGGACGCCTGCCCGGGCGCTGTAGGCGGCCATCGCAGCTCCTGCATTGCCCGACGAGTCCTCGATGATGTCGCGGACGCCGAGGTCGCGAAGCCGGCTCATCAGGACCGACGCGCCCCGGTCCTTGTACGACCCGGTGGGGCAGAGAAAATCGAGCTTCCAGAGGATTTCCGCGCCGTCCCACGCCGCGCGGACAAGCGGCGTCATCCCCTCGCCGAGGCTCACGGGCCCGCACCCGTCGTCGTTCCCGCAGGGCAGGACCTCGCGGTACCGCCAGAGCGACGCCGGACGCCCCGAAAGGTCATCGGGCGTCCGGACGCCCGCGCCGATCACCCAGTC
>CAZVUT010000417.1:0-2149 GCA_964630155.1 uncultured Synergistaceae bacterium
TCACGTTCGCGAGGATATGCGCGGGCAGGATCGGCAGGCCGCCGATGTTGTGCAGGCTCCAGTAGCTCGTGCGGTCAAGATGCACGACGAGCGTGCGGTCGTCCGGCGCCTCGACGGCCGTGACGCCGCTGACGGAGTCGAGGTAGCGGGGGACCTGGTTCGTCTTGAGGTAGTCGATCGTGAACGCTATGTCCTTTGCGGTGAGGGGCGCTCCGTCGTGCCAGGTCACGCCGTTGCGGAGACGGAAGGACAGCCGTGTTCCGGGCCTTGCGGACGGGGACGCGGGGTTTTTCGCAGCGACGTCCCAGGAGAGCGCGATCCAGGGGATGTCTTCAAGCGTCGCCGGATCGATCGCGATGAGCGAGTCGTAGAGCAGTCCGAGAACCTGCCAGTCGGTCGCGATGCTCGCGGCGACCGGATTCAGCGTGCGCGGCTCCTCGCCGAGGACCATGAAGAGCGGGCGCGGATCGGCGGGCTCCCGTTCCATGCCGAGCAGACTCCACGTATTGTCGACGGTGCTCTTTTCGGTGGTCAGCGTTCCCTTCCATCCCCTGCGGATCGCGGAGACGGAATAGCGGCTGTAGAGCGGCACGACCGGGACGATTCGCGAAAGCGCCTTCTGCGCGTCGCTTGCGGCTTTGCGCGCCTCGGCCTCGTCCGGGGCGTAGCGAAGGCGTTCGAGAATGGCGTCGAGCGTTGGGTCGGCGATTCCGGGGATGTTGTATCCGCCGGCGACATCCATGCTCGAGTGGTAGAAGACGAACAGGGAGTCGGGGTCCCGGCTCATCTGCCACGCCATGACGTAGGCGTCGAATTTCCTCTCGTTCATCCGGGAGATCATCGTGGAGAAGTCCATCGGGTCCGCCTGGATCGGGATTCCGATGGACGAAAGCGCCTCGGCGACCGTGACCGCGAGTTCCGCCGTCGTTGGGGCGACCTGCGCCGTGGGCGTGAGGAGCTTCATCGGCGCGAGCGGTTTCCCTTCCGGCGAGACGAGCGTTCCCGCGGCGTTCCACGTCCAGCCCGCGTCCTTCAGGCGTTTCCGCGCCGCGTTGGGGGAGTACGCGTAGAGCGTGACGTCCGGTTCGAAGTACGGAGACGCCGGGGGGAGGAAGGTCGCCAGGGGTTCGGCGTAGCCGCCGAAGATGTCGCGGATGAGCGCGTCGCGCGGGATGACCTCGCAGGCCGCCTGCCGGAGCGCGAGGTTGTTCCACGGAAACGTCCGCACGTTGAAGCCGAGGAAGAAGCCGTGGAAGCCCTGTGCGAGCGAAAGTTCCACGGACGGGTTCGCAGTCAGCCGGTCTATGTCCGTCGGGCGCGCGAGGTCGCTCAGGATGTCGACGGTTCCCTTTTCGAGCGCCAGGATCTGGGCGTCCTGGTCGCGGATCACGGTCATGTAGAGTTCGCGGATCTTCGGGCCGCCTTCGGGCAGGGGAACGGCCTTCGCGACGTCGGCCGCGGCGGACGGGATTGCGGGCTGGAGGATCGCGAGGCAGATTATCGCAAGAAGCGCCTTCCGGAAAAGCGACATGGATTTTCCCCCTTCAGAACAGTTCATTTTATTATAGCGGTTTGAACGAACGTAATGGGTCCGCAGTTTGAACGGTTTCCCGGGTGTGATTTTTCTGGCGTGCGGGGACACGGAAAGATGATCTCTGACTCAAAATGCGCGCAGGGTCAGCACTAACACCGAACGGCCCGACGAAGAACCTGTATCTCCGACTGCGATGGTTGCAACGAGCAAAGCCGGCGATCCTGCCGGAAGGAACCGGGCGCCCGTTGTTTGTGTTATATTCCGGTAAGTGCAACGTTCGTTTCCGATTCTCTTCGGAAGGGTGAGCGATATGGATGCGAGACAATTCGAGGATGCCCTGAACCGCCTTTCGGAAATGCTCCGCGAATACGTCCGGATGGAAACACTCCCTCCACTGTTGCAGGAAGCGGTGAAGGAGTCGCTGCTTCAGCGTTTCGAATACACGCAGGAGATGGCGTGGAAGACCGCAAAACGATACCTGACGGAGATTGAAGGGTTCGACGGAATGATCGGGCCGAAGACGGTCCTGCGGATTTGCGGAGAACTCGGACTTTTGGATCCCGAGGTGTGGTTTCTGTATATCGAGGCGCGTCAGAGCATTGCGCACGATTATTC
>CAZVUT010000418.1:0-2149 GCA_964630155.1 uncultured Synergistaceae bacterium
GACGCCCACGCCGAGCATCGCAGTGAACATGCATAAAGAAAGGACGGCAAGAACGCCGCCCTCGGATTTTTCTGTGAAAAACCGAATTCTTTCCATAATCAGTCAACCAAATGAATGGTCCCTTTCCCCTCCTCCACGCGGCCGATAATCGCGGCATTCCGGAACCCAAGTTCGCGAATGGCGTCCGTGACCGCTTCGGCTTTCTCCCTGTTTACGGCGAGGAGAAGCCCTCCGGACGTCTGTGCGTCGAACGCCATGTCGACGTGCGTCTCCGGACAGGACGAATCGTCGCGAACCCTGTCCTGATACGCGATCCGGTTATTGTACGTGCCTTCAGGCAGGAGTCCCATCGCCGCAAGTTCGACAACTCCGGGAAGCAACGGGAGTTTCGATAGTGACAGACAGACATCCAGACTATCGGCGGAAACCATGTCGAGCGTGTGTCCGATGAGGCCGAACCCGGTGACATCCGTACCTGCGTTTATTTCTGACAGGAGACGCGGATCGAGTCTGACCGGGATGTCGTTGAGGGTCATCATCGAGCGAATCGCCTCGTTCGTCTGCTCCGCGTCGCCTGTCATATCGGCCTTGATCGCCGTTGCAATGACGCCCGTTCCGAGCGGCTTCGTGAGGATAATCACGTCTCCCTGACGGGCTCCGGAAACCTTCCAGATCCGTCGTGCGGGGACTTCTCCGAAAACGACGAGTCCGAATTTCGGTTCTTCGTCTTCGACACTGTGCCCTCCCGCCAGGAAGGCGCCGGATTCCGTCACCTTTTCCATGCCTCCGGCAAGCACGGATTGGAGGATGGAGAGATCCAGCTTTTTCGACGGAAAACCAACGACATTGAGGGCGACGAGCGGACGGCCGCCCATCGCGTAGACATCGCTCAGAGAATTCGCCGCCGCAATGGCGCCCCATTGCTTCGGATCATCGACGACAGGAGTGATGAAATCGACGGTCAATATTCCGGCGCGTTCGCTATCGATCATCCAGACAGCCGCGTCTTCTCCGGAATCCCAATCCGTCAAAAGGAAACTCCCGTGTCTTTTGGGCAACGACTGCAAAACTTTCGCCAGGTCCGCCGGACCTATTTTCGCCGCTCAGCCGCTTGTTCGTGACATTTCCGTCAGACGCACGGATACTCCCTCCTCTCACCGGATCGGTATTGTACACATTATAGCAGGGAAGATCGCAACGCGGGAAATGACGCGTGAACGACATCCGCCGCGGCGAATCGTCGTACCCCATCCCGGGTCGACACGATCAGTTCTCCGGTGTCGCAGATGTCCAGCGCCTTCCCTTCGCATTCTTCCTCTCCCGTATTCACGAGAACGTCTTGTCCCAAAGAGGAACACGAAGCACGGTACGCGTCCAGGAAGCCTGCTGTGTCGTTTTCGAGCCTGCGCATATGTCGAAGAAGTTCCGTCAGCACGTTTGCGGCCAGAAGTCCGCGATGCGCGGACCGTCCGGAGGCCGCCTTCAGGGACATCATCGAGTCCGACAGTTCCATCGGGAAGTCATCGACCGCCGTGTTGACGTTGATCCCTATGCCTGTCACCACAAACACAACCCGGTCCTGGTCGAGAGACGCCTCCGATAGAATTCCGGAAACTTTCCGGCCCGAGAAGAGAACGTCGTTCGGCCATTTCAGCGAACAGCAGACACGGGCCTCATCCTCGATCGCCTTTCGGACCGCCATTCCCGCCGCCAGATTCACGAGCTGCAACTGATGTGGTTTCATTCGGGGTGAGAGAACCACGGACATCGCGAGTCCCTCGCCGGGACACATTGTCCAGGAACGGTCCAAACGCCCTCTACCCTGGCGCTGGTTTTCTGCGAGAATGACCGTGCCGTGCGCCGCTCCTTTTCTTGCGAGATCTTTTGCGACGAGTTGGGTGGACGATACGGTTTCGTACAAAAGCACGGTCCCGTTCCATTCCGCTCCGTCGCCCAGCGACGCTGCGATCAGAGAAGGCGCGAGATCGTATTCCGGAAGGGCCTCGAGCCTGTATCCTTCGTGCGGTTTCCCGGTGATGCGGAATCCTTCATTCAAAAGGCTCCTGATGTTTTTCCATACGGCCTGGCGTGAGCATCCAAGGGAGCGGCAGAGCGAATTACCGGAAACGGCGGAGTCTCCGGACTCGAG
>CAZVUT010000419.1:0-2129 GCA_964630155.1 uncultured Synergistaceae bacterium
CCGCCCTCTACAAAGCGCTTGTGGTGCGTGGGCTCTTCGACGCGGCGATGTCTTCACCCGAAGAGTTTATAAAGATGCACGAAGACCACAAGAAGAACGCCGTCCCGATCCAGGGTGAGCTGTTTTGATCCGTCGAAGACACTTCGGCTCTCCCTGTCGTTAATGCGCCGCGGAAGGAGTAACGACGAATGCGATCGGGAAGTTTTAGAGCGTAAAGCGGCGCCGGAGAGCGCTTGCGTGCAAGGCGCATATCTTCACTAAAACATTTTATAATATACACGAAGCGCGGCGTGATGCGGGGGGCAGACTCATTTTTCGATCGACACGTGTTGGGGCTGAAACATAGGCGCGGGAGTGCGCCGTTTCGCCGGGGTACGCTTCTTCCCGAGGAAACCGCATGTGTTAGGACGGCTCTGCGATACGGAGAGGGGGAAAAGGGAATGGACAAGGAAATGGACATGGAAATTGACATGGACATGGAATCGCGCGAATGGAAGGAACTGCATGAATGTGCGAATGAAGTGAGTTCGTTTCTTGAGCGATACAATAACGACGAAGGCCGACTTTTCGTCCGATTGCGCCCCGATGCCCCGGATTGGGTGCGGAAGCTCCTGACGGATTGCACCAAGTGCACGATCGACGATGACTGGGGCCTTTGGGCGGCGGATTGCTGCCTTGACGCGATCATCGGAAACACGCACTACAAAGACGTCCTGGTTGATGCTGTCTGCGCGAGCGACGAGTACGCCGGCGACCCGCAGAATTGGGTCAGCGAGCATCTCGAACGACACGGCCGCGTCGCCAGGGCGCTCGCTCGAAGTGAGAGCACCATGAAGGAGGTCGTCCAGAGGATACAGGAGCGCATGCTCATGGAAATCGCCGAGGCTTTCATGTCATCGTTGGGCGACAGGTGCATTCAAAATATGAGTGAGTCCTCGAGGTCCGGTCAGACCCATTCATGATATACGCGGCGTGAAGCGGGATTCTTGCAGTCGTGGTTGTCGTGATCGAGATGGAAGGAGCGTGATGGAATGGAGCAACTCGTGATGGTGTCGTCATGCGGGACGAGTTCTTTAACGAACGGCGCGGACGGGGAAATGAGGGATCTTCTCAGAAGGACGGCGAATTACGGCAAACGGGAGTATAGCGAGGAAGATCTTCGGAAGGTGGACGACCGGGTGCGGTGTGTCCGTGAAAAGCTGTTTTCCTCCTCGCCCGAGGACGTGAAACGCGTGAGCGCGGAGCTTCACGGATTGATCTCGTACTACGGGAATACGCTCTCGAACGCGAGCCGGAACACCCATATCTTCCTGCATACGGACACCTATCAGGGAGAATGCGTGGCCGGGATTCTTGTTGATTGGATGCTCAAACAGAAACAAAACGCGCAATCGCAAGCGGTCGAGGGGCTGAACACGAAGAACGCGGACTCGTTCCGCGAGGGGATGTCCCGCCTCGTGCGATGGTGCGACGAGACGATCAGGGGCTATCGCGACCAGAAGTTTCGCGTCGTCTTCAATCTCGTCGGCGGCTTCAAGGTCTTGCAGGGGTTTTTACAGACCCTCGGGATGTTTTTCGCCGACGAGAGCGTTTACGTGTTCGAGGGAGAGGAGTCCCTCCTTCGGATTCCCCGTCTGCCGCTCGACCTGGACGATGGCACGAAGAGGGTGATTCGCGACAATATCGACCTCTTCCGGCGTCTGGGTTGGAGCGACGGAGTGAAGCGGGCGGAGTGCGCGTCGCTTCCCGAGACGTTGGTGTATTGCGCCGGAGAGGAATGTGTCTTTTCCCCCTGGGGTGATTTGCTTTGGCGCCGGATTCGCCCTGATCTGTACGCTGAAAGGGTTCTTCCGTCGTCGTCCGCGAAAATCCGTTTCACGAAAGCCGCCGAAGAGACGATGAAGGATTTCGACATGGAGCGACGGTCACAGTTCAACGAACGCCTCGACGATCTCGCCCGGTTTCTGGAGTCCGGAAGGAGCGGCGATGCCAACGTGAAGCGCCTTGATTTCAAGACGCTGGAAGGGAATCCGAAGCCGCCTGCGACGCACGAGTTCGATCTCTGGACAGACAAAAGGGGGTGGAGAGGATTCGGACATTTTGACGGAAATGTGTTCGTTCTGGATTCC
>CAZVUT010000420.1:0-2127 GCA_964630155.1 uncultured Synergistaceae bacterium
AACGGGCCGTCGGGGAGTGACGCACATGAGAGTGGAATGGGACGAAAGCCTGTCCGTCGGGATCGGCATCATCGACGACCAGCACCGCAAGCTCATCGAGCGCGTGAACGCGTTCTCGGAGGCGACCGAACGGATGGATTCGCGGGAGATCGAGAACACGATCAATTACCTGACCGGGTACGTCATCCAGCATTTCGGCGCGGAAGAGCTCATCATGATCCGCAACAGGCACCGCGCTTTCAAGGCGCACCGCGACGAGCATTCCCGGTTCGTGAAGCAGGTGTACGACGTCAATTGCACCCTCGCGGAGCGCCCGTTGACGCGCGCCGAGGCGACGGCGCTGCGGGACATGCTGGTCGGCTGGATCTTCAATCATATCCGGGTGACCGACCGAGCGATCGGCGATTCCGTCAATCAGGAGGCGTTCGCATGAGCGACGGGATGCCCCGGCTGGACGCCATGCATCTCGATGTTCTCCGCGAGATCGGAAACATCGGGGCCGGAAACGCGGCGAGCGCCCTTTCGGGCCTGCTCGGGACCAGGGTCGACATGAAGGTGACCCGGGTGATGTCCATGCCCTTCAACGAGATCGTCGACTTCGCCGGAGGCGCGGAAACGCCCGTCGCCACGGTGTACACGCGATTCGACGGCAGCATCGCGGGGAATATCCTCTTCGTCATCGGCATGGATCAGGCTACTGCGCTGATCCGTCACGTGACGGGGGCCGTGGAGGACGACGGAATTTCCGAAATGGGGTTCTCCGTCCTGCAGGAGACGGGAAATATCGTCATCGGTTCCTGCATGACGGCCATGTCGGATTTTCTCGGTTTCGAGCTGCTTCCGTCCGTTCCGACGCTCGCGGTGGACATGGCGGGCGCGATCCTGAGCTTCAGCCTCTCGGAAATCGGCCGGAGCGCGGACGAGGCGATCATGATCGACGCGGGCATCACCCCGGAAGGTTCGAGCCTTTCGGGAGGATCGGGGCGACTGTTCCTGCTTCCGGATCCGGAATCGTTCGGCCGCATGTTCGCGGCGTTGGGAGTGCGCATAGATGGCTAACGCGCGTGTCGGAATAGCCGAAGCCGCCGTCGTGAGGAACCCCGATTCCGTCACGACGCTGGGCCTCGGATCGTGCATCGGCGTTGCGATGTTCGACAGCGTGAACCGGATCGGCGGTCTGGTCCACGTCATGCTGCCGTCTTCCTCCCTCTCGAAGACGACGGACTTCAACCCCGGAAAGTTCGCGGACACCGGCGTGCCGATGTTGCTGGACATGATGCTGAAAGCCGGCGCGAGCAAGGCCCGCATCGTCGCCAAGATCGCGGGAGGCGCCCAGATGTTCGCGATCGGAGGCGGCGGGGACTCGGTCCTTCGCATCGGCCCCCAGAATACCGACGCGTGCAAGGCGGCTCTCAAGAAGCTCGGCATCCCGCTTATCGCCGAAGAGACAGGCGGAAACCACGGCCGCACCGTGGAGCTTTTCTGCGATTCCGGAGAGTACGAGATCCGCGCGATCGGCAAGGAGAAGAAGCGAATCTAGCCGAGCCGGTCGACGACCACCCTCCCCGCGCTCATGACGAACCGGACGTCGTTTTTCAGACATGCGCCCGCCGGATCTCGCTCGTAGTCCCCGGCGAAGACGGTGATGTCCGCGATCCGCCCGGGTTCGAGCGCGCCGCGATCCCCTTCCGACCGCCCCGCCCACGCGCCGCCCGTCGTATAGAGCGCAAGCGCGTCGCGCGGCGACAGGCATTCCGCCGATCTCCAGCCTCCGGACGGAAGGTCGTTTTCGTCCGTTCGTGTCATCGCGCACCGGATGCCGAGCAGCGGGTCGACGGGCTCGATCGGGCAGTCCGAACCGCCGGACAGCCGGACGCCGCGCTGCGACATCCGCTTCCACGCGTAACTGTCGCGGGCGCGCGCTTCGCCGATCCTGGGCGTCACCATGGGCCAGTCCGAGGCTGTGAAACGGGGCTGGATGTCCGCAACGATCCCGAGGTCCGCCATTCGTCCCCACATTGCAGGCGTCATGATCTGACAGTGAATGAGCCGGTGCCGGGGGTCGGGACGCGGATTCCGGCGCATCGCCGCTTCGATGCATCCGATGGCGACGCGGGCCGAACGGTC
>CAZVUT010000421.1:0-2125 GCA_964630155.1 uncultured Synergistaceae bacterium
GGATCCTGCGGCGCTTGGCGGCGATGCAGGAGAGGCAGCTGTTCGTGTCGCCGAGGAGCAGGAGCGCGTCCGGCATCCTCTCGGCCATGATCGCGTCGGAACGCGCGATGACCTCGCCGATCGTAGCGGCGGCGTTGTCGCGCGCGGCGTCGAGGAAGACGTCCGGCTTGCGGATCTCCATTTCGCGAAAGAAAATTTCCCCGAGTTCGTAGTCGAAATTCTGTCCCGTGTGGATGAGCGTGTGATCCGTATGTTCGTCGAGGAGGGCGATGACGCGAGAGAGCTTGATGATCTCCGGGCGCGTGCCGACGATCGTCATGACGTTCATCGCAGGAATTCTCCGTCGAACGTGAGCGCGTCCCCGGGCATGAGGCGCTGGGAGACGAGCAGGGCTTTCGTTTCCTCCGGGGTCATGACGAAGTCGCCCGAGCTGTATTCCCGGCCGAGCGCCGGGCCTTCAAGGTCGCTTCCGTCGATTTCCGGCAGCATCGGGCGGATGACGTAGTACCCGTTCCGCTCGATCGTTCGCGCGCCTTCCTCTTCGGACACCATGATTTCGTGGATCTTCTCGCCGGGGCGGATGCCCGTGACGACGATCGGAATGTCCTTGTCGCCGACGAGCGTCGTCGCGATGTCCATGACGCGGGAGGACGGAATCCTCGGGATGTAGGTCTCGCCGCGACGCGCGTTCCCGATGGCCTCGACGATGGTGTCCACGGCGCGTTCCAGCGGGAGCAGGAAGCGCGTCATGTCGGGCGTCGTGACGGTGATTGGGCCGCCGTGCGCGATCTGTTCGTGGAAGAGCGGGATGACCGATCCGCGCGAGGCGAGCACGTTTCCGTAGCGGACGCAGATGAATCGCGTGCCGGGGGTCAGGATGTTCGCCGCGATGAAGACGCGCTCCTGGACGGCTTTCGTCATTCCCATGACGTTGACGGGTTTGCACGCCTTGTCGGTCGAGACGCCGACGACGGTTTCCACGCGAAGTCCGTGCTCCCGGATGGAGCGGACGATGTTTTCCGCGCCCGCGATGTTCGTGAGGACGGCTTCGTAGGGGAAGTATTCGCAGCTCGGAACCTGCTTGAGCGCGGCCGCGTTGATGACGATGTCCGCGTCGCGGACCGCCGGGAGGATGCTGTCGTAGCGGCGGACGTCCCCGATGCGGAATTCCAGGAGCTGCCGGAAGTTGTCGTAGATGATTTCGTCGGTCGCGCGCGCGCGCTGCTGGTATTCGACGCGCATGTAGTGCTGCTTGGCCTCGTCGCGCGAGAAGATGACGACCTTCGCCGGCGTGCCGTGCGATCCGGAGAGCAACCGGCGCGTCAACACCTTGCCGAGGGAGCCGGTCCCTCCTGTGACGAGAACGCGTTTGTCCTGAAAGATCATTCTTCAGAGGTTCCTTTCCTGATATCGGTGTCGTCGTATGTCCGGTAGTATGGGCAGGACAGATAATCATTGTACATGTCGCGCACAAGCCCGGTCCAGTCGTCCGGGGCGTAGCCGGTCGCCCGCCGGAAGCGTGAGGAGTCGAGCGACCGGTCGATCGCGACGGCGTCGTCCGCGACAATGGCGATTTTCTTCCCGTAGGTCTCCGCAATGCGTCGGAGCAAGTCGTGTTTCGAGATCGGATCGACCGAGAGGTGATAGAGCCCGGTCAGTTGAGGATTGGGGAGGACGTAGTCGACGACGACCCGCGCGAGCTCGACGGTCGTCAGTCCGGAGTAAATGGCTTTCGTATAGCCCTTTACGGCGCCGCGCTGGGCCATGAACCATTCGACGAGCGAGAGCATTCCCTTGATCTCGTGTCCGATGATCGACGTCCGCAACGTGACGCAATGAGGCTCGTAGTAGACCTCCCCGAGGTATTTCGTCCGCCCGTAGAGGTCCTTCGCGTCCGATGGATCGCTTTCGCGGTACGATCCATTCGACCCGTCGAAGACGCAATCCGTTCCGAGGTGAATCAGGCGTGCGCCGGCGGTCCTGCAGACGAGCGAGATCCGGTGGGGGAGCTGCGAGTTCACCGTGATGGAGGTCAGCGGGTCCTGGGCGCCGGAGAGCTGCTTGATCAGACCGATGCAGTTGATGACGACGTCCGGCTGAAGCGACGCGAGCGCCCGGATGATGG
>CAZVUT010000422.1:0-2123 GCA_964630155.1 uncultured Synergistaceae bacterium
GGACATTGCAGTCCAACCTCCTGCGGAGTCACGCGTGCGGCGTCGGGGAGCCCTTCCCGGAAGACGTCGTCCGCGCGATCATGGCGCTCCGGATCAACACGCTCGCGAGAGGGCATTCGGGAATCCGGGTGTCAACGGTGCAGCGCCTGTGCGACATGCTCAACGCCGGCATCCTTCCGGTCATCCCGAGTCAGGGGTCCGTCGGCGCAAGCGGCGACCTCTGCCCGCTTTCGCACCTCGGCATCGCCCTGCTCGGCCTTGGCGACTGTCACTATAAGGGCGAACGCATGCCCGCCGCGAAGGCCCTTTCGCACTGCGGCATGGAGCCGCTCGAACTGGAAGCCAAGGAAGGGCTCGCGCTCAACAACGGGACGGCCGCGATGGCTGCGGTGGGCGTTCTCGCCGTGTTCGACGCGCAAAACCTCGTCCGCACGGCCGATATCGCGGTCGCGATGTCGCTCGAGGCGATGCACGGCGTGACGGCCGCGTTCGATCCCAGACCCCACGCCCTCCGGCCCCACAGGGGACAGGGGCTCGTCGCGTCGAACCTTCGCCGGCTGCTCGCCGGAAGCGAGATCCTGGAACAGAACAAGGGAACGCGCGTCCAGGACGCCTATTCGCTGCGTTGCGCCCCGCAGGTCCACGGAGCCTGCCGCGACGCGATGGATCACGTGTGGGGGGTGCTGGAAACGGAAATCAACTCCGTCACCGACAACCCGCTGATCTTCCCGGAAGACCAGGCCGTCATCAGCCAGGGGAACTTCCACGGCGAACCGCTCGCGCTCGCCATGGACTACTTCGGCATCGCGGCGGCGGAGATCGCGAGCATCTCCGAACGACGCCAGGCCCGCCTCGTCGACGAATCCCTCTCCGGACTTCCTCCGTTCCTCGTGACGGGCAGCGGACTCAACAGCGGCTTCATGATCCCGCAATATGTCTCCGCGGCGCTCGTCTCGGAGAACAAGGTCCTCGCGCACCCGTCGTCGGTCGATTCGATCCCCACCTCGGCGAACCAGGAGGATCACGTCTCGATGGGCGCCTATTCGGCGCGCAAGGGGCGGACCATCCTCGAAAACGCCGTGAAGGTTCTCGGCGTGGAGCTGCTCACGGCCGCGCAGGCGCTCGACTTCAGCCTGCCGCTGACGCCCGCCGCCGGGACATCCGCCGCGCGCGACTGCGTCCGGACCGGCGCCCCGTTCGTGGAACGCGATACGTACCTGGCCCCGCTCATGGACGCCGTCTGCGGACTCGTGCGGAGCGGCGCGGTCGTCCGGGCGGTCGAAGAGCGCGTGGGACCGCTCGACTGATCCCCGGGCGACTTCGGGAACAGACAGGAGGACAATCATGAAACTCTTCGATTTGACGGTGCGCGATTTTCTCTCGGACCTCGGCTCCGATTCCCCGGCGCCCGGCGGTGGTACGGTAGCCGCGCTCTGCGGCGCGCTCGGCGCCTCGCTCGTCGCGATGGTGGGGCGGCTCTCCGCCGGCAGGCCGGTCGCTCCGGGGACGGGTGAACAGGCGGACGTATGGGCGAAAATGGAAACGGCGGTCCGCGAGGGGGATGAACTGTCCAAGCGGTTCCTCTCGCTCATGGAGGAAGACACGGAGGCCTTCAACGCCTACATGCAGGCGCTGAAGCTCCCGAAGGGGACGGACGACGAAAAGGCGGCGCGAAGGGCGGCAATGCAGGAGGCCATGAAGGGCGCGGCCCGCGTTCCGCTCGAGACGCTCCGCCTGTGCGAGCGGGTCGTCGCCCTTTCGCACGACGTCGCGGCGATGGGGAACAAAAACGCGCTCTCCGACGCCGGCGTCGCGGCGCTGGCCGCGAACGCCGCTGCCGTGGGCGCGGCCTACAACGTGCGGATCAACCTGCTTTCGATCGCGGACGCGGATTTTTGCGCCCGGATGCGCTCGGACGCGCTCGCCGTTCTCGAACGCGTCGAGAAACGCGCGCACGACGTCCGGGACGTCGTCGAGCGGTCGTTCGCCTGAGACGAAGTTTTTAAAAAAAACCGGAGGAATGAAGAAGATGGACGTGGAAAAACTCTCTCGCGCCTTTGAATGGAACGAACTGCCGGAAACGCAGCCCTTCGAGCCGGGAATCCGCAGGGCTCCGGACCGGG
>CAZVUT010000423.1:0-2122 GCA_964630155.1 uncultured Synergistaceae bacterium
TCCGACGCTTGCGGTGACGGGGAATCACGAGATGATCGCCGGGCTCGGACAGGCGGTCGGGTTTTTGCGCTCGGCGGGGATCGCCGTGCTGCGAAACCGGGCCGTTGCTCCCGAACCGTGGCTGTACGTTGCGGGCGTCGACGACCCGGCGACGGGCGCCTACGACGAGGCGACGGAACGGCGGCTGCTCGACGGGGCGGATGGCGCGTTCGCGATGCTTCTCAAACACCGGCCGTCGCTCTCGCCCTTGTCGGAGGGGCGGTTCGATCTGCAACTCTCCGGCCACACGCACGGGGGGCAGATCTTTCCTTTCTCGCTGCTCGTGAACCGCGTGAACGGTCTGGCTGCGGGAGTGCATCGGCCCGACGGGCGGGGCGTCGTCGCTGTTTCGCGCGGGGCCGGGACGTGGGGTCCCCCGGTGCGATTGCTGGCGCCGCCGGAGATCCTGATCATCGACATCGTCCGTCCGTGAACGCGAAACGAGGGACCTCCGTGTTGTCGGAGGCCCCTCGCCGTGTCTCTTCCATCGATTTCCCGCGGGTTCGGGTCAGGAGAGCGCGGGAAGTTCGATCTCGAAGCTCGCGCCTTCGTCGCTTCGCAGGAGGCGGATATCTCCGCCGTACCCCGCGACGATGCGTTTTGCGATCGCGAGTCCGAGCCCATATCCGCCCTTGCCCCATCGCCCGCGGGCGCGGTGCGAGTCCCCGCGGCTGAAGCGCTCGAAGATGCGCGCGGCGGATTCTTCCGTAATGCCGACGCCGTTGTCCCGGACGAGCAGGAAATAACGCCCTTCCCCCGGCTGCAGGGAGACGTCGATGCGCCCACCCTCCTCCGAACCGAAGCGCTCGTGAACGTATTTCACGGCGTTTTCGAGGACGTTCTGCGCGGCGCGGGCGAGATCCTCCCGGCGTCCGTTCACGGTCGCCCCGGGCGTGATGTCCGCCTCAACGCGGATGACGCCTGCGAGCGGATGGCCGCGAAGCTCGTTCACGAGCAGCGAAACGATGCCCGAGAGGTCCACGGGCTCCGGGTCGTCCCGGGGCGGCTGCCCTTCGACGCGAGAGAGGAGAAGGAGGTCGTCCACGAGCTTCGTCATGCGTTCCTGCTGTTCGATGATCGTGACGAGACACTTGCGCTGCGGTGACTCCTCGTCCTCTTCCTCAAGGAGATATTCCGCGGCGGCGCGGACGGCCGTGAGAGGCGTCTGGAGCTCGTGGCCCGCGTCGGCGATGAAGTCCCTCCTGGACTGTTCGAGCGCGCGTTCCTCCGTAAGGTCGGTGAGGACGAGCAGCGTTCCCGTCGTCGTTCGTCGCGCGCAGATTCGCAGAAAACGTCTCCTGTTTCCCGGAAGGTCCAGTTCGAGGCAGGCGTCCTTCCCTGCGATGGACTCTTCGATCAGTGTGTAGATGTCCGCCGCCGGGAGGATCCGTTCCGCAGGGATGCCGGGTTCGACGGCCGGGCGGATGTCGAGCAGGGAGACCGCCACGTTGTTGATGTAGCGCACCTTTTTCGCGTCGTCGAGCAGGATGACGCCCACGGGAAGCGACGTGACGATCCGCGAGAGATCCTCGCGCTCGGACCGGAGTTCGTCGAGCGCGCCCCGGAGTTTTTCGGACATTGCGTTGAGCGCTCCGGTCAAACGCCGGAGGTCGGGGTCCGACATCAGCGGGAACCGGGCGTCCTCGCCGTCCGCGATGCGGTCCGCCGAGTCGACGATCCGTTCGAGCGGCCGGAAGAAGCGCCGCACGGTCCACGCGCCGACGAGGTAGACGACGACGGCGCCGAGCAGCAGGAAGATCAGGAAACGGTCCCGGATCGTGGCGAGCGTTTTTCGGAGCGTGTCGAGCGGCAGCGCGACGCGAACGAGCAGCGCCCGGCCGGCCGCATCCGTGCGGCGCGCCGCGTAGAGCATGTAGGTGTTCAGGCTGCCGCTCCACCGGAGGCTCGTTCCTTCGCCTCCGGCGAGCGCGACCTTCACCTCCGGGCGATCCCTGTGGTTTTCGAGCGTCGCGGGGTCGGCGTCGCTGTCGAGGATGACCTTGCCGCTGTCGTCGATGACCGTTATGCGCCCCCGGAAGATGGCCTTCCACTTCGCGAGGTCGGTCCGGAAGGCGTCGAGCCC
>CAZVUT010000424.1:0-2120 GCA_964630155.1 uncultured Synergistaceae bacterium
GGCAGAAATCCGGCGCGTTTCACCTTCTCGGGGATCTGTCGGCCGGAGGGCCGGTTGTCTTGTGCGAGGGTTTTTCAACCGGCGCGAGCGTCTACGAATCGACAGGATACCCGACGATCATTTGCTTCGGTGCGTCGAACGTCCCGGTGATAGCGCGACGGCTCAAAGAGAAGCGTCCGGGCGCGGAAATCGTCCTCGCCGTTGACCATGACGGCGCCGGGGAAAAGGCTATACGGGAGTGCGGAGCCGGTTTCCTGCCGTGTATCCCTGACGGCGCAATCCCGCATTGCGACTGGTGCGACGTCGCCGTTGAACTCGGTTCCGAAGAGGCGCAAAGGCAGTTTCGGCAAAAGCTCGAAGCGGCGCGACAGAAGGCGCCTTCTCGCAAGGGGCCGGTGAAGTGGGAGCCGAAAGTCTTCACTGCGATGGATCTGTACAAGGCCGACATTCCCGAACGCGAATGGGCCGTTGACGATCTTGTCCCCGCGGGGCTTTCGGTACTCGCGTCTCCCCCGAAAATGGGGAAAAGCTGGATGGCGCTACAGATGTGTCTGGCGGTTGCAAACGGAACTCCCTTCCTCGGGATGAAGACGCACAAGGGGCCGGTTCTGTACGTGAGTCTCGAAGACTCCCCGCTCAGACTTCGGAAGCGGATAGCGGCGCTCGTCGGAGATATGCGGGACATTCCTGAAAACCTTCACCTTATGACCGAACTCCCGCGACTCGACAAAGGCGGCATGGAATTCCTCGAAGGGTGGATTCAGGCGAACAAGCCGCGTCTTGTGTGTCTCGATACCTGGGGCAAGGTCAAGCCGGGCGGCGACGCGAAAAAGAACGCTTTCGACGCAGACTATCAAACCGTCGCGGAAGTCAAAGGGCTTGCAGACAGATACGCCGTTGCGCTGGAATTGGTTCACCACCTTAAAAAAGGCGGGAGTAAGGAAGCGGACTTTCTCGAATCGCTGAACGGATCAATGGGACTCCCCGCGGCGGCCGACGCGATTCTTGCATTAAAGCGAACGCGAGGGGAAAACACGGCGATCTTGCAGCGGAGCGGGCGCGATATCGAGCATGACGACGATATAGCGCTTTCGTGGGAAGCTCCCGGATGGAAAGCTGAATCGTCCTCCGTTGCGGAAGTGCGTATGTCCGAAGAGCGGCGGGAAATTGTCAAGGTGATTCGTGACGCGGCAGGGGAACCTGTCTCTTCATCGTATATCGCGGAATCCCTCGGGAAGAACCGGAGCACAACAAAAAATCTTATCAGGAAAATGGTGCATGAGGGAGTGGTGAACGTCTCTTCTCGGGGGCAGTATTACATCCCTTCCCCTGAAAGAGAGAAAAATGATGATGATGAAAGCGTAGTCTCCGTAGTCCCTGTAGTCTCCGTAGTCCGGTGTAGTCCGCGTAGTCCGCGTAGTCCGGATGGTCCTGAGACTACGGCAGACTACGGCGTAGTCCAGAGCGTAGTCCAGAGCGAATCCAGTACCGATGCGGGTTTAGAGGGTGTTTTACCCTCCGTGGACTACGCGGACTACGCAGACTACGATAAGGGGCAAAACTTTAGCGAAGTAAAGCGAATGGGACCGGACGAGCTTGTTTTCCTTCCCTGCGAAAAGCCGGGGAGCGGTTCCCTCCCTCGCGTCGAATCGGAACCGGTTTGTGATCCATTCGCCGTTTTGGGGCTCTGACCATGAAGATACTTCTCAACGGGACCGAGCGTGACATTGATCCGGGAACCTTCCGGAAAACTGTCGAAGGAAAGGGGGTGACGTTCGCCCCTATGGGCGGGCGTCTCTCCCTGGCCGGACCGGATGCGAGTGTGGAAGCGGCGAGGGCGATTTTGGACGCGAACGTGGAACTTGAAAAGGCAATCGCCGAAACGTTGTACGCTGAACGTGTCGCGTGGTATGAGGCTCAGGTAAAGCGCATCGAAGCGCGGACGCTTGCCGAAGGGTTGCGGATTTTCAAAGGTGCGGTATCTGACGAAACGGGCGAGGAATTCCTTCCTCGCGGGGGGATCGCATGAGCCGGACGTGGGGAAGTCTCCCGGCGCCGCTGGTCGAGGTTGACGTATTCCCGGCGCTTCTCGGGCTGCCGTATCCGTGGGAATCAAAGGG
>CAZVUT010000425.1:0-2104 GCA_964630155.1 uncultured Synergistaceae bacterium
CGGCCATAAGGGGAAACGAATCCGTCGCCGTGAACATTTTCTGCACGAGAACGACCGGCGGGATGGAACTCGTGAAGATGAGAGCCGCCGCCGAGGCCAATCCGATCGAAACGGCGATCGGCACGTTCAGGAAAAACAGTGCGAGTAGCGAGCAGAAGAGGAGGGAGGTCATGAATGGGTCCTCTCCTTCCCCGTCGCGACATCCACGGCATGCTCCAGCGCATACGCGAGCATCAGAACGCCGCCGACACATATCGCGGAATAGGGAATCGCCATGGACCATTCCATCGCGGGCGAAAGCTGACGGCCGACGACGCCGAGAATTCTCCATCCGTAAAGGATGAGAAGCGAGAAAAACACCATGCTGACCGTATGCACGAACACTTTCGCCGCGACGTTCAGCGTCTTCGGGAAAAGCGAAACCACGACTTCCACGCCGATGTGCGCTCCTCGTCTGACGCCGATCGCGGCGCCGAGAAACGACAGCCACACGAGAATATAGCGTGACAGTTCCTCGGACCATGGAAGCGACGCATGGAGCACGAAGCGAAAGATCACCTGCAAAAAAACCACCACGACCATAAGGACGAGAAGGGCGCTTACGATATATTCGGTGACGGTATTGACGCACCCGAGAAGCTTTCTGAGAATCCGCATGTTTCCGGCCACCCCCATGCGAGCGGGGCGCGAATCGATGCTTCGCGCCCCGCTCCTGCTCCGTCTATTTTCCCGCGATGATTTCGTCGAGGAGCTTTGCGTCGGCTCCGAGTTCTCCCTTGAACTGCTCGTAAACGGGCTTCGTCGCCTCAAGGAACGCCGCGGTGTCGGGAGTCGTCACGGTCATCCCGAGTTCTTTCAGCTTCGCTACCTGTTCGTTCTCCATCGACGTGATCTGCTCGCGCTGATAGGTCGCGGATTCCACGGCCGCCTTCAGGACGATCGTCTGATACTCCTTCGGCAGAGCGTCGAATTTCGCCTTGCTCATGATGATCATCGCAGGCGAGAAGACATGCCCCGTCAGGGAGAGATGCTTCTGGACCTCGTAGACTTTCGACGTGTAAATGACCGGAATGGGGTTTTCCTGTCCGTCCACCGTTCCCTGCTGCAGCGCCGTAAAGATCTCCCCCCACGCCATCGGAGTCGGGTCCGCTCCGAGCGCCTTCCAGATCGCCATGTGGACCTTGTTCTCCATCGTACGCAGCTTCAGTCCCTTCGCATCGGCCGGGACCGCGATCGGACGCCTGGAGTTGGTCACGTGACGGAAGCCGTTTTCGTACCAGGCAAGCCCCTTCAACCCCTGCTTTTCGAGAAGCCCCATGACATACTGTCCGGTCTTTCCGTCCAGGGTGTTGTAGGCGTGCTGTTTCGATTTGAAGAGGAAGGGGAAATCAAAGAGCATGAATTTCTTCTCGAACCCGCCCATCGGACCGGTCGAACCGACGTAGAAATCGACCGTGCCGAGCTGCAGTCCTTCGAGAAGATCCCGCTCCCCCGTTCCGAGCTGGTTGTTCGGAAACAGGGAGATTGAGACGTCGCCCTTCGTCTCTTTCTCGACAAGGGCCTTGAATCGTTCGGCGCCCAGATGGTAGGGGTGTTTTTCGCTCACCGAGTGTCCCAGTTTGTACGAGTACTTCGCCTCGGCGCAGGCGAACGTCGCGCACGCACCGACAGCCAGAACACCGCACAGAAGAACCGCCAGTCTCCGTTTCCACGTCATTGCAAACCCCTCCTGTCGTCTCGTCATGCTCTACAAGAGAGCAAATTCCGATTCATCATACGTCTTCTCGCGAACCGCTACAAGGTTGGCGAGGACAGCGTTGACGGGAGTCGGAACCCCCAGACGCCGGCCTTCTTCGACGATCGCTCCGTTGATGACGGATATCTCCGTCTGTCTGTGACGACAGACATCCTGCAGCATCGAGGACCTGTTCCCGGCCGTCTTCTTCGCTATCTCGCGCGTGTGCCGCACTGGTTCCGCGACGTTCACCCGAACGCCTTTTTTCGTCGCGACGGCGACGGCTTCCTCGATTGCCAGCGCCAAGAGTTCATTCGTCTCGGGAAAATCGACGAGCCGCCCGTTTTTCAAGCCCGTGATCGCAGTCAG
>CAZVUT010000426.1:0-2103 GCA_964630155.1 uncultured Synergistaceae bacterium
GGTCGATCTCGAGGATCCGGTTCATCTTTTCGAGCGACAGGACGATGCCCCCGTGAACCGGGACTGCCGATCCGGCCAGTCCGCTGCCCGCTCCGCGCGGCGTGACGGGGATCTTGTGTCTCGACGCGATCTTCATGACGGCCGAGACCTGTTCCGTGTTGTCCACGCGGATGACGACGTCGGGCATGCAGCCGAAGATCTGTCCCGCCTCGTCGTAGGAGTAGTTCTCCATCGTGTCCTTGTCGTCCGTGACGACGTTTCGCGCGCCCGCCGCGCCGCGGAGCTCCGCGACGATTTCGGGCGTGACTTTGCCGTATTCCCGCGTCATCGGGCCTCGCCTCCCTTCCTGCCGCATCCGCCCGGACACATGTCGATGAGCTTGGGGACGATCTCCATCGCGTTTCCGATGATTCCGATGTCCGCGACGCGGAAGATGGGGGCGTCCGGATCGGTGTTGATCGCGATGACCGTATCCGCGGCGGACATTCCCGCCAGGTGCTGCACCGCGCCCGAGATGCCGCAGGCGATGTAGATTTTCGGCGTGACGGACTTTCCGGAGAGGCCGACCTGGGCCGAGTAGGGCGCCCAGGAGAGGTCCACGGCCTGGCGCGACGCGCCGACGGAGCCGCCGAGCCGTCGGGCGAGTTCTTCGAGCAGCGCGAAGTTCTTCGGGTTCTTCATGCCCTTGCCGCCCGCGACGATGATTTCCGCGTCCTGGATCGGCAGGCCGACGGCCTTTTCGCGGTCGAAGGAGAGGCGTTCAAAGACGGAGGCCAGATCCGCGGCGGCGCCGCGTTTGACGATGACCTCGCCGCGCCGGTTCGCGTCGGGCGCGAGCGGCCGTTTGGAGCGCGGACGCACCGTGCACATCTGGGGCCTGGTGTTGGGCGTCCGGATATCGGCCATGACGTTGCCGCCGATCGCGGGCCGCGTCTGGAGCAGAAGCTTCGTTTCGGGATCGATGTCGAGGCCGGTGCAGTCCGCCGTGAGGCCCGTCTCGAGGTCCACGTAGAGCACTGGCATGACGGTCCGCCCGGTCGTCGTCGCCGACGCGATGAAGATCTCCGGTTTGTACTCCTTCACGAGCGAGACGAGGACCGCGTTGTACGCGTCCGGCCGGTAGGTCGCGAGTTCGGGCTCGTCGACGACGTAGACGACGTCCGCGCCGTGATGGATCAGGCTGTCCGTCTTGTCCGCGACGCCCGAGCCCAGGACGACGCTCGCGAGCCGACTTCCGAGCTTGTCGGCGAGTTTCCGTCCCCAGGCAAGCAGTTCCCACGAAACGGAGTGAATCGCTCCGTCGCGCACCTCCGCGAGCGTCCAGACTTCTCCGTGTTCAGCGGACATCCGGGGTCGCCTCCTCTATGGCGCCGTGTTCGCGCAGCAGGTCGAAGACCGCCCGGACCGCGCCGTCCGGATCGTCGGCCGCCGGGAAGATCTTCCCGTTCCGCGTGATCTGGGGGTACATGACGCGGACGACCTTCGTGGGCGAGCCGCCCAGGCCGAGCTTCGCGTCCGGTATTCCGAGCGACGCGGCATCGAGCAGCGGGATCTCGGTCCGGCGCGCGCGCATCTTGCCGGCGAGCGTGCACAGGCGGGGGCCGTTGATTTCCTTGACGACGCAGAGCAGCGCGGGCAGCGGGGCGGCGACCGTCTCGTGGCCTCCCTCGACGGCCCGCTCCAGGACGATCCGCCCTCCCTCGACGGACACGACCTTCGAGACGTAGGTGAACACCGACGCGCCGAGGTAGCGTCCGACGGCCGGGCCGACCTGCCCCGTCTCTCCGTCCGTGGCGCGTTCCCCCGCGAGGATGAGATCGAATTCGCCGGCCTTCCTGACGCCCGCGGCGAGGGTCAACGACGTGGCGAGCGTGTCGGACCCCGCGAACTTGCGGTCCGAAATCAGAAAGCCACGGTCGCACCCCATCGCGATGGCGGACGCGATCGCCCGGCGCGCCGCGGGCGGTCCCATCGAGATGACGGTGATCTCGCCCCCGAGCCGCTCCTTGAGGCGCACTGCCTCCTCCACCGCGTGAAGGTCGAGCGGGTTCAGCTCCGCCTCGACGCCCTCGCGGATCATGGTTCCGGTCTTTTCGTCGATCT
>CAZVUT010000427.1:0-2099 GCA_964630155.1 uncultured Synergistaceae bacterium
CGCACCGCGAGGCTCCGGATCATCGCCGCGCCGCCGCCCCATTCGAGGCCGACGCAGCCCGTGATGCCCGTCTCGCCGGCGAGCGTGATCACGGCGAAGTCCCCGATCTCGCGCCCGATGCCCTCGCTCGTCAGTCCGCACGCCTCGACAAGTTCGACAACGGCTCCGAGATCCCCGGGCGTCGCGCTCCGAAGCGCGTACTCCCGCCCCTCGGCGAGCGCCGCGCCGGGCTTCTTCGCCCGGACGATCGCGCTTCCGAGACGTCCGTCGGCGGCCTTCGCCTCGTCGTCGGTCAGCGCCCCGAAGATCGACCGTCCGTCGGCGTCCGTCATGCGGTAGGTGCGGATGCGTTCGACCGCGACATCGACGAAACCCGTTTTCCGCAGCAGTTCGGCGTACTCTTCCTCCGGAAGAGAGCCGGACACTCACCCGCACCAGGCTTCGGGACCGGCGTTCCGGATCGCGTCCGGCACGCTCCCCGAAAAGGTCGTATCCGCGACGCAGAGCCGCCCGCCGGGCCGGAGCACGCGCAGCGCCTCGCGCAGCACCGCCGCCTTGTCGCCCGACAGATTGATCACGCAGTTGGAGATGATCGCGTCCACGGTGTCATCTGCGAGCGGGATCCGTTCGAGAACGCCCTTCAACAGCCGGATCGTCCCGTAGCCCGACGCCTTCACCGTGCGTTCGGCCGCTTCGAGCATCTCGTCGGTCATGTCGAGGCCGTACACGAGCCCTCGCGGGCCCACCATCCCCGCCGCGAGAACCAGGTCCGTCCCGGCCCCGCACCCCAGGTCGAGAACCGCCTCGCCGTCGTGAAGCCCGGCGTGCCGTGTCGGGCTGCCGCAGCCGAACGAGAGCCCCGCGGCCTCTTCCGGAACGGCGGCGTTTTCCTCGCCGGAATACACTCCGGCCGCGAAAGCGCTCCCGCGACTCTCCCCGCCGCAACAGTTCGCGCGCCGCATCACCGAGTCGCCGTAGCGCTTTCGCACGACATCCCGAAGTTCATCCGACGCGTGTGAATCCTGAACCATTGTCCCGTCACCTCTTTCGGTCGGCCGTCACGCGGGATCCTTCCGCGGCGGCCGTTCCTTCGCATTGGATACGCTTCACTACCCGAAGAACGCTCCGAACAGCATTCCCGCGATCGTCGAAAGACCGACCACGAGGCTCACGTAGACGACCGTCTTCTTCGTCCCGACGATGCTCCTGATGACGAGCATGTTCGGCAGCGATAGCGCCGGTCCGGCGAGCAGCAGCGCAAGGGCCGGTCCCTTGCCCATGCCCGCCCCGATGAGGCCCTGGAGGATGGGAACCTCCGTCAGCGTCGCGAAGTACATGAACGCCGCGACGATCGAGGAGAAGAAGTTCGCGAAGAGCGAATTTCCTCCCACGAGCGCCGTCACCCACTGGCTCGGAATGATCGCCTCGTGTCCGGGACGCCCAAGAAGAAAACCGGCCGCGAGAACGCCGCCGAAGAGCAGCGGCAACACCTGGAGCGCGTAGCCCCACGTCGAGCCGTACCACTCGGAGCGCTCGTCGCGCGTGAACCACATGCGGACCGAGAGGATCGTGAGACCGAGCGCGGCTCCGGCGATCCACCATTTGACGCCGTAGACGGCGGCCCACACGCCGATCGGGAGCTTCGGCGCTGCCCAGTTCGCGAACACGAGGAAGACGACCATGCTCATCATGAAGAATACCGTCTTCCACAGCGGGCGCACCGCGTCCGGAACGGGAAGGTCCGCGAAAGCCTGCTGGCGCTGCGTCTCCTCATGCCGGAAGATGAAGGCCATCAGAACGCCGATGACGACGCTGAAGACGATCGCGCCGACGGCTCGAGCGATGCCGAGTTCCATCCCAAGAATCCTCGCGGTCATGATGATCGCGAGGACATTGATCGCCGGGCCGGAGTAGAGAAACGCCGAGGCGGGGCCGAGTCCCGCGCCGCGCTTGTAGATTCCCGCGAAGAGCGGAAGAACCGTGCAGGAACACACCGCGAGGATCGTTCCCGATACGGCCGCCACGGTATAGGCGACCCATCGTTTGGCTTTCGCGCCCAGGTAGCGCATGACCGCCTGCTGGGAGACGAAAACGCTGAT
>CAZVUT010000428.1:0-2098 GCA_964630155.1 uncultured Synergistaceae bacterium
CGCTCGAGGCGGCCGTCGCGGGGGGAGCGGAATACCTGATCGTTCCGGAGCTGCCATTCGACATCGGCAAGCTCTGCGACCGTCTGCACTACTCGAGGCGCCGCGGCAAGACGCATTCGCTCATCATCCTCGCCGAAGGGGCCATGTCGGCTGTGGAGCTTCGGGACAGGCTCAAGGACACCGGGGGATACGACGCCCGGGTAACGGTGCTCGGCTACCTGCAGAGGGGCGGAAGTCCCACCGCGCGGGATGCGATTCTCGCCTCACGCATGGGGGCTTTCGCCGTGGAGTCCATGCTTGAGGGCAAGACCGGCGGCATGGTTGGGTGCATCAACAACGCCATGGAGCTGCGCCCGCTCGAACGGGCGTGGAAGGAACGCAAGCTTCTGAACCCGGAGCTTCTGGAACTCGTGGAAAAACTGAGCATATGATGCGCTGCGATGATTCGTTCGGCGCTCCGGCGCTTCGACCCGGCGAGAGGCCCTGCGGTCCGGACGGAACGTGTTGCGCGCGCGGCGAAAAGCTCCCGGATGGTTTCGCCGAATCGCTGGTTTCCCTCGTCGCTTCGGGCGGGGCGGAGAGGGGCGTGACCGCACTGTGCGAAGCGCGTCTTTTTGAACAGGCGGTCGACCTTCTGTTCCGGGCGAATCGCATCGTCATCGTGACGGGGTTTTTCATCCCGTCGTGCGGAGCGCCCGAGACGGACGGTCCGGGGGGAAGCGTCGTGCTCGGAAGGGCGCTTCGCGGGCTCGGGAAGGATGTTCGCCTCGTGACGGATACGTCCTGTTTCGACGCGGTTGGGGCATGCAGCCGGAGGCTCGACGGGCCGCCCGTTCTTCGGGTCGATTCGCCGGAGGCGCTGCTGTCCGAATCCTTCGATCTTCTCGTGTATATTGAACGCGTCGGTCGGGCTTCGGATGGACGATATTACAATATGCGGTGCGAGGATGTCTCTTCGTGGGTCGTCCCTCTTGACGACGCTGCGGGGGCGGTTCTCGGAAAGGGCCTCCCGGTTCTGGCGGTCGGAGACGGCGGCAACGAGGCGGGGATGGGCTTTTTCGCGGACCGGCTCGCCGCGTTGATTCCCTCGTTTTTTTCGTGCTGTTCCGTCGTTTCCGCGACGTGCGCGCTCCCGGTGGACGTCTCGACATGGGGCGCGTACGCCCTTGCGGCGGGGTTGTCCGGACGCGCGGGGAGATGGCTCGGACACAGCGAAAAGGAAGAGATGTCGCTTCTGGAAGCGATGCGCGATATGGGCGTCGTCGACGGCGTTACGCGTCGGCCCGGTCTGTCGGTCGACGGTTTTCCGCCGGAGGAGACGATGCGTGTCGTTCGCGCCCTGTTCTCCCTTTGCGAAAAAGCTTTCGGGCGCCCGGACTGACGGGAGCGACGTCTACTTTTCCGATGCGAATTGCGGGATTCGATGCCGCATGACGGGAACGAGCGCCCTTGCGGTCACTATTCCGATTCCCGTTTGTATCAGATCGGTGACGCCTTCCACCGGAGCCGCGGGAAGGCCGTACAGATAGCCGGCAAGCGTTGTGTACCCGGCGATCATGACGAGAGCCGCGCATCCGGTCGCCGTGAAAATGCCGCGTTCTCTGAGCGATCCGGCGATAAATCCTTCGCTTCCCTTGATAAGAAATGTGAACGGCGCCCAAAGGGGATATCCGAGCAGGACGTCCGCCAGCGACGCGCCGATGGCTCCGGCGACGGCGCCATGTTTTCGGCCCAGCAAAAGCGCTATCGTGTAAATGACGCCTTCGCCGAAGTTGAAGTAGAGACGATATCCCGGAACAGGTATGCTGAGCATAGTGGCTGCGAGCACGGCTGACGCGGCCAAAGCCCCGGTGGCGACATTCCTTGCAGTGTTCCGTTGTGGGTTCATGTCTTCTCCATCCTTTGAACTGGTATTTGTGATTTGATTCTATTCATGATACAGTGTGCTGCGTAGCGCCAGATGCGGGTCGCTTATCCCTTTTCTGGACCGGCGGGCGGCGTTCCGCTTGTATGTTTTCCGGGGCGGTATGTATAATGAATCGAAACGGGTTTCTCTTCTTTTTTCTTCTCATCGGAAGCGTCATTGTGCTCGTCGTCT
>CAZVUT010000429.1:0-2093 GCA_964630155.1 uncultured Synergistaceae bacterium
CTGTGATCTTCTGCAATATCGTACAAGCCGGACGCCCGACGCGCATCCTACAATCGGCCGAAAAGGAAGGGGCGATGCAACGATGATTCAGACGAAAACGCAGGACATCCTGCACACGGGAACGCGCTGGAAGGAGGCAAAGGCCGGGACGTCGACCGGAATCCTCGTCGTCCGGGACGCGCCGAACGGACCGGTCGGCGCGTCGGTCGAGGCCTTTCGGACGGAGACGGAGGAATCGCTTCGGGCGCGCTGCGACTCCATGGACCGCGCGGCGCTCCGGGAGCTGCCGGTCTACCGGGAGTACGCGGCGTACTACCGGCGGTTCGACAAGTCATACCACGTCCTGATGCAGCTGGAATCGATCGTTCTCAAGGGAAAGCATATCCCGAACGTGTCGAACCTCGTGACCGCGATGTTTGCGGCCGAACTGTCGAGCGGCGTCCTCACCGCGGGGCACGACCTCGACCTGCTCGATCTCCCGCTCGACGTGTCGCTCGCGTCGCCGGACGAGGAGTACGCGCTGCTCGGGAAGGGCGCGGTCCAGAAGATGAAGGACGGAGACCTCCGCGTCGCGGACGGACGCGGCGTCATCGGCAGCATCCTGTACGGCCCGGACAATCGTTCGCCGATCGGCCCGGAGACGAAGAACGTGCTGTATCTCGTCTACGGCGTTCCCGGCGTGTCGCGGGACGCCATCCGGGACCATCTGGAACGCCTCTGGGAGAACGTGGCGCCGCTCTCGCCCGACGCAGTGAAGGAGCGCCTCGACATCCTCACTGCGGGCGATTGAACGGCTCTTGACCGGAACGGGGCCTCCAGAACAGGAGGCCCCGTCCTCTGCACATCGTTCAGGCGATCTCAGCGGGCCGTTTTATGGCTCCAGCGCGCGTTCCACCGCGGCCTCCGCGTGGAGCTGCGTCGTGTCCATGAGCGGAAGCTTCGTGTGCTCCGGCCGGATCAGCAGCGGGAGTTCGGTGCAGCCGAGAACGATTCCCTGCGCGCCCCGCGCGGCGAGAGCGTCCATGATCCTGAGGACCGCCGTCCGAGACTCGTCCCGGAGGATCCCCCGGCAGAGCTCGTCGAAGATGATCCGGTTCACGGTATCCATATCGTCGTCGCCGGGGACGATCACGTCGATTCCGAAGCCTTCCCGCATCCGGCGGGGATAATACTCGGAGCGCATCAGGGGCTTCGTTCCGAGAAGCCCCACGCGCGTGAAGCCCCGCCTCCCGGCATCGCTCGCCGCGGCGTCGGCGATGTGGAGCACGGGGAGCCCCGTCTCCTTTTCGAGCGCGTCGGCGTAGCGGTGCAGCGTGTTCGAGCAGATCAGCAGGAACGAGGCGCCCCCGCGGGCGACGGCGCGTCCCGCGTCCAGCATGATCCCGCCGAGTTCGTCCCACTTGCCTTCCCGAAGGAGCAACTCCACGGGCGCGAAGTCGAGCGAATACAGCAGGCACTCGGCCGAGCTGAGCCCCCCGAGCCTGCGCGCGGCCGTTTCGTTGAGGATCCGGTAGTATTCGATGGTCGACTCCCAGCTCGTGCCGCCGATCAGGCCGATGAGCTTCATCGCCGGATCCCCGTTTCGATCGAGCCGTCGAGGACGGTGATCGCCGGACCGCCGACGCGGACGGCCGTGATCCGGTCGCCGCTGCGTTCGACGATCGTCGAGACGCGGCCCGGCCTGTCGACGCCGTATCCGGCTTCGGCGGTCATGCAGACGTGATCGGAGAGCGGAACGACCCGGTAGTTCACGACGTAGGCGGAGACGCACCCGTTGCAGGTCCCGCAGACGGGGTCTTCGTCGATGTTCACGACGGGCGCGAAGGAGCGGATGTGGTAGGTCGACTCCGGCTTGAGCGTTTCGGGCGAGAAGACCGAGAACCCGACGTAGTCGCCTTCGCGGCTCGCCTTCGCGATCGCGGGAAAGTCGGGTCGGAGCCCGGAGAGCGTCTTCAGCGACCTGAGCCCGAAGGTCAGCCAGGGCAGCCCGGTCGACACTACGGCGACCGGGAGGTCGAGCAGTTCGTCCGCGTCGATGCGGAGCAGCGCCGCGACCTCCGCGCGGGAGGACGCCTCCCGGAAGGTCGGAAGCG
>CAZVUT010000430.1:0-2082 GCA_964630155.1 uncultured Synergistaceae bacterium
CGAAGGTCGGCGTCATGTGGTGCTCCTTCGCGAGGGCCGTCGCGACGGCGTTCGGTTCGGGGACGTCGAGAAAGACCGCGTCGCCCTCGGGAACGGACGCCGCCAGCGCGTGATAGAGTCCCCACGCGACCGTGGCGTCGTCGGCGAAAAGCGGGCCGATCTTGCATCCTTCGCGGCACTGCCGGATCGTGCCGTAGCCGCGCACGGTCTCGTCGCGCCAGACGAGGGACGTCGCGTGCGGGGCGGATGTCCACGCAGCGAGGAAGGCGCTCCTGGGAGCAGGGAAACAAAACCGGTCGTACGCCTCTATTTCGGGCAGAAGCTCCGGCGTGACGGGAACGATATGCGCGTCGCGCGCATCCTGCGGCGCGGCCGTTCCCTTGAAGCGAACGTTGCGCCAGGCGAGCTTGAAGCCCTGTTTCGCATAATTTCGGGCCTTCTGTTCCACGCCGTCGAGACCGATGCACCGGCCCGACAAACGACGCATCGCCGTATCGGCCAGCACCAGCCCGATCTGTCGTCCTCTCCTCTCCGGCGTGACGAGGAAGAAGCCGATGAAGCCGAAGTCCTCGCCGTATCGAACGGCGGAGATCGTCCCCACCGGGGTCTTGCCGGAATAGGCGATGAAGAAGCCCTCCGGATCCGCCGGGTAGAAGCACGCGGCGTCGTCCAGGCCGGGATTCCAGCCTTCGCGGGCCGCCCATTCGACCGCCAGGTCGAGGTCCCTCGGACTCATTGGGTTTACGGTGACGCTGCTTTGAGATGGGAATCGCATTCACGTGTCCTCCTTCGAAATACTCGGGACCATCATACTCCATATATGTGGAAAAAGGCGCAAAAAGAGACATTCCGCACACAATCATCCCTTTTTGCGAACGAAAAGCCCGCCTCCACGTTTCCCGGAGGCGGGCAGGACATACCGAAAAAAAACCGCTTACTCGTATCGCAACGCTTCGATCGGGTCGAGTTTCGCGGCCTTCGACGCGGGGTAGTACCCGAAAAAGATCCCGATCGCAGCCGAAAAACCGAACGCCAGAACGATCGAGAAAGGAGAGATGACGGCGCTCCACCCGGCGTAGCGGGAGATCAGAACCGACGCTCCGGCCCCGAGCGCGATCCCCAGGATGCCCCCCAGAAGCGAGAGAATGATGGCTTCCGCGAGGAATTGAAACAGGATATCCGCAGTCTTCGCGCCGACCGCCATTCGGATGCCGATCTCGCGCGTCCGCTCCGTGACGGAGACGAGCATGATATTCATGATGCCGATGCCGCCGACGAGCAGCGAGATGGACGCCACAGCCGCCAGCAGCAGCGAGAGCGCCTGCGTGGACGCCTTCGCGGCCTCCATGATCTCCGTGAGGTTCATCACGGAAAAGTCCGCGTCTTCCGCCGTCCGGATGCGGTGCCGCTGGTTGAGCAGCGCCGTGATCTGTTCCGACGCGGCCGCAATTTCCGCCTCGCTCGCCGCCTTGACGCGGATCATGTTGACGCGCCCCTGGAAGCGCGAGCCGTAGATCCGTTTCTGCGCCGTCGTGATCGGCAGAAGGAGCGTGTCGTCCTGGTCCTGCCCCATCGCGTTGTTGCCCTTCTTCTTGAGAACGCCGACGACGGTCACGGGGACCTTCTTCACGCGGATGGTCTTTCCGACGGGATCCTCGTCGCCGAAGAGGTTCGTGACGACCGTCTGCCCCAGGATGCAGACCTTCGCGGAGCTTCGGATGTCCGAATCGGTGAAGTTTCGTCCGGCGCCGAGCGGCCATTCCTGGATGGCCAGGAGGCCGCCGTTGGTGCCTTCCGACCGCGTGGACCAGTTCATGTTGCCGTACACGACCTGCACGGCGCCCGACGCGGACGGGTCGGCGAGCGCGACGGCGGGGCATTCCTTCTGGATCGCCTCGGCGTCCGCGAAGGTCAGCGACGGCGTGGCGCCCATTCCCATACGCTGCCCGCCGCTGGTTGTGGAGCCCGACCGGACGATCAGGAGGTTGCTGCCCATGCTCGAAATATGCTCCGCGACTTTCTTGTTGGCGCCGGTTCCGATGGCGAACATCGCGACGACCGCCGCGACGCCGATGATGATTC
>CAZVUT010000431.1:0-2082 GCA_964630155.1 uncultured Synergistaceae bacterium
CGAAGGTCGGCGTCATGTGGTGCTCCTTCGCGAGGGCCGTCGCGACGGCGTTCGGCTCGGGGAGGTCGAGGAAGACCGCGTCGCCCTCGGGGACGGACGCCGCCAGCGCGTGATAGAGCCCCCACGCGACCGTGGCGTCGTCGGCGAAAAGCGGGCCGATCTTGTGTCCTTCGCGGCACTGCCGGATCGTGCCGTAGCCGCGAACGGTCTCGTCGCGCCAGACGAGGGACGTCGCATGCGGGGCGGATGTCCACGCAGCGAGAAAGGCGCTCCTGGGGGCCGGGAAGCAGAACCGGTCGTACGCCTCTATTTCGGGCAGAAGCTCCGGCGTGACGGGAACGATATGCGCGTCGCGCGCATCCTGCGGCGCGGCCGTTCCCTTGAAGCGAACGTTGCGCCAGGCGAGCTTGAAGCCCTGTTTCGCATAATTTCGGGCCTTCTGTTCCACGCCGTCGAGACCGATGCACCGGCCCGACAAACGACGCATCGCCGTATCGGCCAGCACCAGCCCGATCTGTCGTCCTCTCCTCTCCGGCGTGACGAGGAAGAAGCCGATGAAGCCGAAGTCCTCGCCGTATCGAACGGCGGAGATCGTCCCCACCGGGGTCTTGCCGGAATAGGCGATGAAGAAGCCCTCCGGATCCGCCGGGTAGAAGCACGCGGCGTCGTCCAGGCCGGGATTCCAGCCTTCGCGGGCCGCCCATTCGACCGCCAGGTCGAGGTCCCTCGGACTCATTGGGTTTACGGTGACGCTGCTTTGAGATGGGAATCGCATTCACGTGTCCTCCTTCGAAATACTCGGGACCATCATACTCCATATATGTGGAAAAAGGCGCAAAAAGAGACATTCCGCACACAATCATCCCTTTTTGCGAACGAAAAGCCCGCCTCCACGTTTCCCGGAGGCGGGCAGGACATACCGAAAAAAAACCGCTTACTCGTATCGCAACGCTTCGATCGGGTCGAGTTTCGCGGCCTTCGACGCGGGGTAGTACCCGAAAAAGATCCCGATCGCAGCCGAAAAACCGAACGCCAGAACGATCGAGAAAGGAGAGATGACGGCGCTCCACCCGGCGTAGCGGGAGATCAGAACCGACGCTCCGGCCCCGAGCGCGATCCCCAGGATGCCCCCCAGAAGCGAGAGAATGATGGCTTCCGCGAGGAATTGAAACAGGATATCCGCAGTCTTCGCGCCGACCGCCATTCGGATGCCGATCTCGCGCGTCCGCTCCGTGACGGAGACGAGCATGATATTCATGATGCCGATGCCGCCGACGAGCAGCGAGATGGACGCCACAGCCGCCAGCAGCAGCGAGAGCGCCTGCGTGGACGCCTTCGCGGCCTCCATGATCTCCGTGAGGTTCATCACGGAAAAGTCCGCGTCCTCGGCCGTCCGGATGCGGTGCCGCTGGTTGAGCAGCGCGGTGATCTGTTCGGACGCGGCCGCAATCTCCGACTCGCTCGCGGCCTTGACCCGGATCATGTTGACGCGTCCCTGGAAGCGCGAGCCGTAGATCCGTTTCTGCGCCGTCGTGATCGGCAGCAGGAGCGTGTCGTCCTGGTCCTGCCCCATCGCGTTGTTGCCCTTCTTCTTCAGAACGCCGACGACCGTCACGGGAACCTTCTTCACTCGGATGGTCTTTCCGACGGGGTCCTCGTCGCCGAAGAGGTTCGTGACGACCGTCTGCCCAAGGATGCAGACCTTCGCGGAGCTGCGGATGTCCGAATCGGTGAAGTTGCGCCCGGCGCTGAGCGGCCATTCCTGAATGGCCAGGAGTCCGCCGTTGGTGCCTTCCGACCGCGTGGACCAGTTCAAGTTGCCGTACACGACCTGAACGGCGCCTGACGCGGACGGGTCGGCGAGCGCGACGGCCGGGCATTCCTTCTGGATCGCCTCGGCATCCGCGAAGGTCAGCGACGGGGTGGCGCCCATTCCCATACGCTGCCCGCCGCTGGTCGTGGAGCCCGACCGGACGATCAGGAGGTTGCTGCCCATGCTCGAGATCTGCTCCGTGACCTTCTTGTTTGCGCCGGTTCCGATGGCGAACATCGCGACGACCGCCGCGACGCCGATGATGATTC
>CAZVUT010000432.1:0-2075 GCA_964630155.1 uncultured Synergistaceae bacterium
TCGTCTCGGCCCCGAGTTCCTTCGCCTTCGCGATGAAATCGGCCTTGTCCTTCTGGTATCGCTCCTCCTGCATGGTCTTGAGGATGAATCCCACCTTCAGGTCTCCCGCTCCGAAAGCGGGCGAAAACAGACACGGAACAAGCAACGACGCAACCAGAAACGCCACGATGCGCTTCACGACACCCTCTCCCCCTTCCCAGTCCGGACACACAGAAATCCCCGATATCCGCAGCGCCGCATCCGCGTCCGGCCGTTCGTTTTCTTCCCGGCGCGAGATATGTTCATTATAAAACGAATTATCAGGAAATGTCGCGGCCGAAAAGGGCCGAATGTCATTTTTAAAAAACCGCCCCGGCGCGCTTCGGTATAAAATACTTCCGTACAGATACGAGAAAGCAGGTGACTTCATTTGAACAACGCCAATGAACCGTGTTTCGTCTTCCGGGGGAACGACATCCTCCTGCCTTCCCTCTCGGAAGCTCCGATCTCGGGAGAAACCATCCGGCGGACATTTCCTGACGTCATGCGCGAGGGGCGTTTCACGAGGGGAAGCGACTTCTGCAGGTGGTTCGAAGTTGCGCCCGAGACGCCCGCTCCGGAGGGCATGGCCTTTTCCACATTGCGCGGAACCTGGGGAACTCTCGGCGAGGAGTGGTTCGCCCGTGCGGGGCACGCCTTCCAGCTCATGGAGTGGGAGCGGACGACGCGCTTTTGCAGCAGATGCGGCGCCGCGACGTCGAACCACGCGACCGACTGCGCGAAGGAATGTCCCTCATGCGGCTTCGTGAGCTACCCGATCATCAATCCGGTCGTGATCGTCGCGATCACGAAGGGCGACACGCTTCTTCTCGCCCGGAACGCCGGTTTCCCGACGGGACGGCACAGCGTCATCGCGGGGTTCGTGGAAGCCGGCGAGACGCTCGAGGAAACCGTCGTCCGCGAAATCCGCGAAGAGGTCTCCATTGAAGTCCGGAATGTCGCGTACGTCGCAAGTCAGCCGTGGCCCTTCCCGCACTCGCTGATGATCGGCTTCCGGGCGACGTGGAGATCCGGAGACATCCGTCCCGACGGACGCGAGATCGTCGAGGCGGGCTGGTACGGCCCGGATTCGCACCCCGACATCCCCCCGCACGGGAGCATTTCGCGCCGTCTGATCGACGCCGCGTTCGCGGATATTCGGGGGCGGACCGGCAGGAACATATAGGCATAGGGGGTATTTTCTGCTATACTGTTCCCGTGAATTGCGACACAATCTTGTGGAGGTGACAGGTATGGAACGAACAGGAGTCGTAACATTCCGCGGAAATCCCCTGACGCTGGTCGGCCCGGCGCTCAAGGCGGGAGACAAGGCGCCGGATTTCGTCCTTCTCGACCAGGGGCTCGCTCCGAAGACGCTTGCGGACTTCGCCGGGAAGTTCAAGGTCATCTCGGTGACCCCGTCCATCGACACGCCGGTCTGCGACCTTCAGATCCACTGGTTCAACGAGGACGCGGCGAAACAGCCGAAAGACGTGGCCGTTCTCAACGTGAGCATGGATCTGCCCTTTGCGATCAAGCGCTTCTGCGCGACGGCGGGGATCGACAAGGCCGTCGCGCTCTCGGATCACCGTGAGGCCTCGTTCGGGACGGCCTACGGCGTTCTCATGAAGGAGCTTCGCCTGCTCGCGCGGTCGGTGTTCATCATCGACCCCGCAAACGTGATCCGGTACGTTCAGATCGTTCCGGAAATGACGGAGGCGCCCGACTACGAAGCGGCGATCAAGGCCCTCGAAGCGATGATGTAGCGGGAACCGAAGAAAACGAGGGGAGCCCGAAACGGGCTCCCCTCGACGTTTATGACGCCTTCGTTGTGACCTGTCGCGCCAGGATGTACATCTCGCCGCTTCCCGACGACGAGCGCATCTCCCCGTCGACGACGATCGGATCCCCTTCGTTCGCGCCAACGATCAGGTCCTTGATCTCCTGTTCGTAGGCGCGGACCAGCAGAAAGTCCTTCCGGACCGTTCCGTCCTCTTCGGACGTATCCTGCCGGACCGTGAAGGCCCTGTAGGCGCCGAAACGGGTCCGGCCCTCGT
>CAZVUT010000433.1:0-2065 GCA_964630155.1 uncultured Synergistaceae bacterium
CCTTGCCGCGGCTCCCGGCCAGCATGGACAGGCGCTCCTCCGCCACGGTCAGCATGCCTCCGGTGCCGCAGGCTCCGTCATAGACGAGATACGTTCCGGATTCGATGTCGTCGGCCGCAGGAAGAAAGACCAGATCGGCCATGAGCGCGACCACGTCGCGGGGCGTGAAGTGCTCGCCGGCCTCTTCGTTGTTCTCCTCGTTGAATCGCCGGATCAACTCTTCAAAGATGGTGCCCATCGAGTGGTTGTCGAGCGCGGGGAGCAGTTCGCGGCCGTCTGCATCCCTGACCGGCTTGGGGCCGAGGTTGACTCGGTTGTCGAGAAACTTCTCGATCAGATAGCCGAGGATGTCCGCCTCGATCAACGTGGGGATCAGGTTGCGGAATTTGAATTTGTCGAGGATCTCCTGCACGTTGGGCGAAAAGCCGTCGAGATAGGCTTCGAAGTCGGCCTTGAGCTGCTGTTGCTTGGAGCGGTTCTTTAGGTCGCGCAACGTGAAGGGCGATGCATTGTAGAAGGCCTCGCCGGAGATCTTACAGAGAGCGGCGTGCGGGTTGGCGACCTTCGCCGTGTCGAGGCGTTGTTTCATGCCGAGGACGTTTTCCTTGCTCGGCTCAAGAACCGCGTCGAGACGGCGAATGACCGTCATCGGCAGAATGACGTCGCGGTACTTGCCGCGCATAATGACATCGCGCAACACGTCGTCGGCGATGCCCCAGATGAAGTTCACAATGCCGTTATGGATCACATGATTCATTGTCGGTTAATACTCCTCGCGTACGTCGTCCAAAGGGACAACGATTTTCCCTGAGGATATCACGAGAACGGATTATTAAGGAGCCTTCCAGTGCGAGGCTCAAAAAATACTTCTCATTTTTCGATCCCGTACGAACTGTCGCCCGCGATCTACTCGATCTCCATAACGCGCACCGTGAACGCGACCAGGTCGTCGAGCCTGTGTTCGATGACGTCATTGATGGTTTCAGCGTCGGGCCCCTCGCTCGCATGGAGGACCGTGCGGCGAAAGTCGAGCATGGCCGCGAGAGACTGCAAAAGCTCTTTCGGGATGAGCCCCTCCTTCATCAGCAAGAAGAAGGATTCCCGGCTTTCCCTCGGAATCCCGAGTCTTCTGACCCTCACGACGTGGTTCGCGAGGTCGATGCACTGTTGAATGATCCGAAGGATGTTGAACGCAGACGCGTCGAGCCGGATGCGGTCATCGATGAAGTTCCGATCCGAACGCCCATCCATATACGTCCGGATTCGCCGAACGCACTCGTCGATGCGCTCCTTCTTGCCGAGAACGATGTCGTCGGTCATCGGGGCGCCCCGCCGAGCAGCTCCCCGTACACGGCGAGGTCTCCTTCGGAGAAGCAGCAGAAGGTGACGTCCATGTCGCCGGGCGACGCTTCGAGCGCTGCGCGCACCGTATCGACCGCTATCCGCGCCGCTTCGCCGAACGGATAGCCGTAGACGCCCGTACTGATGCACGGGAAGGCGACGCTCGCGCACCCCAGGTCGCGCGCGATTTCGAGCGAGCGGCGATAGCAGGAGGCGAGCAAATCGGCTTCGCCGTTGTTTCCGCCGCGCCACACGGGGCCCACCGTGTGGATGACGTGCTTCGCGGGAAGCCGGTAGCCCTTTGTCGCCTTCGCGTCGCCGGTTTTGCAGCCGCCGAGGAGGCGGCATTCCCGGAGGAGTTCCGGCCCTGCGGCCCGGTGTATCGCGCCGTCGACACCGCCTCCCCCGAGAAGCGTCGAGTTCGCCGCGTTGACGATTGCGTCGACCCGCAGCGTCGTGATATCCGCCCTGATCGCCCGGATGCTCATTCCCGTCACACGCTCCTTTCCGGCCGCAGGCGCGGCCCGTGTGGTCTTTCCCCGTTACCGCCCTTCCACGACTTTCCGCAACTGAGTCGTGACGCGCTCGAATCCGATCCGCTCCTGTTCGAAGCGGATTCGGGCATTCACGCCGTCTCCCGGAGATTGAAGCAGCCAGCAGACGGACTGTTCCTCGTCCGTCAGCCCGTCCATCTCCGCGGGGAGCGTTCCGCCGCCGCTGTCCG
>CAZVUT010000434.1:0-2062 GCA_964630155.1 uncultured Synergistaceae bacterium
ACATCCATGCCCGCGGTTTCGGCAAGACCGGTGATGATGCTTTCGCCGCGGTAGTGCGGTCACCGCCGCCATCGTCGCGATCGCCGGAAGAACAACGACCGCCATTGCAATCAGCTTGTTCCGGATCGTCATCACTCTTCCCTCCGGGATGAAAAGGATCGGACGCGCACCGCGTCCGTCAGGCTCGGGAAGCGATCGTCCCGGGAGCGTTCTCCGTCGTTTCCTTTCGATGTTTCGTCGCTTTCGGCCGCGCCGTTTCCTCCAGGATCCTCTCGACCGCTCCCCAGACCCTTCCCTCCGCGTCGCAGACGGGGTACGTTTCGGTCCGGAAACGGGTCCGCGATCGTCCCCATCCGCGCTCGCAAATTGCCGAATGCGGCGCTCCGTCGCGGAAAGTTTCCGCCGCGGCGCACTTTCTGCAGGGCGCCCTGCGGCCGTAAAAGGTCCGGTAACACTTTTCTCCGGTTCCCGCCGCGTCGCCCGCCGCGCCTTCCGTCATCACGACGTTCAGGCCCAGGTCCACAAGGCGGAAGGCGACCTCGCGCCATTCGTCCTCAACGGCGGGAAGTTCGCCGGCCATTTCCCGCAGAGTCGTTTCGCCGTTCATGGGATCACCCCTTTCGTATTCCTGAATATAGGGTAGGGCAAATCCGCGGCAAGGCAATCATTTCGCGCTTTTTTTCATGTATCTGCTCATATTGTTCTCGTTCTTTTCCCGCCTTCCGTTTTATGGCGACTGCGGAATAAAAAAAGCGCCCCCCGGGCGGGGAGCGCTGCGTCTCTTTCTTTCGGGCGTCGGGAGGGCTCTAGGTCGCGCTCTTTTCGAGCGCGGCCTTCTCCTCGAACGTGAAGATCCGGTCCAGGTCCAGCATGACGATCAGGCGGTTTTCCACCTTCGCCACGCCGCGGATGAAGTCCGACGAGACGCCGCTCGCCACGATGGGCGGCGTGGGCTCGATCGAATCGTCCGGAATCCGCAGGATCTCGGACACGCCGTCCACGAGGACGCCGATGTTCTGGTTTCCCATGTTGACCACGATGATCCGGCGCTGGGACGCGTCTGCGGTCATCGTGTTCTCCACCCGGAATCGCTTGCACAGGTCCACGATCGGGACGATCTGTCCGCGAAGGTTCACGATGCCTTCCACGAAGTCGAGCGACTGCGGAATCGCCGTGATGTTCTGGAGCCGAACGATCTCCCGGACCCTCGATATGTCGATTCCGAACTCCTCTTTGCCCAGACCGAATACCACCAGCTGTTGTTCCGCCATATCCGATCCCTCCATTCATCTATAATCGTCTTTTTCATGATGTTTATGTCGCACGCTGTTGCTTCGAACGCAACAATACGGATATGGATTGTATTGTAGCAGAAAATTGCAGCCATCCCTTTTCGCACGGGGCGGGCGACACGATTCCGAATGCCGGGGGCGTCGTTCTCCGACGCCCCGGCGCCCCGACCGCCGACGCTACTTCTTCGGCGCGAGCCCCTTCTGCGACGCGCCGTCGAGCGTGAACCGGGCGACCAGGTTCTGAAGGTTCTCGGCGGAGGCCGCCATGTCCTGGGCTTCCGTGGCGATCGCCTCGGCCGCCTTCGTGGTCTCCCGCGACGCCGCCTGGATCGAACCGACCGACTCGACGACCTGTCCCGTCGATTCCGTCACGCTCTGGATCGCCGAAGTCATCTCCTCGCTCGACGCCGCCTGTTCCTCCGAAACGGCCGCGATGCTTTGAACCGCCTCGGCCATCTTCGTGATTTCGCTGACCGCGTTCCTGAGCTTCTGTTGCGTCGCAGCGGTCTTCTTCATCGTCTCTTCAAGAATTTTTCCCGTGTTCTGCGTCGCCGTGATCGAGTCGCCCGAGTGACGCTGGAGTCCGTCGATGAGCTTGTTGACTTCGCGCGCCGCTCTGGCCGATTCCTCGGCCAGCTTCCGCACCTCTTCGGCCACGACGGCGAACCCGCGTCCGGCCTCTCCGGCCCGCGCCGCCTCGATCGCGGCGTTCAGCGCCAGAAGGTTCGTCTGGTCCGCGATCGACGTGATGGTCGTCACGAAGCCCGAGA
>CAZVUT010000435.1:0-2059 GCA_964630155.1 uncultured Synergistaceae bacterium
GACCTGTTCGAGCGTCACGCCGTTCCGGAGCAGACCGGCGGCGTCGAAGTGCCCCCCGACGGCGGAAATCATGTGTCCGCCGCAGACGATCCGCGGCCCCCGGATGATCCCGGATTCGACGGCCTTCTTCAGCTCGGGGACGACCCAGAAGTTGAAGCTGAAATCCCCGGCGTCGCGAACGGTCGTAAAGCCGTTGTCCAGAAGCCGGCCGCAGGCATGCACCCCGTTCAGCGTCAGCGAGGCGTCGTTGCTCCCCATCATGTTTGCGAAGAACCGCGAGCCGCCCGTGAGATGGACGTGCGAATCAATGAACCCCGGCGTCACGAACTTCGACGACAGATCAATCACCCGGGCGCCCTCCGGCCGCGCGACGCTCTTCCCGACTTCGGCGATCCGGCCGTCGACGACGAGAATCTCGGCGGCCCCGAGCGGCGCGTCCGACACGCCGTCCCAGTAATTCCCCGCAAGTATGACCGCCGCCTGCTTCGGCGCAGCCGCCGCGCAGGAGGGTAGCAGAAACAATCCGAACATCAGCAGTGAAACGAGAACGTGTCGCATCGCATGTCACCCTTTCTGAAAAACGCATCGTGCGAAGATTGGAAAACGATACCGCAGGAAGCGGATATTTGTCCAATCGGTCCTCGACCGAACCATCAAGTTGAAGTACCATGTTTCATGGCGTATTTCTCATCCAGAAACGCAAAGGAGTTGAAACGAATGCCGGCGATAATCGACATGGAACGATTGGCGCGTGATGTCGGGGCGCTTCCTCCGGAGGGGCAACGGACCGTATGGGACATGGTCCAACATCTTCGGAAAAGCATTGCGCGTCAGAGCGATGACGCCGCCCTCGAAACGGAAATCACCGACTTCGAAGCGCTTGGGCGTCCACTTTCGGACAGCGAACGTGAAGCACTCCGAAGAGATCTTCAATACCCTCCGGTCAGACGAAAACCATCCGCGTAACGACAGGCGCAATGCCGTTTCTCACGAATTCAATCCTGCTCCGCGGATGTCACCGGCCGGATGGCCCCGATTTCGAGAAGCGCTTCGAGCGTGTTGGCGGCGCCGCCATGCTCGACGATCAGGCCGCCCACGACGCGGTCCACATTGACGCCGGTAATCACCACAGGCTTGCCGGTCGGCGCCATTCCGAGCCACGAGCCCAGGTGCGTGCCTCGCGCGGTGACGTGCGTCACCACCCATTCGCCTTCCGCTATCTGGTTCCCGACGGTCAGATGAAGGTCCGGATACGTTTCCCGCACTCCCCGGACATGTTCGGCCATCCCGGCAACGCCGCAACGGACGCGGACCTTGCCGTCGGTTGCAATGCACTCGGGGGAAACGAATTGATCCATACGGGTCACATCGCCCGTATTGCCGATCTCCTCGATGAAACGTCGGATCAGGAGCTTGTTTTGCTGCGTGATGGACATCGCCGGTCTCCTTTTGATATTTCAAAATTCGGAGGTTTTCTCATACCCTCAAAAAATATTATAGACAAAATTGGTTGGAACGACGCAAGCCATTCCGACGAACTCCCGGGGAAATCTCCGGCAGCTTCCTCCCCGGCTCGATTCCTTTCCGGAATGATACAATGCTCACTTATGAGCCGAATACGGATTTTGTCATAAGGGGGAGTGCTCCATGATCGCCTATTGCGGCATCGACTGTTCCAAATGCGAAAGCTACCTCGCGACCCAGTCCGGGAGCGACGAGGAGCTGGCGAACATCGCCGACAGGATGGCGAAGCTCTACAATACCGAAGTCAGGCCCGAAGACGTCGTCTGCGACGGATGCAAGGAGGGCAAGCGGCATTTCTACTTCTGCTCCAATATGTGCGCCATGCGGAAATGCTGCTCCGGGAAGCGCTACGAGACCTGCATCGAGTGCGGCGACTTCCCCTGCACGGATCTTCAAGCCGTACTGGACCACGTTCCGGACGCACGGAGCAACCTCGAAAAGCTGCGAAAGCGCTGAGTCGGGCCAAACGGCGAGAAGCATGAGCGCCATTCCGTCCAGAATCGTTCTCTCTCAGCTCCGTGTCCGTTATTTGAAC
>CAZVUT010000436.1:0-2044 GCA_964630155.1 uncultured Synergistaceae bacterium
CGTAGTTCTCCTCGTCGTAGCCGAGATGCAGGTAACGCGGATGGCCGAACAGTTCTGAAACCTCCCTTATGAGATCGGAGCACACCTCGTAGTATTTCCGCGTCGAGACCATCCGGTGATAGTCCTTGAGCCAAGAATCGTGGCATGTGGAGAAGTTCATCTTCGGAATCGGTTCGAGGCCCATACCGCGGAGACGGCCGAGCTCCTTTTTCATCTCCTCCTTCGACCAGCTGCCCTTCACCGCGAGCTCTGGATGCGAATCGTACTTCACGCCTTCGGCGAGATCGATCACGATCATGTTCATCCCCGCCTTTGCCATTTCGCCGGTGACGAAGTCCCACTGTTCGCGATCGAACCTCAGATAGTCCATGTAGGAATGGGTGAACGCCAAAAGTTTTGTCTTCTTTTCCCAGTGCTCGATCTTGATGTCCGCCCAGGAGTTCATCCCGAGATGGACGAGATACGCCCAGATGAATGTGTCCTTGCCGCCTCCGAAGAGCGTCGTTGCTCCGGCCATCGCCGCCGTACCGATGAATTCGCGTCTGCTGATATTCATTGTCCGTTCCTCCCTTGGATCATTTGAGTCCGATGAGTTTCCGCGGTCACTTTTGTGTCATACGGGCAGCGCGTGGCGATGAATATGAAGCTTGATAGAGCGACCCGAGGAGCTTCAGTTCGCCGGCGATGATGTCGTCCGCGACGGAGGGACCGAACGGCGAGGTGGCGGATTCGTATCCGCCCTGTTCGTAGCTCTGCGAGAACGGGAAGTAGCCGCGGCTGCCGTTGGTGAGGCAGGAGAGGAGTGTCATCTTGAATGGGCTCTTCGCCTTGATCGCCTTGCCGATGTCGTTGAACGGCTCGCCCGGGAAGCCGCCGAAGGCGACGGACCTGCCGATCGCAATTGTGGTGAGCGGCAGATCGAAGAAATCCGGGCCTTTCGCGAGCCGGAGGATGCGTCCCGCGCGCGCGACCTCGGTCGTGAGTTCCATCCCCTTCCAGGGAAGTTCCGCGTCCCTGCCCGCCTTGTGCATGGCCCAGACTTTGTCCGCCCAGGCGACGTTCTTCTCGTCAGAATCCTTCGCGCGCTGTGAAGGGACGCGGACATTCCCTTCCGCGCACCGGATCTCTCCGGCGTCGAGCGGTTCGCACTTCATCCAGACGGAAAGCGCCGCGGCGGCGAGCACGTTCGCCATGTGCCAGGCGTGGTCGTATCCGCGGTCGACGTCGTCGAAGTCCTTGTGGAGGCCGTTATCCTCGCCGGGGAGCGGCATCACGTTCACGTGGTTGACATCGCCCTGTGTGCCGTTGATGACGATGGCGTGCGCGCCTCCGGAGGTCGCCGCCTCAAAGACGGTGCGGGTGAGCCCCGGCCAGTCCGCAGTGATCGTCTCGCCGCCGACCACGTCCGGATGCGTCTGAAAGTTGATGACGGCGACGGGCTTGCCGCCTTCGCGGTCGATCCTGAGGACCTGCACCTGCTCGTCCGGCGGATTGCCGACGGGTTTTACAATATCCGGATTCCTGACGCCGGGATTGGTCATCACGCGCCCGTCCTTCATGAGATAGCGGCGGCCGAACGAGATGCGTTTCGCCTCAGAGCGTCCAACCGAGAGCTTCGACGGCTTCAGGTCCGCGATCGCCTTCACCGCGGCGTCTGCCGCCCGCGCGGTCGCCATCCGGATGTAGAGGTCGTCAAGAGGCCCGGTACCTTCCGTAAGCTGGTTGGATCCGTTGGCACATTTCGCCACCAGGTACGCGCCGTCGTGGGTATGCGAAGCGTGCAGGAGAATCGCATTTCTGGCAACGCCCGTAACCTTGCTGATCGCGTCCCGCATCCCGTCCGCCACCTCATCCGAGAGGGCCTCGGTGTCGAACTGCTGGACGATCGCGACGGCCTTGCCGTCCGAAAACGCGACGCAGTTGATCGAAAGCGGATCGAGCACCGCCTTGGCGTGGCGGACCTTGTAGTAGCCCGGCATGTAGACGCCGAGCGGCGGCGTGATGTCCTCGCGCGAAAATCCCGTTTTGAACCCGTCGGCACGCG
>CAZVUT010000437.1:0-2043 GCA_964630155.1 uncultured Synergistaceae bacterium
CCGAGGTGTGGTTTCTGTATATCGAGGCGCGTCAGAGCATTGCGCACGATTATTCAGGGGCGAAAGCCGCGGCGGTGCTCGAAGATCTCGATGATTTCCGGAATGAGGCCGCACGATTCCTGGCCGTCTTGCAGGAAAAGATACGAGCGGGGAGCGGGGGCGAATGAAAGCTGATACCGGCGCCGGGATCGATCTCCGTGATGACCATCTGCAGATTGTGGTGTCCATTCTTGCGGACGTGATACCGGGCATGGAGGTCCGTGCGTTCGGCAGCCGCGTGCTGGGGACCGCAAAGCGGTCTTCCGATCTCGATCTCGTGGTAGTGGGGGCGTCCCGGCTCGACTGGAAAACGATGGCTCGCCTGAAGGCCGCTTTTGAGGAATCCGATCTGCCGTTTCGGGTGGATCTTCTCGACTGGCATGCGATCCCCGAACATTTCAGGGCGACGATTGCGCGACGGTATGAAGTGGTCCAGGAGGCGACGTCTCAAGAATAAAGATCAATAGGCTTTCGGAAGCGTCCGTACCACGAATGCTTCGGACGGAAACGGCCGCGCGGAGCGACTGCGGCGCGAATTCCTTATTTTACGGCCGGCGGGCAATATTTGTCGAAGAGAAAAAGATAAAGATCAGGGTGAAAAATCAAATATTGCAAAGATGTGCGAAGAGAGGATAAAATGCAACATCATTCTTTGCAGAGGTGATCCGATGTTCTCCCTGCGTCGCCGCATAAGTCCTCTTTTCGTCGTGTTGTCCCTGTTATTCCTTCCGTTGTTTTCTCCTTCCGCATTTGCCCTCAGTTGGAATGTCCATGTTGTTGAAGCGCAGCCGAACCCCTGCTGGACGACGCTTGCCGTCGGAGAGTGGGGGACGGCGGTGCTGTATGCCGATGGCGTCTCGACGGGGCTGCGGCTTGCATGGGGCAGTCCGGACGAGTGGGAGTACGAGTCGCTCGCTCCGGCAGGCGCTTCGGGATCGTGGGTGCGGTGCTGCACGCTGGAAAGCGGGGAGTTGTTCGCAGCCTGGTATCACACGCCGCTGGGACACTCCCTGATGACGGCTGTCGGACGACCGGGCGAAGAGTGGAACGTGATATCGAAGGAATTTCTTGGAGAGATGCAGAATCAAAACGAGATGGGGTTGGCGATGGCGGTAGATTTGTCGGGAATCCCTTGGGTGACGGTAATAACGCGCGACACCCGGTATCCAAATAAAGGTCTTTTGAAGATCCTTTTCCCAACATTGTCGACGCTCAGCGCTAACCGTTTTATCGATGAGGATGATAGCGCAAAGTATTCCGTCGGTGCGTCCTGCGACGTCGTCGTTGATGAAAATGGGAGCCGTCATTTCGCGTATTTCAGAACTGACAAGATGGACATCAAATATAAAAAGCAACCCAAGGGCGGAACTTTATGGCCCATGTTGAGAGTCGCAACAGGATTTGAAGTTCTGGAAGGAATATCTCTCCTTCCCGCTTTGAACGGAACGCTTATTGCATTTTTTAAGAGGAGTAACGGCGATGTGAGCAAGATGAATCTTTGCTCCAGGGTCTTTTCCAACGATTCCTGGAGCGCTCCTCTCGTTCTCGACGCGGGGGCGAACACCGGCGGCTTCGCGACGAGCCTGCGGGATTCGCACGGAAAAACGTACGTCTTCTATTCCGGCGGGACGGAGGGCGGCGTGCGTCTCCTCACCGACCGGACCGGAGCGTGGGGAATCCACGTTGTCGATCCCGACTCCGTCCTCGGAAGCCGCTGTGCGGCGGCGCTTTCGGGCGATGCGGTTCTGGTTTCGTATTGGGACGCGTTTTCGAGGTCCGTGAAACTTCTTCGTGTCGGAAATACGCCGCCGTCGACTCCGTGGGGCCCTGATCCCGCCCATGGAAGCGAGCCCGAGTCCGCGCCGATGGTTTTCTCGTGGGCGCCTTGCAGCGACGATGAGAATGACGGCGTGACGTACTCCGTCTACGCGTCGGACGCACGCTGGAAGATCGATGCGCTGGAGGAAGACGCGCTGGTTCTTTCGGGCGAGGCGACCCTTTCCG
>CAZVUT010000438.1:0-2042 GCA_964630155.1 uncultured Synergistaceae bacterium
CGTTCCTGACCGAAACCGGAATGGGCCTGTTCATCAAGGACTTCGCGATGTCCCTGGCCGGACGGACCATCGGCGGCGAGGCGAAGGTCTCGATCGTCGCGAGCGGCCTCATGGGAATGATCAACGGCAGCGCTGTCGGCAACGTGGCCGCCACCGGGACGTTCACGATTCCGCTGATGCGGGACGCGGGCTTCAAACCGGTCTTCGCGGCGGCGGTCGTCGCCGTCGCCGGAACCGGAGGAATGATCATGCCGCCGGTCATGGGCGCGGCGTCGTTCATCATGGCGGAATACCTCGGCGTCCAGTACGTGACGATCATGCTCGCCGCGGCGATTCCGGCCGTCCTCTACTACATCGCCGAATACGCCTACGTCCACATCGAGGCGGTCAAGCTCGGAATGCACATCGTCAAGGAAGAAAACATCACCCCGCTCCGCAAGGTCATGAGGGAGCGCGGACATCTGATCGTCCCGATCGTCGTCATCGTCTGGCTCCTGATGATCGGCCGGACGCCGCTCTACGCCGCCTTCTACGGTATCGTCAGCTCCGTCGCGGTCAGCTTCCTGAGCAAGAGCACGCGCCTCACGTGGAAGGCGTTCTTCCGCGCGATGGAACAGGGCGCCCGGCAATGCGTGGGCGTCGGCATGGCGTGCGCGGTCGTGGGCAATATCATCGGCATCACGAACCTCACCGGGCTCGGCCTCGTCCTCGGCGACAACATCGTCTCGCTCGCGGGCGGCAGCCTCATCGTCACGGCGTTCCTGACGATGGTCGTCTGCATCATCCTCGGCATGGGGCTTCCGACGACCGCGTGCTACATCGTCACGGCCACGATCGCGGCCCCGGCGCTCATTACGCTTGGCGTGAGCCCGCTCGCGGCGCACATGTTCTCCTACTACTTCGCGTGCCTCTCTAACCTGACGCCGCCGGTCGCCATAGCCTCCTACGGCGCCGCGGGAATTTCCGGCCAGAGGCCGTCCGAAGTGGGATGGGCGGGATTCCGCATCTCCCTCGCGGGGTTCCTGATCCCGTTCACGTTCATCTACAGCCCGCAACTGCTTCTCGAAGGCGGCACGGCGCTCAGCATCACAATGTCCACGCTGACGTGCTTCGTGGGCGTCATCGCGCTCGCCGCCTCGCTCCAGAACTACCTGTTCGTGAAGATGAACCTGATCCAGCGGGTCGCGACCTTCGCGGGCGCCGTCCTGCTCATTTTCCCGGGGACCATCACGGACGTCATCGGCGTCGCGCTCACGGCGGGCGTATGGTTCTGGCAAAAGCAACAGCAAAAACAGACGCGCATGCAGCACGCGTAAGAACGGAGGCGGATACCAATGGAACTGAAGCTGAAATGGGGGCATGACGCCGTCACCTTTGCCATCCCCGACCGGAATGTCATCGCCGTGCTCGAGCCGGAAGGCGGCGAACCGGTCGCGGACCTGTGGGAGGCGACGTGGAACCTTCTCGAAACGCCGACTGCGGGCGAGCCGTTCGCCGACATCGTCGAGCGCATCACCCCGAAAAAGATCGCGATCATTGTCAACGACATGACGCGCTCCACGCCGACGCAGGAGCTTCTGCCGCCGATCCTCAAGAAGCTCGATCTTCTCGGCGTCGCGCGGGAGTCCGTCGTCATCGTCGTGGCGACGGGGACGCACCGCGCGATGAACGCGGAGGAAATCGTCGCGATTCTCGGGCCCGACATCCCGAAGAACTACCGGGTCGTCAATCACGACTGCGACGCGCCCGACATGGTCACGCTCGGAACGCTCTCCACCGGGAACGTCCTGCGGATCTGCCGCGAGGTCGCGGAGGCGGACATGCGCATCGCGATCGGCGAGGTGCTGCTGCACTACTACGCGGGGTTCGCGGGCGGACGCAAGAGCATCCTCCCGGGCGTCGCGGCGCGGGAGACGGTCATGAGCAACCATAAGATGATGACCCGGCCGGGCGTCGACATCGGCGTCGTCGAGGGCAACCCGCTGAACGACGAGATGATCGAGGCCGTGGAGCGCTTCTGCCCGCTGCACTTCATCGTCAAC
>CAZVUT010000439.1:0-2040 GCA_964630155.1 uncultured Synergistaceae bacterium
TCGGACCCGAAGGTGTACTACAGCCGTTTCCGGACGATCGACGCGACGCAGCGCGGCCTTTCCGACGTGATCGACGGAACGGTCAAGCTCATTGCGAGCAGCAACACAATGGAGGAACTGCTTTCGATCAAACGCGAGGAGGTCCTTCGGCGAATCATCGCCATCGCGCGCGAACAGACGAAGGACTACGGGCTCACTGTCGAGGACGTCGCCTTCAAGCGGGTCTCGCTGCCCAAGCAGAACGAGCAGTCCGTGTACGAATCGATGAGCACCGAACGCAGACGAATCGCCACGCAGTTGCGCTCCGAGGGCAAGGCGCTTCGGGAGGAAATCATGTCGAAGGCCGACCGGGAGCGCACGCACCGCGTTTCCGAAGCGCTCCGCAAGAGCGAGGAGATCCGCGGCGTCGGCGACAAGGAGGCGCAGCGCCTGATAGCCGAGGCGACGATCGGCGCGGGCGGCGATCTGTACCAGTTCCTCAGGTCCATGGAGATCTGGAGGAACGTCCTGCCGCAGGCGACATTCGTGATTCGCCCCGAAGGAATCTTCAAGGACCTGCTCCACTTCGACCCGGGCAAACGCTGATTCCGGGGCGCCGATCCGCAAACGCCGGATCCGCAGCGAAAGTTCGTCCGATGCCGTCCGGACGAACTTTTTTTATCTTCCGCCGAGAAGAAACGATGCCTCGCTTTCGGAACCGGCTTCCCTCGATGAGAAACGGTGCACGAAAAACCATCGCTTGAACGAATGATCATTCATGCCCTATAATGAACCGAAAGTACTGCATCCGCAAATGTATCCATTTTCCGGCCGTAGTGGAAAGGGAGCGATGCCGTGGGCCGATTCATTCTCCGACGATTCGCGATGCTGATTCCCGTCCTCGTGGGGGTCTCTCTCACGGCCTTCCTGATTCTGCACCTGGCGCCGGGCGACCCGGCGCGGCTGATGGCCGGAGTGGAGGCGTCGCAGGAAGACGTCGACATGCTGCGCCACAAGTTCGGCCTCGACCGCCCGCTTCCCGTGCAGTACGCGATGTTCGTGAAGGGGCTTTTCACGGGCGAGCTCATGTCGCTCCGGTACGAATCCCCCGCGATGGAAATCATCCTCCCCAAGCTGAAAAACACGCTGATCCTCGCCTGCGCGAGCATCGTCGTCGCGGTCGTCCTCGGCGTCACTGCGGGCGTCCTCTCCGCCACGCACCGGAAATCCTGGATCGACTATACGGCCACGGTCCTCTCGCTCTTCGGCATCTCGATGCCGGTGTTCTGGTGGGGGCTGCTGCTGATGCTGCTCTTCTCGGTCAAGCTCATGTGGCTCCCGTCGGGCGGAATGGGGACGTTCCGGCACATCATCCTCCCGGCCGTCGTTCTCGGAACGGCCTCGACGGGAATCATCGCCCGCATGACGCGTTCGAGCATGCTCGACGTCCTGCGGCAGGACTACATCACGACAGCCACGGCCAAGGGGCTCACGAGACGGCTCGTCGTCAACCGGCACGCGCTCCGCAACGCGCTCATCCCAACGGTCACGGTCGTCGGGCTCCAGTTCGGACAGCTTCTCGCGGGAGCGGTGCTGACGGAGACGGTCTTCACCTGGCCGGGGGTCGGACGGCTGCTCGTCACGTCGATCCTGGCGCGCGATCTGCCCGTCGTCCAGGCAACACTCGTGATCATCGCAATGCTCTTCGTCTTCGTCAACCTGGCCGTGGACGTTCTCTACGCCGTCCTCGACCCGAGGATCCGCTACAATGGCTGACCGGTCGCAGGGCTCGCTCGTCGTCCGCCGCATCCTGCGCAATCCGATCGCCGTCGCCGGACTCGCCATCATCCTGGGCTATCTCTTCATCGCCGCGTTCGCGCCCCACATCGCGCCCTTCGACCCGACCGCGCAGGATCTCTCCAGAAGCTTCGCCCCGATGTCGGTTTCGAATCCGATGGGCTGCGACGAGTTCGGACGGGATATCCTGTCGCGAATCATCTTCGGCGCGCGGACGTCGCTGATCATCCAGTTTTTTTCCGTCTGCATCGCGCTCGTCATCGG
>CAZVUT010000440.1:0-2037 GCA_964630155.1 uncultured Synergistaceae bacterium
CCGGAGGTGAAAACATGAACGACAGCTACGTGTACCCTGCCCTTTTCACGCGCTGCGAGGGGAAACGGATCGGCGTCGCGTTTCCCGATTTCCCCGGATGCGTTGCGGAAGGCCGGAATGATGAAGATGCCCTGCGAAACGCGAAGAAGGCGCTTTTGAAACGTCTGTGGGAATTGGAGGAAGACCGGGGAGAGGCCCCTCGTCCGACGCCCGTTCTTGAACTGGAACACGGGAGGAATTCGGTGGTGGTCCTTCTGGACGTCTGGATGCCGCCGTACCGGGACCGGATGCTTCACAAGGCGACGACGAGAGCGGTCTCGCTTCCGCTCTGGCTGGACCGCGAGAGCAAGGCCGCGGGGCTGAACTATTCCCGCGTCCTCCAGGAAGGGCTGATGGAGCGCCTTGGGATCTTTGGCCCCCGCGAATACCTCGAGAGAGTCCGCGAAATGCCGTATGAAAGGGGATTTTCGAGATGAACCTCGCCGAAATTCTTGCCGCCGTGCCGGTGAAAGGGAGAATCATCCGTCTCATCGACATCCCGAACCCGTGGCGCTCGGAGTTTCTGCATGATTCCTACGGATCGACGATGCCCGTCGTGCCGGGCGAAGGCCTGTGCGCCTACTCGCGGGACTGGCGCACATGGCTGTCGTTCCGCCTTGCGCCCGACTACCGGCCCCGTTATCCCGGAGCCATTCATCTCGTTTCCGACGAAGAGGCGATGCGCCCGCCGTTCTAAAACCGGAGACGGGCTTGATGCTTCAAAAGCCGTGAGAACTACGAGCCACGTACAGTGAGGAGGATCGCATGGATTTCCAATCTGTTCTCTTCGATATTTATTACCTTTCAGAAAAAGTGCAGGATTGCTCCAACGAGCTATCCGGGCTGGAATTCGCCGATGAGCGGGGATATCTCGACGATCGGGAAACCGACAGGCTCCGGCATTACAAAGAGAGCCTGGAAAAGGCGGAAACAATTGCTGGGGCGCGGCTCCGGGAGGCCCGCGAGAAACATCGCAACGATTTTCTCCGGCATCTCGACGACGTCGCGAAGCGCGTCGTGGAATTCAGGGACCTGCTTTCGGAAAAGAGCGACGACAGGCTGAAAGGCGACATCGGGATGATCGAAGAACTTCTCGAAAATCTCAGGGATGTACGCCTGGGAAGGGAACCGAAGTATTCGGTCTGGTGGGTATTCTATTACACACAGTCCGTCCTGTGCCGGTGCGGCGAATTTCGATTCTCGGGAAAAAAACTCGGGAGTGCTGCGACCGCACTTATCGTCCGTTGTCCCGCCTGTTCCCATCCGAACGACATCACGCAGACCATCGACATTTTCCTGCCGCCGACCGGCAACCCTTACAAAAGCGTCACCATTCTTGAAGAATACAAATGCACCGGCTGCGGCCAACGATTCCAGGCGATGTTTGCGATTCATTTTGAGGAACCGGTGCGGTTTGAGATCATCAACGCGGATTTCCCGCCCGTCCATTTTGAATGGTAGCGGCCTTCGCCGGACACAGGTGAAAGGGGAAATCGTCCGTATCATCGACATCCCGAACCCGTGGCGCTTGGAGTTTCTGCATGTTTAGTTGTTTTTGAGAAAAAGTGAAGCGACGACAGCCGGCGGTGAGAATGCCCGGGAAAGAGAGGGCGCACCGGATCCGGTTTTTTCCGTCAAATGTCCGGCCCTTCCGAAGAGCCGATCATCGGCTGCTTGAATCATAACCCTTGAGTCGTGATCCCCTGGTTATCGACGTGGGGGCCGTCTCAGTCTTGAGTCTTCAGTCGTGAGCCTTGAGGGTGCAGGCGAGGGCGCTGCACGACGCCCATTCCGCAGAAATCCGGCGTGTGTTGTATCAAGCAAGCGTCTTCACCCCGACCAGGGTCTTTCCCATTTTTCCGTTTTACGTCGCCGCTTCATCTTCTTTTTTCAAGGTGCGCGGAACCGTGAGGAAGGAAGAGAGGAGTCCTGCGGAAGCGCCTCCTCCCGGAAGCTTACTCCATATCGACCAGATCGGTCGTCGCGTTCACGACCTCG
>CAZVUT010000441.1:0-2034 GCA_964630155.1 uncultured Synergistaceae bacterium
AAGCCCAGCGCCTTGGGCTGGAAAGCTGGGCCTCGGACCTGAACCCCGTCGCCGTTCTCATCAACAAGGCCATGATCGAGATCCCGCCCCGGTTCGCCGGGCGCCCGCCCGTGAACCCCGAGGTCCGGGCCGACCCGCGGCTCTTCGGGCGCGAATGGCGCGGCGCGCAGGGGCTCGCCGAAGACGTCCGGCATTACGGAACGTGGATGCGCGACGAGGCCGAAAAGCGCATCGGGAATCTGTACCCGAAGGTCGAAATAACGCCGGAGATGACGCGGGAGCGCCCCGACCTGAAGCCCTACGAGGGGAAGCGCCTCACGGTCATCGCGTGGCTCTGGGCGCGGACGGTCAAGAGCCCGAACCCGGCCTTCGCGGACGTCGACGTCCCGCTCGTCTCGTCGTTCATGCTCTCGACGAAGCCCGGGAAGGAGGCATACGTCGAACCCGTGATCGAAAACGGCGGGTATCGCTTCACGGTGAAGGTCGGGAAGCCGAAAAACGTCGAGGCGGCGAGTCGGGGAACGAAATCAGGAGGTAGTGGAAGTAGCTTTGTTTGCCTTCTGTCAAAAATACCGATTCGATTTGAGTACATCCGCGATGAGGGGAAAGCCGGGCGCATGGGCGCGCGCCTCATGGCCATTGTGGCTGAGGGTGATCGGGGGCGTGTGTACCTGTCGCCGATGCCGGAACACGAAGTGACGGGAAAAATTGCTTCTGAAGATCCTCCGGATACGAATCTTCCTGAAAGAGCGCTCGGTTTTCGTGTTCAGGAATATGGAATGAAGAAATGGCGTGACCTCTTCACCCCTCGCCAGCTCGTCGCGCTCACGACATTCTCCGACCTCGTCGGCGAGGCGATGGAGCGCGTCCGGCGCGACGCGGCCGATGCGGGGCTTTTGGACTCTGCTGCCGGCGATCCCCGGTGCGGAAAGCCGCTGCGGGATGGCGGAAGCGGCGCGCTCGCCTACGCCGAGGCGGTCGGCATCAATCTTGCCTTTGCAGTCGATAAAGGCGCGAACTACTGGTCTTCTTTATGTGCTTGGCATCAAACACGAGACGGGATTGTTTCAACATTTGGACGTCAATCGCTTCCTATGGTATGGGATTTTGCAGAAGCGAATCCCCTGAGTAGTTCATCCGGCAATGTTCTTCTGGGTATTGAGCAATCGGCAGAAATGAACGAAAACTTGGGAGATGGGTTTCCCTCTACGGCAACGCAGGCAGATGCAGCTCTGCAATCAATCAGCATCGACAAGATTGTTTCCACCGACCCTCCCTACTACGACAACATCGGGTATGCGGATCTGTCTGACTTTTTCTACGTCTGGCTGCGCAGGTCGCTGCACTCCGTCTTTCCCGATCTCTTCGCCACGATGGGAACGCCGAAGGCGGAGGAACTCGTCGCCACGCCCTACCGCCACGGAAGCAAAACGAAAGCGGAGGCGTTCTTCCTCGACGGCATGACGCGGGCCATGAAGCGGCTCGCGGAGCAGGCGCACCCGGCCTTCCCGGTCACGATCTACTACGCGTTCAAGCAGGCCGAGGAGACGGACGGCGCGGGGACGTCGAGCACCGGGTGGGAGACCTTCCTCGACGCCGTGATCCGGGCGGGCTTCGCGGTCACGGGGACGTGGCCCATGCGGACGGAACTCGGCAACCGCATGGGCGGTTTGGATACCAACGCTCTCGCGTCGAGCATCGTCCTCGTCTGCCGCCGCCGTTCCGCCGACGCGCCCGCCGCCACGAAGGGGGAGTTCCTCGCCGCGCTCGCGCGCGAGCTGCCCGTCGCGCTTCGCTTGTTGCAGGAGGGCAACGTCGCGCCCGTGGACCTCGCGCAGGCCGCGATCGGCCCCGGGATGGCGATCTACACGCGATATTCGCGCGTCCTCGACTCCGGCGGCTCGTCCGTGACGGTCCGGGAGGCGCTCGCGGCGATCAACCGCGTCCTCGACGAGGCGCTCGCCGAGCAGGAGGGCGATTTCGACGCCGATACGCGCTGGGCGCTCGCGTGGTTCGAGCAGAACGGCTTCGACG
>CAZVUT010000442.1:0-2031 GCA_964630155.1 uncultured Synergistaceae bacterium
AAGCCCAGCGCCTTGGGCTGGAAAGCTGGGCCTCGGACCTGAACCCCGTCGCCGTCCTCATCAACAAGGCCATGATCGAGATCCCGTCCCGATTCGCCGGGCGTCCGCCCGTGAACCCGGAAACCCGTGCGGACCCTCGGCTCTTCGGGCGCGAACGGCGCGGCGCGCAGGGGCTTGCCGAGGACGTCCGGCATTACGGAACATGGATGCGCGACGAGGCCGAAAAGCGCATCGGGAATCTCTACCCGAAGGTCGGGATCACGCCGGAGATGGTGATAGAGCGCCCCGACCTGAAGCCCTACGAGGGGAAGACGCTCACGGTCATCGCGTGGCTCTGGGCGCGGACGGTCAAGAGCCCGAACCCGGCCTTCGCGGACGTCGACGTCCCGCTCGTCTCGTCGTTCATGCTCTCGACGAAGCCCGGGAAGGAGGCATACGTCGAACCCGTGATCGAAAACGGCGGGTATCGCTTCACGGTGAAGGTCGGGAAGCCGAAAAACGTCGAGGCGGCGAGTCGGGGAACGAAATCAGGAGGTAGTGGAAGTAGCTTTGTTTGCCTTCTGTCAAAAATACCGATTCGATTTGAGTACATCCGCGATGAGGGGAAAGCCGGGCGCATGGGCGCGCGCCTCATGGCCATTGTGGCTGAGGGTGATCGGGGGCGTGTGTACCTGTCGCCGATGCCGGAACACGAAGTGACGGGAAAAATTGCTTCTGAAGATCCTCCGGATACGAATCTTCCTGAAAGAGCGCTCGGTTTTCGTGTTCAGGAATATGGAATGAAGAAATGGCGTGACCTCTTCACCCCTCGCCAGCTCGTCGCGCTCACGACATTCTCCGACCTCGTCGGCGAGGCGATGGAGCGCGTCCGGCGCGACGCGGCCGATGCGGGGCTTTTGGACTCTGCTGCCGGCGATCCCCGGTGCGGAAAGCCGCTGCGGGATGGCGGAAGCGGCGCGCTCGCCTACGCCGAGGCGGTCGGCATCAATCTTGCCTTTGCAGTCGATAAAGGCGCGAACTACTGGTCTTCTTTATGTGCTTGGCATCAAACACGAGACGGGATTGTTTCAACATTTGGACGTCAATCGCTTCCTATGGTATGGGATTTTGCAGAAGCGAATCCCCTGAGTAGTTCATCCGGCAATGTTCTTCTGGGTATTGAGCAATCGGCAGAAATGAACGAAAACTTGGGAGATGGGTTTCCCTCTACGGCAACGCAGGCAGATGCAGCTCTGCAATCAATCAGCATCGACAAGATTGTTTCCACCGACCCTCCCTACTACGACAACATCGGGTATGCGGATCTGTCTGACTTTTTCTACGTCTGGCTGCGCAGGTCGCTGCACTCCGTCTTTCCCGATCTCTTCGCCACGATGGGAACGCCGAAGGCGGAGGAACTCGTCGCCACGCCCTACCGCCACGGAAGCAAAACGAAAGCGGAGGCGTTCTTCCTCGACGGCATGACGCGGGCCATGAAGCGGCTCGCGGAGCAGGCGCACCCGGCCTTCCCGGTCACGATCTACTACGCGTTCAAGCAGGCCGAGGAGACGGACGGCGCGGGGACGTCGAGCACCGGGTGGGAGACCTTCCTCGACGCCGTGATCCGGGCGGGCTTCGCGATCACTGGGACGTTGCCGATGCGCACGGAGTACACCGGAAATCTGAAGAAGAACATAAGCGCCCTCGCCTCGAGCATCGTTCTCGTCTGCCGTCGCCGTTCCGCCGACGCGCCCCTCGCCACGAAAGGGGAGTTCCTCGCCGCGCTCGCGCGCGAGCTTCCCGTCGCGCTGCGCCTGTTGCAGGAGGGCGACGTCGCGCCCGTTGACCTCGCGCAGGCCGCGATCGGCCCGGGAATGGCGATTTACACGCGATATTCCCGCGTCCTCGACTCGGGCGGCTCGTCCGTGACGGTCCGGGAGGCGCTCGCGGCGATCAACCGCGTTCTCGACGAGGCGCTCGCCGAGCAGGAGGGCGACTTCGACGCCGATACGCGCTGGGCGCTCGCGTGGTTCGAGCAGAACGGCTTCGACG
>CAZVUT010000443.1:0-2025 GCA_964630155.1 uncultured Synergistaceae bacterium
GCGGGAATACGCAGATGGAGCAGCTGTTGCTCGAAATGCTCCGCAAGGCGGTCGGGAAGTAGCCCGCACGGAGCGCGCCGGGTGCGGAATACGTAACTGAAAGGTCGGGTTGGATGCGGCAGCAGCGCATTCGGCCCGACCTTTTTTTCGGTTGCTTCGATGTCGGGATGCGCCGCTTTGTGTCCGTTATCGAAAGGACCGCACGACGAGGCATCTTTACGGACATGCCTCCGTTCCGTCAAATTATGCAGGTGTTTCACATACAATCGCGGTCCGAATTCGCGTATTTTGCCTTTGAATTGACATAATTTACCGACTATGCTATTACAAACGAACGCCATAGAGGGTGCGGCGTCCGCCCCGAATCGTCGGGGCGGAACGGAACACGGGGGAGGAACGCGCGATGTTTTCGAAACGTCTTGCCCGGGTGCGTTGCGCGCTGGCCGACGAAGGGGCCGACGGCCTCATCGTCTTCGGCTCGGAGTACGACAACAGGGCGAATGTCCAGTATCTCAGCTCGTTCACGGGATCGTTCGCGATCGTCGTGCTCTCCGCGACCGACGCGCGACTGATCACGGATTCGCGCTATTTCCTGCAGGCGGAGGAGGAGTCGCCGCTGCCGCTTGTCCGCATCGAAGGGCGCGATCCCTGGCCCGCCGTGAAGGCGACGCTGTCGGACATGAAGATCCGGACGCTCGCCTTCGAGACGGAACGCCTGCACGTCGACGCGTTCCGGCGTCTCGAATCCCTTCATCCGGACCTTCTCGGCCTCGACCGCTTCCTCCTGCGCCTCCGCGCCGTCAAGGACGCTTCCGAAATCGCATCCATCCGGGAGGCGTGTCGGATCGTCTCGGAGGCGTTCGTCGCCTTCCTGCCCTCGCTTCGTCCCGGACGCACTGAAGCCGCCGTCGCGGCGGATCTCGTTCATCAGATCCGCATCCGCGGCGCGCAGCAACTCGCCAAGGGACATTTCGTCGTCGCGTCCGGCGTCCGGGGCGCCCGTCCGCACGGCGTCTTTTCGGGCAAGGTCATCGAAACGGGAGATTTCGTCACCTTCGACTTCGGCGCGTTCTATAAGGGATACGTCAGCGACATGACGCGTACCGTGTGCGTGGGGCATGCGCCCGCGCGGATGGCCGAACTCTACCCGGTCGTTCTGGAGGCCCAGCGGCGCGCGCTGGCCGCATTCGCCGCTCCCGGAGGAGCGACCGGCGCGTCCGTCGACCGGGCGGCCCGGGAATATATCGTGTCCCGCGGTCTCGGCGACCGCTTCACGCACTCCACGGGGCACGGCATCGGCCTCGAGATTCACGAATCGCCCGTTCTCAACGCCATGAACGAAGAACGTCTTCCTCCGGGCTCGACCGTGACGGTCGAACCCGGGGTCTACATCGAAGGACTCGGGGGGGTGAGGATCGAAGACAGCGTGCTGGTCGCGGATGCCGGGTGCGAGGTTCTGACGGAAGCGCCGAAGGAACTTCTGGAGCTGTAGTGGGCGTGACGGAGCGATTCCTGCGCTCCGCGCGGCCGTCGTATCGGATGTATCGAGAGGGGGAAAGACGAAGGTGAAGACGAGAAGAGTGTTCGTTGCGGCGCTGCTCTGCCTGGCGTTCGCCGGTGCGGTGCAGGCGAAGGAAGCGGTGCTGAAGGTGGCCCAGGTGGCGGATATCAGCAACCTGGATCCCCACAGGATCAACGATGTCTATTCCGCGAATGTGGTCCGCCAGGTGTACAACGGCCTCGTCCAGATGGACAACATGATCCGGATCAAGGGAGACCTTGCGGAATCCTGGGAGAACCCGGACGCGAAGACCTGGATTTTCCATCTGCGCAAGGGCGTCAAATTCCACAACGGCGAGGAGCTGACCGCGTCCGATGTGAAATTCACGATCGAACGCATTCTCGACCAGAAGACCGCCTCTCCGGGCGCCGTCCACGTGAAGGAAATCGCTTCCGTCGAGACGCCCGATCCGTACACCGTGAAGATCACGACGAAGAACCCCTTCGCCCCGCTGCTGAGCAGCC
>CAZVUT010000444.1:0-2016 GCA_964630155.1 uncultured Synergistaceae bacterium
TTTGAGAACCTTCAATGCCGTATTCCCCCTTCCGGATATGGCGGAGCGCCCGGCCGATCGCTCCTCCCCGATTCGTCGGGAGCAGGAAAAGCGTAACGCGCGCCCGGTGTTAAAAAATCAGAACGTAACGCGTCGTCCCTCCTCGGCGGAGAGATACGCCGCATAGATGACCTTTATGGCGTCGCATGCGAGTTCGAAGTCGGACATGGGCTGTCTGCCGGTCGCGGCGCACTCCATGAAGTCCTGGAACTGTCCGGCGTATCCCCGAAGCACCTCTTCGGCGACGAAGGCCTTCTGCCAGCCGGTCTTCCCGGGAAGCATCTCGGAAATATAGACGTTCTCGAGCCCTTCCTCGTCAAGCATGTAGGTGCTGAGGTTATCCGAAGGGGTGATCTGACAGTGCATTGTCGCGTCGTTGGCGTACACCTCGACGTAATTTTTCGTCCCCCCGAGCATTGTGTCGCCTGCGATGACCAGGGCCTTCGTTCCATCGGTGAACGTGATGGCGACGGAAGCGAAATCCTCGACGTCAACGGGCCGGAAGCTGATATGCCTGTGTTCGTATTCGCTCAGGATCGGCGTCATGCGGCCGGTGTCGCAGATGACGCTCCCGACGCCGATTTCGACGCCGCGCGCCCGGGCTTCCTCCCGCTTGAGCCAGAGGATTCCGCCGATCGGATGGCACCCGACGCGGATGAGCGATCCTCCGCCGGTCTTGTCCCACTGTCCGGCGACGGGAGACGACGAACCCTTGAGGCTTTCCTCTCCTTTCATGAAGAGGATCCGGCTTTTCTTCGCGCGGATGATCTCCGCCGCCTTCAGGATATTCGGGGAGTACACGTAGTTTTCGGCGTACATAAAAAGACGGTCGCTTCCGGCGAGTGCGTTTCGCATCGCCGCGATGTCGTCCAGAACGCCCCGGTACATTCGGGCTTTCGGCACGGTGTCGCCGATTGGAGCGGTGTCGCCGGGCGCGCCGAAATATCCGGTAAGCGGCTTTTCGCAGAGGACGTGCTTCCCGGCTGCGATGGCTTCCATCGTGATGCGGGAGTGCAGGAACGGAGGAGTGCATATATCGATCACGTCGATTTCGGGATCTCGCAGGAGCACCCGGTAATCATCGTGATATTCTTCAAAATGATAGAGACCTGCCACGGTCCGCGCCTTTTCAATGTCGATGTCCGCGATAGCCTTCCTGCGGACGGCGACGCCGGCGACCCTGGCGAACGCCTTGCTGTGAAAGTGCGATGCGAAACCGCTTCCGATGATTCCAACGGTAACTTCTTTCATGGATGTCGTCACCCCTGGTTTTCATTGTGAGGATGATGAAGAAGGAAAAAAGCGAAGCGATCTTCCGTATGTCCCGCCTGCGGATATGAGATCGCTTCGCTTTGGGAAGAGCCGTTCTATCGGGGTGCTATTTCCCCTGGGCCTTTTTGGATTCGGCCACGATGGAATCGACCAGTTCGTTTTCGACCGCGTCCCGCACCATCTTGTATACGGGTTCGGCCTTCGCCTGCATCTGCTGCAGAAGATCCGGGCCGAGGTCGATGATTTCGACCTTGTTTTTCGTCAGGATCTCCACTCGATTGGCGTGCCGTTTGTCGGCCTGCTCGCGCCCCCAGACGACCGTCTCGCGGCAGACGTCGTCGACGAGTTTCTGCATGTCGGCCGGGAGGCCGTCGTAAATTTTCTTGCTCATGACGATGCTGATGGAATGGAAGATATGGTTGGTGTTGATGAGGTACTTCTGCTGTTCGTACAGCTTTCCGGCGACGATCACTTCATAGGGGTTTTCCTGTCCGTCGATCGTGCCCTGTTGCAGGGAGATGTAGACCTCTCCCCAGGGGAGCGGCGTCGGGTTCGCGCCCTGGATGCGCCAGTTCGCGACGTGATACTTGTTCTCCATGGTGCGGATCTTGAGGCCCTTGAGGTCTTCCAGTTTGCGGACGGGCTTGTTCGACGTCGTCACGCGGAAGCCCTGATCGCCGTACCCCATCAGTTTGAGGTTGGCCT
>CAZVUT010000445.1:0-2014 GCA_964630155.1 uncultured Synergistaceae bacterium
AGCTCCTCAAGGCCCTGAGCGAAAGCGACCTCAAGGCGAACACGACGGACAACGGAATCTCGACGCTTTCCGTCCTCGGCCGACTCGCGCAGCAGGAAGACGAGGAGCAGCAGTAGCATCTTCCTCCATGAAGCTCCTGCGACCGGGGGGATCCGCCTGCATGACGCGGATCCCCCCGGTTTATTCGCTTCGCGTCCCGGTCAGTACAGGTCGGTGCTCATGTATTTGAGGCCGGAATCGCAGATCAGGACCGCCGCGGTCTTTCCGCGCGCCGGACCTTCGAGCAGCCGTGCGGCCGCCGCGACGTTCGCGCCGCCCGAAAACCCGCCGAAGATTCCTTCGAGCCGCGCAAGGTCCCGCGCCGTCCGCATGGCGTCCTGATCGGAGATCTTCAGGAAGCCGTCCACGCGGCAGCCGTCGAGGAAGGGCAAATCCATCGAATAGCCGCCGCCCTGGATCCGGTGATTGGGGTTCGTCACGCGGCCTTCGGCCACATAGGGCGCGCCCTCCGGCTCGACGAGCCAGCAGGCGATGTCCGGACGATGCCGCCGGAGGGCGTTCGCGCACCCGACGAACGATCCGGCCGTCCCGGCGAAGTCCGCGAAGACGTCCACGGCCCCGCCCGACTGCTCCCAGATCTCCTCGCCCGTATGTAGTTCGTGCGCCCGGACGTTCCCCGGATTGCGGAACTGATCGGCGCGGAAGGCGTTCCGCTCGCGAACGAGTTCCTGCGCCCGCCGCTCGACGCGAGCCAGATCCTCGCCCGACACCTGCCCGACCGTCGACCCGGGCGCCTGGTCCACGAGAACGACCTCGGCCCCGAGCGCGGCCATCATCCGCGCGCGTTCCGGCGAATTTCCCGTCGACATCACGGCGACGAAGGGGTATCCCTTGACGCCGCACACGATGGAAAGCCCCGTCCCCGTATTGCCGCTCGTCAGCTCCACGACCGTCTGCCCCGGACGCAGCGCCCCGGACGCCTCGGCCTCTTCGATCATCCGGAGCCCGATCCGGTCCTTCTTGCTGAAGCCCGGGTTCAGATATTCGAGCTTCGCGAAAATCCGCCCCTCAAGCTTCCGCGCGGCGACGAACCGCGACAGATCCACAAGCGGCGTTTCCCCTATGGCTTCGAGCACGCTCTTCAGAACCTTTTTCATCCGTGAACTCCTCCCCCCTCGAAACGTTCTTCGGCAGTATCATACGCCGCTTCAAAGCGGGACTTCTTGAACGGAATTGCTCCTCCCGAAAAAAAAATTCCGGATCCCCGGGGGTGATTTCCCCGATGATCCGGAATCCGTCAGAACGAGGGGTTTCCGTATTCCTCCGCCCGCGCGTCCGCTTCCTGCCTGGAGAATCCGTCAGACGTTGATTCCCATGAGCCGCGGAAGGAACAGGACCAGCTCCGGGAACATGATCGTCAGAACGATCGCCAGCAACAGGGCCAGCATCAGCGGAAGCGCCTCTTTAATCAGCCTCTCGAACGGCGCCTGCGATATTCCCTGGGCGACGTACAGGTTGACCCCGACCGGGGGCGTGATCATTCCGAGGCACAGGTTCATCGTCATGACGACGCCGAAGAGAACCGGGCTGTACCCAACCGACGTGACGATCGGGAGGAAGAGCGGCGTGAAGAGCACGACGTTGGACGTCGTATCGATGAACATTCCCGTAATCAGCAGGAAGCCCATGATGAGCGCCATGAGAACGATAGGGTTGCTCGTGAACGAAAGCATCGCCTCCGCAAGCGTCTGCGGGATCCGCTCCATGGTCAGCAGACGTCCGAAGGTCGTCGCGCCGCCGAGAATGAACATCGAGAGGCAGGAAAGGACCCCGGCTTCGACGCAGGCGTCGAACAGCTTCGCGAACGAGAGCTGATGGTAGACGAAATGACCCACGACGAGCGCGTAGAAGCACCCGACGACCGCCGCTTCGGTCGGCGTGAAGACGCCGCCGTAGATTCCTCCGAGGATGATGAACGGGAGAAAGAGCGCCCACTTCGCATTCCAGCACTGCC
>CAZVUT010000446.1:0-2007 GCA_964630155.1 uncultured Synergistaceae bacterium
ACGATCTCGTGGGGATAAACAACTTCGAGGCAGGGCGCCGGCTCGCGATCCATCTCGCCGCCGTTGGGGCGAAACGCATCCACTGCCTTATGCGGCCATATTGGGCGGCCAGCGTCTGGAACCGTTACGCCGGGATCAAAAGCGTCGTCTCCTCCATGGGCGGCGGAAAGTCGGAAAACCTCCTCCGCGCGGAACCGGACGATATCGACGCCATCCGCAGCTATCTGAAGAAGTTCAAGCCCGATGCCATCGTCTGCGGAAACGACACAGCCGCGGCGTATCTCAAGCATACGCTCGACAAGCTCGGCAAACGCGTCCCCGAGGACATCATGCTCGCGGGATTCGACGATGTGCAGCACGCGACGATCATGTCCCCGCAACTCACGACCATTCATCAACCCTGCGACGACATCGCGGCCTCGGTCTTCCGCGCGCTCCAGGAGCGTATCGCCGACCCGACTCTTCCGCCGCGTGAAATCTTCCTGCCCGCTCCGCTCGTAACGCGGGAGTCCACGGAACTCAAGAAAATGAGGTCCAGGGGAGGAAGCTCTTTTAAAAAGGCTCTGACAGCGGCGTTACTCGCGGGAGCTTTTGTCTTCAACGGGGCGGCCGCGGCAACAGCGTGTTTCGACGACACTAACGGAGCCATGTCCGCCTTCGCGGCGGAGGACGGACGGCCCGTGGCGCGGAATTTCCGCAACGTCTATGCGCTCATGTCCCGGATGGGCGACGCCGAGGCGTCGGAGGCGGAGGACCGGGTTGTCTCGAAGTCTGTTGCGGGGAACACGCGCGAATACCGCTGTACAAACCCGAAATTGCCGGGACTTGAAATCGTCAAAACCTACCGTCCGTATAACGGGGGTGTGCGGCGGACACTCGAATTCAAACGTGCCGACGCGATGACGAACACCGTGTACATCACGCCGTTCACGGAATGCCGGTTCGACCCGGCGTTCCAGAAGGACGCATGGCATCTCGGTGCGGGGTATATCGGCCCGTACAAGCCGTTCCCGTCCGTGAAGTCGCCGCGTCCGGTAAACGAGTACAAGCAGTCCTCGAAGGGACTCGTCTTCATCCATCCGGACGCGAAGGGCGGAAATTTCTCACACTTCCGCGTGAAGATCAACGGCACGGTGGCGCTACCCTGGTGGCATTCGACGATCGGCCACTACCGCGAATACCACGACCGCCTGTGGTATCTCCCCGACGGGTACAAAATGGGCCTCGGCACGTTCGACGTCCGTCCCGGGAAGCCCGTCTCGGTCACGGATCAGTTCAACGCCTTCGACGGCGACCTCTTCACGTTCTTCGACGACGTCTTCGCGAAGGACGGGGACGTCGCGAAGGAATTCGCGTCGATCCCGCCGCCACCGGCGTGGGTAAACGACATCTTCTGCAATTCCCACGCCGATTTCGACGACTTTTACTTGCGCTGGCTCTCGGAAATGACCGACGAGGGGGTCATCCTCCCGATAGCCGGCGGGCTTTACAGCTGGGGCGACTACCGCTTCAAAAACGGCTTCCGCGGCGGACAGGGCGGGTTCGTCACCGGCGAAGAGGCGAAGGCGTTCATCGACCTGAACAAGAGTTTTTCGCCGCGGATACGTCCGTGTTACTACAACATCGTGATTTCGACATCTTTCTTCACACAGGTGTTCAAGGACCATCCCGAGTGGTTCCGCCCGAAGGACCGCGAAGGGAACCGCGATTCGCTTTTCCCGGGCCAGAACCTGAACTGGCAGACGATGTTCAACTATCCCGAATGCCGCACGTGGATGGTCGATATGCTTTGCCGCTGCGCGGACGATCTGGGCGTCGATACGGTTTATCTCGACGAAGCGCAGATGACGAACACGATCGACTGGGAACGTGACCAAGTGACGCGCGACGATGACACCGTGAGGTTCTGGAAGGAACTGAACGCGCGGATGTCGAAGGAAGGGAAGATGTTCTTCGCGAACGGGAGCGGGATCCCCTATGCCGACGTCAATTACATGGAAAGCCCGC
>CAZVUT010000447.1:0-1998 GCA_964630155.1 uncultured Synergistaceae bacterium
TGTCCGGGCCAGGAGCAGCGCGCCTCGGTGACGGTGACGTTGAACTCCCGGATCGGGAACGTCCTCGCGTCGACCCGGGCGGGATCGCCGAAACGCGCCTTCGCGAGCGTCACCGTGACGCCGTAGTCGGCGCGAACGCGGCGACAGACGGACGCAACAGCGCCGTCGTCGGGCAGGATCGTCACGAATTTCCCGAAGACCCACCCCTCGCCGTGGCGCACGCCGATGACGCGATACCACAGGTTTCCGGCGTCGTCCTTCGATTCGGCTGTCACGAGAAGCTCTCCCGCGTCGGCGGAGTCGGCGAACCGTCCGAGCGTCTGCGCGCCCGTCGACGGAGCGCTTCGAAGGTTCACGTTCGTTCCGGAGAGTTCGGCCGCCTTCGGCCATTGGTACGCAAGTTCGAGCGCTCCGGCGCGCGCCGGAAGCAGCGTCAGGCAGAGCAGCACAATCAACGGAATCCATCGCCTCATGAAAACGCCTCCTTGGCATCGTGTCTGTTTTCTCCCGGCGTGCGGAACAGTGTGCGCCTTGCGACGAAACGCCGTGCGCGACATCACTTTTCGAATCGCACGCCGCCGATCAGGGTCTTGATCCAGCCCCGGGATTCGGCGTACGTCGCCTTCGGGACGCGAACGGCCAGGAAGAGGCCGTCGTCGGCGAAGATTGCCGTCACGAGGACTTGTCCCTCGGGGGTCGTAAAGAGATCGACGGGAACCTTCCTTCCGCCGACGGTCCATGTCGCCTCCCCGCTGTCCTTAGCGTCCCACTCGGCGGTCAGGGCGTCGCGGTATGCGGGGCCCCCGGCGGCGCCTTCAAACAGGTACAGGATGACCAGCGCGTCCGGTTTGTCGGGGAGCGTGTACGTGATCACGTCGCCGGCCTCTCCGACGGACGGGACTCCCGGCTCCGCGTCCCGCTTCGCTCCCTTGGGGAGCCGCACCGTGAATTTCCCGTTCGGAGAACGAAAGACATCGTTGTCTTCCGGCCCGTCGAGCGAAGGCAGCTCCTGATCCGACGGCTTCGGCGAAGGCGCGGCGACGGTCGTCTGGACGACGGCTCCGGCATCCGGGCTTGTCGTTGCGGTCGCAACGGGAAGGGGCTTCGCGAGCTTCGCCGAATCGAGGACGGCGTCAAAAACGGGCGCAAGTTCGGCGAACTTTTCCGGACGATAGGTGACGAACGCGAAGCTGTAGCATGATGGGGCGAATTTCTGCGTCCCGACGTCCGGCTTTTCCTTGACAGCCACGATGCACCAGTGGTAGACGCCCTTCGTGTTTCCCTGTTCGAACGAGAAGTCGTGAACGATCGCGTCGCAGCCCGCGACGGTCCGGCGCTTCGTCCCGAGGGGCGCGTAGTTGTTGAACGTCTTGAAGCTCGTCGCGATCTTGCCGTTCAATACCGCTTCGAGCGGATCGCTCTTTCCCGCTATCGCGAAGAGCGCGTCCACCGCGCTTTTTTCGTCCCGGTCGAACGGAAAGAAGGACGCGAGGAGCTTCCTGTCCGGTCCGTAGAGCCGGTATTTCGCACCCATCGAATCGTTCGTGTCGATCCACCCCGCCCCGAGTTCCAGGATGAATCCGTGCTCCTCGACCTTCCTCGGCCCCGTCTGCGTGACGTCGGGCGGTTGCGCCTCCGGCGACGGGCGCGGAACGACACGGACGGACGCGATGACTTCGGCGAAAGATCCCTTCACGACCTGGAAGTAGTTTGACGTCGTGTTGAAGAAGAACGTGTAGGCTGCGTCATTCACTACCGTGACGACGACGCGCCCCGTGAACGGAACGGTGCTCTGCGGAGGGTAGTAGACGTAATCGTGAAGGACCGCGTCGCGCCCCGCGACCTTCAGGTTCAGCGTCTCGAGCGGCTGGTAGTTCTGCAGCGCGGACACGTTCTTCCGCAGACCTTCTTCGAGCAGCTGCGACGGAGTCTTCGGCGCCAAGAGCGGCTCTTTGGCGAGGTACATCTCGCCGACGGGGTTCCCCTGGTACATCAGAA
>CAZVUT010000448.1:0-1996 GCA_964630155.1 uncultured Synergistaceae bacterium
ACTTCACGGAAATGTTTTCGGACACGGCTTCCTCCCGGAAAAACGATTACGGCTCCTGATAAACAGTTATATTTTACGCCATTCTCAGAAAAACGATTATATCCGCAGCCGTCACTCTCAGGAAGCCGTCATCCGATTCGCCCTATTGCCCAGTCTCGACGCGCATGCGGCGGTGAAGCTCCGGCAACGGAACTCCCGCCGCGCGCGACACTTCCAGCAAATCGTCGTATTCCAGGGAACTGTGGATCCGTTCACTCCCGAGCGTCGCGTTCGTGCGGCGAACGGTCCCGAGCGGGAATCGGGCGCCATCGGGTGAAAACGTGACAAACTCCCAAAATGGGACTATAATCCTTCTATGAGAATCATCGCGCTTTCCCGACTGAAGGCATTCTACGAACACCCCGGGCGTGAAGATTCCAAATCTGCCCTCACGCAATGGCATGCCGCAGTGAAGAAGAGCGCGTGGGATTCTCCAACCGATGTGAAACGCGATTTCGGCAGCGCGAGCATCCTCAAATCCGGCCGCGTGGTTTTCAACATAGCAGGCAATAAGTATCGTCTCGTCGTGTGGATCAACTATTCCTACAAAATCGTATACATCCGTTTTATCGGGACACACGAGGAATACGACGGTATTGATGTACAGGAAATCTGAGACGACTCGGGAACGGGAGGTGAATGAGATGGAAATCCGGCCAATCAGGACACATGAAGATTATGAAGCAACCCTCCGGGAGATCGAAGGGCTCATGGATGCCGCCCCGGATTCACCCGAGGGGGACCGGCTCGATGTTCTGGCGACACTCGTCGAAGCCTATGAGACGCAGCATTTCCCGATCGGTGCGAACGATCCCGTGGAGGCTGTCACCTTCGCGATGGAGCAAAAAGGACTTTCTCCGGCCGACCTCGTCCCGTACATCGGAAGAACGAACCGCGTCTACGAGGTGCTGAACCGCAAGCGAAAGCTCTCCCTCAGGATGATCCGGAATCTGCACGAAGGCCTGGGGATACCTCTGGAAAATCTGATCCGCTGAAACCTCCCGGTCGCGATCCCGCAACATGGAGGCGAAAAGATCCGCCGAGTCTTCGGGTTTTGCTCCTGCAAAAAGCACACAAAACCGCAACGTCCGCCATGAAGATCGGCGCACTCGCCGAACCATCGCCAGCGAACAAGTCAAGCAAAGCCAACCGTGCTACGTTTTCCCGAAGCGCTTCAAACCCCGTTGACTTCCGTGCCGATCCCAACAGAATCTTTTGGACACGGCTTCCTCCCGGAAAAACGATTACGGCTCCTGAAAAATCGTTATATTCTACGCCATTCTCGGAAAAACGATTATACCCGCAGCCATCACTCTCGGAAAGCCTTCCTCCGATTCACCCTATTCGTTCGTCTCGACGCTCATGCGGCGGTGAAGTTCCGGCAGCGGAATTTCCGCCGTGCGCGACACTTCCAGCAGATCGTCGTATTCCAGGGAACTGTGGATCCGCTCGCTTCCAAGCATCGCGTCCTTGCGGCGAACGGTCCCGAGCGACGTCTCGCACGCGTGCGACTCCGAACGAGCCTTGAGCCGGTCCACGGCGATGCAGCGCATCCCGAGCGTCGTCGTGTAGCGCAGGATGATCGAGGCCATCCTCTCGCGATCCTCGGTCCGGCAGAGGCATGAAAGCCGCACCGCGGGACGCCCCTTCTTCATCATGATCGACTCCAGCCACACGTCGAGCGCCCCCGCCTCGAAAAGTCGCTCCATCGCGGGCGCGTAGAACTGCGGGTTCATGTCGTCGATATTCGTCTCGAGCACCACACCGGCGTCGCGATCCAGCGGCGACCGTTCGGCGTCCGACGGACATTCCAGGCAGAAGACGCGAAGGGCGTTGGGGATATCGCTCTCCCGTCCCCCGAGTCCACGCCCCTCGGCGATGAGCTTCCCCGCCGGAAGCGATCCGAATTCGTCCGCAAACATCGTCGCGAGCAGCGCCCCCGTCGGCGTCACGCGCT
>CAZVUT010000449.1:0-1994 GCA_964630155.1 uncultured Synergistaceae bacterium
CGGAAAGCTCGAGTCTCTCTGCGCGCATCTTGGGGTCGCTACGGTCGCGTGACCGGAAAAAGACGCGTGCATGCCTTGCCGAGTTCCGCGTTTCGGAATCGAGTTACTTTGAATGCGCTTGAAACGACGACGAATTCGTACGACGAAGATGGGGAGACCGCCGGCCTCCCCATCTTCGCTTCCACTCCTCTAGAGACAGTACTGTTCCTTGACAAATGGTAGAATTCCTGTTTTTTCCAGTTTTGCGACGGGACAACGGAACGTCACCATGACGACGCCGGGCGCACGGCCGATCTCGATGGCGCCGGATACGGTCGCCCGGTTCTTCACCTCGGGGACGGACATTTCCAGCACTTCGGCTGCACGGGCCAGACCATTGTCGATTGCGGCGTTCATGGTCGCTCCGGAGCCGATGAACGTGACCGGCGCGGTCTCCTCGATTTTGTCCATGCCCCACTTCCCCGCGAGATCCAGCGCCTGCCTCTTCTCCTCGCACGACAGGGGCTTCGCGAGGTGCGGCAGGTCCTCCTCCACAGGGAGCAGGATCGGGCCGGACAGCGCAAGCCCTTTGATCACATGAACCTGGAGCGTGACGACGCCCGCGACGTCGGCCGTGTGCCCCGCAATCTCGCCGTTCCCCTGAAACGCGTGCATGTCTCCGACATAGACGCCGCCGCCAGGAACCTTGACCGGGCAGATCAGTACGGCCCCGGCGCGGACCTGGTTGACGTCCATGTGCCCGTCCGTCCGGTGTTCCAGCTGTTCGGCCGTCTTCGCGTACTCATGCGGCGCGCCGACGAGAAACGCGCCGAAATCCCCGGCGTTGTGCGAATCGGGAAAAGGCAGCGACGGCGTCGTCCCGAGCTGGCCGAGGAAGGGTCGCATCCGCGTCGCCATGCCGACGATGTCGTGCGGAGCGATCGCGAGGATCGGATTCTGGATGGAGTTCTCGGGGCGCGAGGAATAGAAGAGCGCATCGTCCGCAACCGTTTGTGCGCCCTTTTCGTCGAGCGTCACGGCGACGCCGTGCTCGTGGTCGAAAACGATCGTGTAGCCGTTCGTGAACGCGAACGGCGAAATCTCCGCACCGCACGATGCGCACCGGACGGCGCCCTGGCCGGTGCCCTCAAGCACCGTCTTTGGGTGGTACGCGCCGCACTTCGGACACTGCTTCGCCACGTAGGGGTCTCCCCGGAATCGCGCGGAGTCCGGGCACGTATCGTTGCCCGACGCCGTCGCGTAGGACGTCACCGTCACGCTCCGGATCCGGATCGCGATGGCGTCCCCGACCTCGGCGCCCACGACGGCCACAGGGACGGTCACTTCGTGCCCGCCCTTGAGTTCCGGCGTGATCATCGGCCCCCAGCACCCCGGAGCGGTGTTCGCTACGATGAATCCTCCGTCCTTCACGGGACCGAGCATCGGCCTGGCCGGGTCCAGAACCCCGTCCGTAAAACGATCGACAAAGACCGTACCCGCACATTTCACTTCCGTCATGTCCGTCACTCCTTTCGTACTCGAAGCAGAAACCGTCGGTCTCCGCCGGCCATACTTCCGGAATGGAATACGCGATAGAACGATACCATACGGGCGGGAAACACAAAAAACGGACGCTCAGACCATAACTGTGCGCGATGTTCGCTTTCGTGTCATGACGAATCGGAGAAATGATGTACCTGTGCATTGCCGGCGTGTTGGGCATTGGCATCCGGACAAGCCGGCACTCTGACTTATGAGCCGATTTTGAGCCGGCTCATAACATATGAGCCGGCCTATACGTTATGCTTTTCGCTCATAATGCGTCCCTCTTTTTTCCCCGAACTTTGCGATCTTGTTCTCCGCCACCAGCTTCTTGAGGAACTTTGCGGCCTGGTCTTTTGTAATCCGGCACAATTCCATGACTTCCGCCCGTTTGACGGAGCGGTTCTGATCGATATAAGCCAGCACCATCTGTTCCTGCTGGATGGAGTCGAATCCGGCCTGTCGGATGTATG
>CAZVUT010000450.1:0-1969 GCA_964630155.1 uncultured Synergistaceae bacterium
CAGATCGAGCTGTGGGCGCGGGATCCCTGGCAATGGATCGCCGATTGCGTCTGGACGCAGGACGAAGCGGACGGGGGATCAATCAAACGCCTGCCGCTGCATCCCTATCTACAGGTCGTAGTCGAACGGTGGCAGCGGTCGACGCTCCTGGCGATACCGAAATCCCGGCGGATGATGTTGACATGGGTGATGCTTGCCTGCCATCTCTGGCAGGCGATTTTCTTTCCACGGTCGGCGATCTTCATTCAGAGCAAAAAAGAGGACGACAGCGACTTTTTGATGGGCGACAAGCGGATGCTGTTTATCTACAGACGGCTTCCGGAACGCTTCCGGTGGCCCGGCGTCGTCGATAAGCATTGTTCTCTCGAATTCGATAACGGGAGCTACATCCGCGGCGTCGCACAGGGACCGGACCAGCTCCGACAGTACACGGCGACGGCGGTTCTTTGCGACGAGATGGCTTTTTGGGATAGAGCGGCGGATACATGGACGGCGCTCAAGCCAGTTATTCAGGGCGGCGGGCGGGTTGCAATGATCTCATCGGCCGGTCCGGGCTTTTTCCAACGAATCGTAGAAGGACGGATCAAGGATGACTCCCGAAGAGCTTAGACATGAGCTGGCGGTCGATGTCACCGAGCCCCTGCCGGGAATCATGGAATGGTCCACTCCGGACGGGGTTGATGTCCTCCGGATCCACTACACGGCGGATGAGGCAAAACGCAGCCCGGAATGGAGAGCCCGCGAATCGAAGGGCATGAGCATTCAGCAGTGGGAGCAAGAGTACGAGATCAATTTCAACGTGCCGAAGGGCCGGGCCTTTTTCCCGGAATTCGACATGCAGCGGCATGTGGCCCCCGCCGAGCTGAAGCCGTTTCTGAATCGGACGGTGCTCAGGGGGTGGGATTTCGGGTTGAGCCCGGCGACGCTTTTCGCGCAGTGGTCCCCATCCGGGCAGCTGTGCTGCCTGCACGAGCTTCAGTCGTGGGACTGCGGCATCCGGGCGCACGCGCAGATCGTCCGGGGGGATTCCGTCTCGCGCTTCCCGGGAGCCGCGTTTGCCGACTGGGGCGATCCGGCGGGGAATCAGCGGGCGCAGACGGACGAGCGGACCTGTTACGAGCTGCTCGCCACGGAGTTCGGGGTTCACCTGGTTCCGGGGCCGGTGTCCGCGGTCCGGAGGTCGGAAGCAATCAGGAAGCTCCTGACCACGACGACGCCGCAGGGATCCCCCATGTTCCTGATCGACCCTCGTTTGACGTGGCTGATCGCGGCGCTTGCCGGAGGGTACCACCGGCGGGAGGTGGCGGGGCGGTTCCTCGACGATCCGGAAAAGGACGATTACTCGCACATCGTCGATTGCTTGGGGTATCTCGCTTCGAGCGCGGTCAGTTCGCATCGGGACGAGGCCCCTATCACGTACCCGCCGCCGGATGTCCGGTGAGGAGGAGGTGGATTCATGGACGCAACGGATACCGAACTGGAGCGGTTGCCTGAGGTCGAAACGGTCAGCGGCGACGACGGCGAGGCGGATAACGCTGTTCTCGACCGCGCGCTGCGGATCGTGACAGGCGACCGGGAGGCGGCGCAGAAGCTGCACAACGACCTGTCCACGGAGCGGGAGGAATCGTATCGCTACTATCGGGGTAAGGCGCTCGGCAACGAGCGCGAGGGGCGGTCCAAGGTCGTCTCCTCCGACGTGATGGACGCCGTCGAGTGGATTATGCCGTCTTTGATGCGGATCTATTTCGCCAGCGACATCGTGTCCTGCGAGCCGATCGGCGAAGAGGATACGGAAGCGGCGGAGCGTGTCGCAGTCTTGCTCAACTATCAATTCCTGCGGCGCGGCAACGGGTTTACAGTGGCGTACAAATGGTTCAAGGACGCTCTGGTGTACGGGCTCGGCGTGCTCAAGATCACGTGGGAGGACCGCGAACGGACGACCTCGTTCCGGGAGTCGGAGCTTCCGCAG
>CAZVUT010000451.1:0-1960 GCA_964630155.1 uncultured Synergistaceae bacterium
TTTGCTGTTCGTCCGTCAGGTTGGATCCGGACGGCAGGCAGAGTCCGCGCGGGAAAAGCGTGTCGCAGACGCCTCCGGGCGTGTGCGGGTAATACGGCGCGCCCTCGAAGACGGGTTGCAGGTGCATCGGCTTCCACAGGGGACGGGATTCGATGTTTTCCGCGGCGAGCGCCTTCATGATGTCGATGGGGGAGACCGTGTGCGCTTCGGGGTCGATGATCATCGTCGTCAGCCACCGGATCGAGAAGCACCCCTCGGGCTCGGGCATCCACGAGATCCCCGGGATGTCGGCGAACGCCCGGACGTACGTGTCGAAGACCGCGCGCCGCTTCGCGATCCGCTCGTCGAGGTGTTTGAGCTGTCCGCGACCGATGGCGGCCAGAACGTTGCTCAGGCGGTAGTTGTACCCGATCTCCGTGTGCTGGTACCACGGGGCCGGGTCGCGCGCCTGCGTGGACCAGAAGCGCGCCTTCGCGATGGCGTCAGCGTCGTCGGAGACGAGCGCGCCGCCGCCGGACGTCGTGATGATCTTGTTGCCGTTGAAGGAGAGCACGCCGAAGCGGCCGAAACTTCCCGCGTTCTTTCCCTTGTACGTCGCGCCGAGCGCCTCGGCGGCGTCCTCGAACAGGGGGACGCCGTAGCGGTCGCACAGGGCGAGCAGCGCGTCCATCCGTGGCGTCTGGCCGTAGAGGTCGGCGGGAACGACGGCCTTCGGCATCGTCCCCCGGGCTGCGTCCTCGAACGCGCGTTCGAGCGCCGCGGGCGACATGTTCCACGTATCCGGGTCAGAGTCGATGAAGACGGGCGACGCGCCGAGCCAGACGGCGGGCGAGACGCTTGCGATGAACGTGAAGGACGAGCAGAAGACGCGGTCTCCCGCGCCCACGCCGAGGAGCTTGAGCCCGAGGTGCAGGGCCGCCGTTCCGGAATTGAGGGCGAGGGCCGCGGAAACGCCGATTCGTTCGGCCAGTTCGCGCTCGAAGGCCTCGACGTGAGGTCCGAGCGGGGCGATCCAGTTCGTGTCGAACGCTTCGCGGATCAACGGAAGTTCGTCTCCGCTCATGTGCGGCGACGACAGATAGATGCGGGGCTGTTGCTGGGTCATGCGGTACGCCTCCTTGCCGGGAATTACGCCGGTGTTCGCATCCGCCGTATTCCGGTCGGACACGGACATTTTATACCATATAATGGCCCGTGAAACACCTGATGCGCGTGAAGCCCGCGGACGAACGCGCCCGCCCCGGAGGATTTGGAAATGACGCTTTTCGTGTCGCTGTTCTTCTTCACGTACGGATCCATGCACGCCGTCGTCTTTCGCGCCCTGCACAGGGCGACGGCGCTTCGCGCATGCACGCGGCTCCTGCTCGCCGCGTGGTGCCTGCTGATGGTGGCCGCGCCCGTTCTCGTCCGGTTCTTCGACCTCCGCGGCTGGACGGCGCTGCGAACCGTGATGGCGACGACCGGGTACCTCTGGATGGCGTGGATCTTTCTCGCGATGACGATGCTCCTCGCGTCCGACGTCCTGCAACTGGCGCTTTTTGGAGCGGATGCGATCTTCCACACCCGTTGCGCCGCGCGCGTCTCGTCGCCGCGGGCGCGTTTCGTCGTCGTCGCCGCGGCGTCGCTGCTGCTGGCAGGGTATGGCGTGTTTGAAGCGCAATCGCTTCGCGTAACGCCCGCAGTCGTCGCCGGAAGCCCCGCGATGCGGACGCCGCGCTTCCGGATCGCCCATGTGTCGGACGTTCATGTCGGGCCGGTGTCCCCGTGGAGGCTGCTCGAGCGGATAGAGGCCGCGCTCGAGGCGGCGGCGCCGGATCTCGTCGTCTTCACGGGAGACCTCGTCGACGGGAATATGGACGGCAGGGCGGAGGACCGCGCGATTCTCTCGCGGATCGCGTCGCGCTTTCCGACGCTTGCGGTGACGGGGAATCACGAGATGATCGCCGGGCTCGGACAGGCG
>CAZVUT010000452.1:0-1955 GCA_964630155.1 uncultured Synergistaceae bacterium
GTTCCCCGTCTCGATCTGTTGCGCGCGAAATCGCAGGTCGACGACGGCGAAGCGCGCGTCCTTCAGGCGCGGCAGACATTCGACCGGCGGCTCATCGAACTGGGCGCGCTCGCGGGACAGACCCCCGTGACGCCCGAAACCGGCGTCCCGACGGTCGCGTCCGCGGACGTATCCGTCGATTCCGAAACCGCATGGAGGCAGCGCCCCGACGTAACCGCCCTCTCCCTGTCGAAGGAGCGCGCCTCGCTCGCCCGGTCGCTTGCGGCAAGGGGGCTCTCCCCGGTCCTCGACGTCTCCGTCGGCCTTCGCCTGATCGAGGACTACCGGTCTTCCTACGCCGAGGACCAGAAGGGCGAGGTTCTCGCGAAGCTCGTCCTCTCCCTCCCGATCGCCGACGGCGGAAAGACGTCCAACGCGACGAAGGCGCAGGCGCTTCTGGTCGAAAAGGCCGCCCGGGAACTCGATGCGCGGCGCGACAGCCTCCGGCAGGAGGTCGATCTCGTCCGGGAACGGTGGACCAGCGCGCTTGAGGCCGAATCGATCCGCCGCCGCCAGTCCCTGAGGGCCTCCGAGGAACTCGAAATCGCGGAGATGATGTACCGGGAGGGGCTCGCCTCGCAGCTCGACCTGATCAACGCCCAGGAGGCCGATCAGAAGACGCTCACGGAACACCTCTCCGCCGTCGAGGAACTCTGGCTCGTCCTCGCCGAAGCCGACCGCGTCATGGGGCGCTACGTCCGGTCCGGACCGGAATGAAAGCGGCCGGATTCTATCTCCGCGACACGAGTCCCTATGCGGCCGCCAGCGCGATGTACCCGACGATGAAGACCAGGACGATCATGATTGTTCCCCCGGTCACGGCCTCGAGTTCCTCGTCCGTCATCTCGGGGTTCCGCTCGAAGACGACCTTCTGCATCTCCTGTTTCGTGAATTCATACCCGAGTTCCTTCTTGACGTACGGCTCGATCTTGTCCGGCGTCGCCAGCTCCCGGACTCTGTCCGCCACCTTCGAATCCTTTTCGAGAAGTTCGTAGAACGCAATCGCCGCTTCCATCGACATCTCCGATCCCTCCTCTTTCTTCCCCCGGAACGTCACCGGGGCCGTCCTGATTGCGAATCAGCTTCCAGGAGCGTCCCGGCCGCGAAAAAGCGCCAGAGCGCCCCGGCGTTCATCCGTTCCGCGGCGTCCGGCCGGACGACGAAATCGCCGAGCGGCGTCGCCGCGATCAGGCGCCGGACTTCCGGACGCAGGTCGGGCAGCGACGGACCGCTGTGCCAGAACCCCGTCTTCCGGGTCTGAAACCGCACGCGTTCCGGAACTTCCGGAAAGAGCCGCCGCAGCGGGTATTTGAGCAGTCCCTCTCCGTAGAGAAAGTCGAGACGGAACCGCGACACGAGGTCGACGACGCCGTCGTCGAGCAGCGGCGCGCGCCCCTTCAGTCCGAAATGGGTCGCGAGCCGGCAGTCGTAGTGCAGCAGGTACCGCAGGCTTCGCACCGTCAGCCCCTGACGCCTGAGGCGGTCCCAGTCGCCGAGGTCGGCGGCGAAGAAACGGACTCCATCCCGCGCCGCCGTCTCTTCGCGCGAAAGCCCGAGCGCGTCGCACGCCCCTCCGTCGCTGAAGGCGACCCAGCTCGAAGTGCGAGTGAAGCAGCGCCGGACAATCCGGAGATCCAGCACGGGAAACGGCGGCTTCGCCTCGTGAAGCGATTCGAGACGCGCCGCTTCGGCAGGGTCCCGCGTCCGGAGCTTTTCCATCGCCGGAGGAAAATGCCACGGGTACCCGCAGAAGAGTTCGTCCCCTCCCTGCCCGCTGACGACGGTCCGCATTCCCGAACGCGCCATGGTTTCCATCAACCGGAACTGCGGGAGAGGCGCCCCCGGAATGTGCGTCGGAATTTCGAGAACGCGAAGCATCCGCCGCAACTCGTCGAGCCCGGCCGTCTCCCCGAATT
>CAZVUT010000453.1:0-1946 GCA_964630155.1 uncultured Synergistaceae bacterium
AATTCGGGGAGACGGCCGGGCTCGACGAGTTGCGGCGGATGCTTCGCGTTCTCGAGATCCCGACGCACATTCCGGGCGCGCCCCTTCCGCAGTTCCGGCTGATGGAGAGCATGGCGCGTTCGGGGGTGCGGACCGTCGTCAGCGGGCAGGGAGGGGACGAACTCTTCTGCGGATACCCGTGGCACTTTCCTCCCGCGATGGAGAAGCTCCGGGCGCGGGATCCGGCCGCAGCGGCGCGTCTCGAATCGCTTCACGAGGCGAAGCCGCCGTTTCCCGTGCTGGACCTCCGGATCGTCCGGCGCTGCTTCACGCGCACCTCAAGCTGGGTCGCCTTCAGCGACGGCGGCGCGTGCGACGCGCTTGGGCTCACGCGCGAAGAGGCGGCGGCGCGGGATGGAGTCCGTTTCTTCGCCGCCGACCTCGGCGACTGGGACCGCCTCAGGCGTCAGGGGCTGACGGTGCGAAGCCTGCGGTACCTGCTGCACTACGACTGCCGGCTCGCGACCCATTTCGGACTGAAGGGGCGCGCGCCGCTGCTCGACGACGGCGTCGTCGACCTCGTGTCGCGGTTCCGTCTCGACTTTCTCTACGGAGAGGGACTGCTCAAATACCCGCTGCGGCGGCTCTTTCCGGAAGTTCCGGAACGCGTGCGGTTTCAGACCCGGAAGACGGGGTTCTGGCACAGCGGTCCGTCGCTGCCCGACCTGCGCCCGGAAGTCCGGCGCCTGATCGCGGCGACGCGGCTCGGGGACGTCGTCGTCCGTCCGGAAGCCGTGGAACGGATGAACGCCGGAGCGCTCTGGCGCTTTTTCGCGGCCGGGACGCTCATGGAAGCGGATTCGCAATCAGGAGGGCCCCGGTGACGTTCCGCCGGGGGAGGAAAACAGGAGGGATTTCGAATGTCGATAGAAGCGGCGGTTGCGTTCTACGAACTTCTCGAGACGGATGCGAAGGTGGCGGACAGAGTCCGGGAGCTTGCGACGCCGGACAAAATCGAGCCGTACGTCAAGAAGGAACTCGGGTATGAGTTCACGAAACAGGAGATGCAGAAGGTCGTCTTCGAGCGGAATCCCGAGATGACCGACGAGGAACTCGAGGCCGTGACCGGGGGAACGATCATGATCGTCCTGGTCTTCATCGTCGGGTACATCGCGCTGGCGGCCGCGTAGGGAGATCGCCCGCGGCCGGTTTCATTCCGGTCCGGACCGGATGTAGCGCCCCATGACGCGATCGGCCTCTGCGAGGACGAGCCAGAGTTCCTCGATGGCGGAGAGGTGTTCCGTGAGCGTCTTCTGATCGGCCTCCTGGGCGTTGATCAGGTCGAGCTGCGAGGCGAGCCCCTCCCGGTACATCATCTCCGCGATTTCGAGTTCCTCGGAGGCCCTCAGGGACTGGCGGCGGCGGATCGATTCGGCCTCAAGCGCGCTGGTCCACCGTTCCCGGACGAGATCGACCTCCTGCCGGAGGCTGTCGCGCCGCGCATCGAGTTCCCGGGCGGCCTTTTCGACCAGAAGCGCCTGCGCCTTCGTCGCGTTGGACGTCTTTCCGCCGTCGGCGATCGGGAGGGAGAGGACGAGCTTCGCGAGAACCTCGCCCTTCTGGTCCTCGGCGTAGGAGGAGCGATAGTCCTCGATCAGGCGAAGGCCGACGGAGACGTCGAGGACCGGGGAAAGTCCCCTGGCCGCAAGCGATCGGGCGAGCGAGGCGCGTTCCTTCGACAGGGAGAGGGCGGTTACGTCGGGACGTCGCCTCCACGCGGTTTCGGAATCGACGGATACGTCCGCGGACGAGACCGCTGGGACGCCGGTCTCGGGCGTCACGGGGGTCTGTCCTGCGAGCGCGCCCAGTTCGATGAGCCGCCGGTCGAATGTCTGCCGCGCCTGGAGGACGAGCGCTTCGCCGTCGTCGACCTGCGATTTCGCGCGCAACAGATCGAGACGGGGAAC
>CAZVUT010000454.1:0-1942 GCA_964630155.1 uncultured Synergistaceae bacterium
GCGCGCGGTTGCCGGGGGCGATCGAGTCGAAGACGTCTCCCGCGACGAGCAGGACATCGGCGCGCTCGTTTTCGATCGCGTCGCCGAGCCACCGGAGAAAGGCCTCCGCCTCGTCGTGGCGTTTTCTTCCGCAGAGCGTCTGTCCGAGGTGCCAGTCGGAGGTGTGAAGGAGCCTCAATGTCCTCGACGATTCGCTCATGAACGATTCCCCCTCGCCTGCGCGGGTCAGACCTCCCGGAACCCGGACTCCTGCAGGAGTTTTTTCATATCGTCGGGAACGGGAGCCGTGAAGGTCATCCCGGAAAGATGATCGACCGGAGGACGCAGTTCACCGAGAAAGATCTTCCAGGCATGCAGCAGCGGCCGTTTCGCGCCGCGCTTTTTCCAGTCGTTGTTCACGTCGTGGAAACCGTACTTTCGGTCGCCGAGGATCGGACACCCGATGTGAGCCATGTGGACGCGCGCCTGGTGCGTCCTCCCGGTGACGAGTTCGATCTCCACGAGCGCAAGTCCGCCCGAACGCTCGATCGTCCGGTAGCGCGTGCAGGCGTTCTGTCCCGTCGGGTCGACGCGGACGGTGTTCGTCTCAGGATCCTTGAGCAGGGAAGCCGTGACGCTCCCCTCCCCCTGGGGCGAGCCGGAGACGATGGCCAGGTAGGTCTTGTCGAGCAGGCGTTCCCGGAACACGCGTTCGAGTTCCCGCTGCGCCCTGCCCGAAACCGCGACGATGAGAACGCCCGTCGTGTTTCGGTCGAGCCGGTGCACGGCCGCGGGAGGAAAGGGTTCCTCCGCGCTTTCGCGGGGAAGCGCGGCGCGCATTGCCTCCACGCGGCGCAGGACGGAATCGCCGTCCTTCACGTCCGGCTGGACGAGAAGATCCACGGGCTTGTTCACCACCCATACGGATTCGTCCCGGTAGAGAACGTCGAGACGCAACGCGGCCGCGTACTGCGGGACGGGCGGGCGATCGTCGGGAGCCTCCCACGGGACGATGATTTCCTGCCCCGTCGCGACGCGGGAGGCCGCGTCGGCCTTCCGTCCGTCGAGGCGCACGGCTCCGGTGCGCAGGCTCCGCATGATGTTTCCGAGCGGAACGGCGGGCCAGACCGTGCGGAGCAGCCGGTCGAGCCGCCGGCCGTCGTGGTGGTCCGATACGATCAGGCGAAAGGTCACTCCCGCCACTTCCAGAAGCGACGGCCCGCGGAATAGCTGAAGTCCGTGATTCCGTCGGAATCGTCGTCGAGCTGGTCAACGGCGTTTTTCCAGCAATACAGGCGGAAGTCGAGCTCGTCGGCCGAGGAGACGATCATGGCCTCCGGGGTGGCCGGCAGCGCCGGGGAACCGAACTCCTTGCTGCCGTGGTGGCTGATCAGGATATGCCCGAGCGCAAGCCGCAACCGTTCCTCGAGGCCGAACTCCTGGGCAAGCCGGTCGAAACGCGCATACCCGAGCGCGACGTGGTCGATGACGGTGCCCGGGACCGTCATCTGCGGCATCGGAGACAGGCGGTAGGCGTCGAGCTTGCCCAGGTCATGCAACAACGCCCCCGCCGCGACGATCCCCCGGTCCACCGGGTATCCCGAAGCGGAGGACGCGTCGGCCATCGCGACGGCCGACCGGGCCACGGAGATCGTGTGTTCCAGCAGTCCGGCCGTGTAGGCGTGGTGATGGGACACGGCGGCGGGGAAGGACTCGAAATCCCTGCGGATCCCGTCGCTCTCCAGGATGCGGCGCACGAACGCCTCGAGCTCCCCGCACTGCCCGAGGATCTCGTCGAGTCCCTCCAGCAGCGTCTCGACCGGAATCGGGGATTTCTGGACGAACTGGTGGGGCGGATACTTTTCCTGATCCACGAAATAGACGATATTAAAATTGTATTGCAGTTTATCGTTGAATTCGGAGACCTGCCCCCGCAGTCCCAGGCTCCGGCCGTTCATGCCCT
>CAZVUT010000455.1:0-1907 GCA_964630155.1 uncultured Synergistaceae bacterium
ACGACGCCCCACGGGTTGATGATCATCGATCTGCCGTAGGATTGGAAAGCGGGCTTCTTTCCGATCTGCGCGGGAGCCACGACATAGCACTGGTTCTCGATGGCGCGGGTACGGAGGATCGGTTCCCAGTGATCCTTTCCGGTGAAGAGCGTATAGTTGGCCGGGACGAACATGATGCGCGCCCCGCGAAGCGCCATGATGCGATAGAGTTCCGGGAAGCGCATGTCGTAGCAGATTGACAGGCCGACCTTGCAAAAGTCCGTATCGCACACCCGGATGGACTTCCCGGCTTTTTTCGTATCCGACTCCCTCGTCGAGGGGCCGTTCTTGATATCGACGTCGAACAGGTGGATCTTCTCGTACCGTCCCGCGAGGTTCCCCTTCGGATCGAACAGAAGGCACGTGTTGAAGAGCCGTTCCTCGCCCTCGATCCGTTCGCCGATGCTCCCGCAATGCAGCCAGACGCCGTACTGCCTCGCGAGGGACGAGAACGCCTCCGACATGGGTCCGGGAATCGGCTCTGCATTCTCGAACGTCCCTTCCTTAGTCCCGATGTAATGCACGTTCTCGGGCATCGAAACGAATTGCGCGCCTCGCCGCGCGGCTTCCGCGACGAACTTCTCCACGACGTCCAGGTTGCGTTCCTTGTCCGCCTGCGAATCCATCTGAATGGCGGCCATCACGAATTTCGACACGACACACCTCTCCTCTCGTTTGCGCTTCGTCGTCGCACGACGGCCACGAAGCGGCCTACAGCATCCCCCACATGCGCGGCAGGAACAGCGTGAGTTCCGGGAACGCCGCGATGATCGCAAGCGCCGCGATCGAGGCGACCACGAACGGCATGACCTTCGGGGCGAGTTCCTCCATCGACAGCTTGCTGATGCTCATGCCGACGAACAGATTCGACGCGACCGGGGGCGTGATCTGCCCGATCGCAATGTTCACCGTGCACATGACGCCGAACCATATCGGATCCCACTTGAAGTGCGCGACGATCGGCATGAACAGCGGAATAAAGATATAGAATATGGAGTTCCCGCCGATCAGCATTCCGGCGATCATCAGGATGACGTTGATCAGCAGCAGCACAACGTTCGGATTGTCGGAGACCATAAGGATGACCGAGGCGGCTTTGTCGATCAGGCCGACGGTCTGCGCCGCCCACGCGTAGAGGCCCCCCATGCCGATGAGGATCATGACGACGGCGCTCGTGCTCGCCGAGAAGGCCAGCATCTCGTAGAAGACCTTCCACGTGAGTGTATGATAGATGAACACGCCGACGAACACGCCGTAGAAGATGGACACTGCCGCCGCTTCGGTCGGCGTGAAGACGCCGCCGTAGATGCCGCCCAGGATGATCACGGGGGACAGGATCGCCCAGAACGCTTCCTTGAGCGCGTGAAGGAAATTCCCCTTGCGCGGTTCCGCCTTCCACCCGTTCCTGCGCGAGATGAACCACGCCGCGACGCACAGACACGCGGACATGATCAGGCCGGGAATGAATCCCGCCGCGAACATCGCGCCGATCGACGTTCCCGTGATCGACGCGTACACGATGAACGAGATGCTCGGCGGAATGATGATCGCGATGCCGGATGCGGAGCTGACGACGGCCGTCGCGAACGCTTTGTCGTATCCGGCCTTAACCATTCCCGGGATCATGATGACCCCGATGACGGCCACAGTCGCCGGCCCCGAGCCGCTGATCGCGCCCCAGAACGTCGCGACGAGGATGGCCCCGATCGCGAGCCCCCCCGTAATGCTGCCGACACACTCCTTGACGAAGTTGATCAGCCGCTCCGCGATGCCGGCGCGCTCCATGATCGCACCGGCCAGAATGAAGAAGGGAATCGCCAGAAGCGGCACCTTCGCGATATTGGCGAAGAACGAGTACGAAATGCTCT
>CAZVUT010000456.1:0-1905 GCA_964630155.1 uncultured Synergistaceae bacterium
GACGGATTCCTGTCCGTGTTCCATACGATCATGGCCATGGGGTCGGTGGTGATCTTCAGCATGAATCCCTTCCATATCAAAGTCGTCTATCCGTGGCTCATGCGGGCCATGGGAGTTGTTTTCTAGTCAGTCTTCCGGAACGGGAACGGGCGCCCCGGAAGATGTCCGCGAATAGACGCCCAGGCGCATGTGTTCCTCTATTGCGCGCCGGATGTGTTCGCGTGAAATTCGTTCCGCTTCAAAGGCGTTCCCTTCCGTGACAGCCCCGGCGATTCCGACGTGTTGCGAGAGGATCAGCTCGGGCCACTCCATCAATGTGAACAGACTCTTCCGGCTTGCGCCGATATACCGTTCGATCAGCACGGAAAGCCCTTCGTAGACGCGCACGAGAAGCTCGTTTCCTGCGGCCTTGACGATCGTCACGTGGAGCAGGGAGTCCCAGTGCGCCCCTTCGCCTTCCCAGGATTCCCCCGACCCGTGGATTCGCCGGAGGCTGTCGACGCATTCGCGCAGAAGCGACACGTGTTCGTCCGTGCGACGCAGGGCCGCAAGTCCGGCGGCGGGGACCTCCGTTAACGTTCGCATTTCCATGATCTGACGCATCGTGTCCCGCGGCCAGATCTGCAGCGTCTCCAGCGTCCGCGCCAGGAGTCCGAAATCAGGCGGGCGGGTGAAGAGCCCCTCGCGTCCCCGGCTTTCGAGGATCCCCGTGCACTCAAGTTCCACGATCGCTTCGCGCAACACGTTCCGGCTGACGCCGAACCGGGCGGCCAGTTCGCGTTCCGAGGGAAGCCGGCCGCGAAGCGTTCCGTCGCGAACGCAGGCGAGAATCTCGTTCACGAGGCGCTTTCGCTTCGATTCTTCCATTCAGATCCCTCTCCTCATCTCTGGCGATTCCGGCGAATGTGCCCTTGCGAATGCGAGGGTATGATACAATACTATCCAGCTAAATGGTAGTACCGTGGTACTACCAATTTTGGAAGGGGGAAGAACGATGAACAAACGCTTTTCTGCGGCGCTCCTGAGTCTTCTTTTCGTACTTTGTTTTTCCTTTGCGGCGATGGCGGCGACCACGATCAAGCTTGCGCACGTGGTGAACGAGAAGGACGCGTTCCATGCGTGCGCGCTGAAGTTCAAGGAGCTCGTGGAAGCGGGAAGCAAGGGCGAAATCGAAATCAAGATTTTCCCGAACGCGACCCTTGGGGACGAGCGCCAGCTCCTTGAGAGCATGCGGATGGGCGTCGTCGATTCGGGCATCATCACCGGCGGCCCGATCATCAACTTCCTGCCGGAATTCGGCGTGTTCGATCTTCCCTTCCTCTTCACGTCTCCGGAACAGGCCTACAAGGTTCTCGACGGCGAGATCGGCAAAAAACTGCTGGCGGGCATGGAAAAATTCGGGTGCAAAGGACTTGCCTACGGCGAACGCGGATTCCGCAATCTGACCAACAGCAAACGCCCCGTCAAGACGCCTGAGGACATGAAGGGGCTCAAGATCCGCCTGATGCAGAATCCCATCTACGTCGACTCCTTCAAGGCGCTCGGCGCCAACGCGGTTCCGATGGCCTGGACCGAAGCGCTGACAGCGTTGCAGCAGGGAACGATCGACGGACAGGAAAACCCGCTCAATGTCATCGTTGCGTTCAACCTCTTCGAATCCCAGAAATACCTCACCATTTCGCAGCACGCCTACGCGCCGAACGTCATCATGATGAGCATGAAGGTCTGGGACAAATTTTCGCCCGAACAGCAGAAGCTCCTGCAGGAATCCGCGCAGACGGCCGCCGAATACAACAGGAAGCTGGACAACGACAACGGCGCGCAATGGCTGCAGTTCCTGAAGGACAAGGGAATGCAGGTGACGGAGCCGGACGTCGAAGCGTTCCGCAAGGCGGTCGAGCCCGT
>CAZVUT010000457.1:0-1902 GCA_964630155.1 uncultured Synergistaceae bacterium
GAGACCATGAGTTCGTAGGCCTTGCCGTCTCCCTCGACGAAATCGGCGGGCTTGCCCTGGGCGAACGCGCCCGCGCAGAAAACCGACAGCAGCGCTGCCGACAGCACTACGAAAGCACTTTTTCTCATGTCCATTCCTCCCGAAGTAGATGTGTCATGATCCGTCGTTTCCCCATCGTCCGCGGACAATGCGATATCGGTGATTGAGCCGGACGCAGGCGTCCAAAGGGACCGCCGCACGCAAACCGACCGGGTTGAGATCCGTTCGGAAGATACGAAACGCCTTTCGCTCGACGATGCCGGAGATCGCCCCCTCGCCTGAGGAACTCCGGGACGCGGTTTTCCCGTCTCCCGGGCTGAAGATGTATCGCCGATAAATTGTATAGAGTTATTTGTACCATACTAGCATGCTAGTTCCGAAAACGTCAATAGACCCCCGGTAAAGAACACGACGCATCCGTCCGCACGAAGGAAAAATCTGTCCGTACGGACGGATGCGTCGCGTCGCGGCGGAAGGCGCGAACCAAAACCGGGGAGAGGTTACGTCCGGCCGCGGGTCCGTTTCTTCGCGTCCGTCCCGAGCGCGTCGGCCGCCAGGATCGCCGAATAGACGATATCGGGCGTCACGGGGAACGGCTCGCTGTGGATGGTCTCCTCCGGCCCGGCGGTGACTTCGGCGACGCGGCGGATCTTCGCTTCCGTTACGTCGGTCACGCCGATGTCCGCGAGCGTGACGGGAAGCCCGACGTCGATGCAGAAGTCCAGGATTTCGTCGACGAGCGCCGCGGGGCGGTTCTCCAGCACGAGCTGGACGATCACGCCGAAGGCGACCTTCTCGCCGTGATAGAAGCGGTGCGTCTCCTCGAGCGCCGTGACGCCGTCGTGGAACGAGTGCGCGGCCGCCAGACCGCCGCTCTCGAAGCCGATGCCCGAAAGGAGCGTGTTCGCCTCGACGACGCACTCGACCGCTTCGGTCGCGACGCCGCGCTCCACCGCGAGCTTCGCCGGACGTCCGTTTTCGAGGATCGTGTCGTAGCACAGCCGCGCGAGCGCCTGCGCCGCAAGCGTCGATGCGGTTCCCTGCATCCCCGCCGAGCCCGTGCGGAAGCTCGTGTCGGCTTCGAGCCAGGTCGACAGCGCGTCGCCCATCCCGGAGACGAAGAGCCGCACCGGGGCCTTCGCGATGACCGCCGTATCGACGAGGACGAGGTCCGGGTTCCGCGACAGCACGAGGAACGACTCGAAGATCCCTTCGGGCGTGTAGATCACCGAAAGCGCGCTGCACGGCGCGTCGGTCGCCGCGATCGTCGGCAGCACCGCGAGCGGACGCCCCTCGTGATGCGCGACGGCCTTGGCGACGTCGATCGCCTTGCCGCCGCCGAGGCCGACGACAATATCCATCCCGAACGCCCGCCCCGCGTCGCGCATTCGCGCGATCTCCCGCTCGCAGCACTCCCCGCGGAAGTCCTCGATGCGGAATTCGACGCCCGCCCCCGACAGACTCGTCCGGACATCGTCGCCGACGACACACGCGCCGACCGGGTCCGCGACGACCAGCGCCCGGCGCCCTCCGAGCAGCGCCAGATATTTCCCGAGTTCCCGAACCGCCCCCGCGCCCTGGACGTACCGCCCCGGCGCGATCATCATCCGCAGCATTCGCCGCCACCTCCCGTAATGATGAAAAAGGGGCCGCCCCTGCGGACAGCCCCGAATGAAGAACGAACGTCTATTTGCCGAACAGCATGTTCTCCCAGAGGCGCGGATCGTCGGCGCCGACCTCCTGCGGGACGAGCGGCCCCTGAAGCACGACGAACGCGCCCTCTTCGGCCCACGGATTTTTGATGACTTCGGCGGGCGACCAGAGCGCGTTCGGGACCGTGATCGTGTCGCCGATCTTCGGGAC
>CAZVUT010000458.1:0-1898 GCA_964630155.1 uncultured Synergistaceae bacterium
GGGACCGTCCTCGGCCCGCTGACGCCCGAGGTGCGCTCCCTCACGGGCGCGCCGGAGAGCGTCCGCGTCGTCGCGGTCGGCGGCCACGACACGGCCTCGGCGTTCTATGCGACCCCGGCCGTCGGGCCGGACTGCGCCTTCATCAGCGCGGGAACGTGGTCGCTGCTCGGGCGCGAACTCGCGACGCCGGAGCGCTCCGCCGCGTCGATGGGCGCGAACTTCTCCAACGAGTGCGGCGTCGCGGACACGATCGCGTACAACAAGATCCTGGGCGGGCTCTGGCTTATTCAGGAGTGCCGCAGGTGCTGGCGCGGGGAGGGAAACGACCTCTCGTTCGCCGAAATCCACGCCGCCGCGCGGGACGCCGAAGGGCTCCGGTTCGTCTTCGACCCCGACGACGCCCGTTTCATGAATCCGGACGACATGCCGCGCGAGATCGCCGCGTGGTTCACGGACCGGGGCGAGGACGCGCCGCAGACGACGGCTGAGATCGCCCGCTCGGTGTACGAAAGCCTCGCGCTGAACCACGCCCTCGCGATTGCGGATATGGAGCGGATCTTCGGGCGGCCCGTGACGGCCGTTCATATCGTCAGCGGCGGGTCGCAGGCGGAGCTTCTGTGCCGCTTCACGGCGGACGCCTCGGGCCTGCCGGTCCACGCCGGCCCCGTCGAGGCGACGGCCGTCGGCAACATGCTCTCGCAGCTCGTCGCGACGGGAGACGTTTCCGGAACGAAGGAAGGGAGGGAGATCGTCGGACGATCGTACGATATCGCGACCTATGAACCGGAACCGGACGGAAAATGGGACACGGCCCTGCGGAAGTTGCGGGCCGCGCGGGGATGAGTTCTCCCCCCGGACGAGGGGGGATCATCGCACGAAGGAGAGTGTGGATATGAGGAAGCACGTATCTGTGGCTCTTGCGCTTGTCATGGCTCTTTCCCTGATCCTCTGCGGCGTCGCCGCCGAGGCGAAGGATTCGGAAATCGCGGTCGTGGTGAAGATCAGCGGCATTCCATGGTTCAACCGTCTTGAGGAAGGCGTCAAGCGGGCGGCCGGCGAACTCAAGGTGAACGCCTACCAGCAGGGGCCGTCGGACGCGGATCCGGCGCAGCAGGTCAAGATCGTCGAAGACCTCATCGCCAAGGGCGTGAGCGCGATCTGCGTCGTCCCGAACGACGCGAAGGCGCTCGAACCCGTCTTCGCGAAGGCGAAGGCCAAGGGCATCATCGTTCTGACGCACGAGTCGGACAAGCAGAAGGGCGCGGACTTCGACATCGAGCTGATCGACAACAAGAAGTTCGGCGAGATGAACTTCGAGCGCGTCGCGAAGGCAATGGGCGGCAAGGGCGAGTTCGCGGTCTTCGTCGGCAGCCTGACCGTTCCGCTTCACAACTACTGGGCGGACGTCGGCCTCGCCTACGTGAAGGCGACGTACCCGGAGATGAAGCTCGTCACCGACCGGATCCCCTGCGGTGAGTCGGTCGAGGAGTCGTTCAAGAAGACGAACGACCTTCTCAAGACCTACCCGAACCTCAAGGGCATCGTCGGCTTCGGCAGCCTCGGCCCCATCGGCGCGGCGCAGGCCCTGAAGAAGAAGGGCCCGGCCGGAGCGGTCGCGGTCGTCGGCACCGTGATTCCGAGCCATGCGGCCCCCTCCCTGAAGGACGGATACATCACGCACGGATACCTCTGGGATCCTGCCGACGCGGGCTACGCGATGGTCGCCGTCGCGAAGGCCATGCTCGACGGACAGGAGATCAAAGAGGGGAAGGAAATCAAGGGACTTGGCGCCATGAAGATCGTGACCGACCCCGATACGAAGGGCAAGGTCATCACGTTCGACAAGATCCTCGACATCACGGCGGAGAGCGCCGGGAAGCTCGGCTTCTAGAGGCGCG
>CAZVUT010000459.1:0-1890 GCA_964630155.1 uncultured Synergistaceae bacterium
GTGCAACGACGCAGCCGCGGCGCTCCTTCACGCGACGCGCGACGACGTCATCGGGTCGCTTCCGGCGGATTTCTCCCCGCCCTGCCAGCCCGACGGAACACCGTCGCTTTCCTATGGAATGGAGCGCGTCGACGAGGCGCTCCGGGACGGCGTCGCCCGGTTCGAGCAGCTCCATCGCCGGAAGGACGGCTCCGAGCTTCTGACGGACGTTTTCCTCGTCGTGCTGTCCCACCCGCGTGAAAACAGGCTTCTGGCGCACTGGCGCGAAATCCCCGGACGGACGCGCAAGCGTCCGCGCGATTCGGTCATCGTGTAGGAGCGCCATTTTTTCAGGGATCCCCTTTCTTTCGGCGACACATCCGCAGTTCCCTTCCGTTCATGATGCCGCGCGGCTTGTAGATCATGATGAGAACGAGCAGGATCGCCATGAGGACGTTGACAAGGCCGAATACAGGCGGGATGCGAAGCCCCATGACCGTGAACCCTTCCTGGACGGGAGCGAGAAGCTCCGCGCCGAAGGTCAGGACCCCCGCGCCGACAAGCGCGCCGGAAATCGTACCGATTCCACCGATGGCGAGCATCGCAACGATCTGGAACACGTAGACGAGGTTGAACGCTTTCGGGTTCATCGTGAGAACCAGGTGGACCCACAGCACGGCGCCGACCCCCGTGATGAAACTTCCGACCGCGAATGACAGCATCGTGTATCGGGCAATGTCGATCCCCATGACGCCCGCGAGTTCCGGGTCTCTGGAAATCGCCGCGAGCGCGCGGCCGTACTTCGACTCCATGAGCCTGTGAATGCAATAGATGACCGCGACGAGGATGCCGTACGTCCACCAGATATTCGTGAAGGCCGGAATGCTCCGGAGTCCCATGTCGCCGTGCGTGAAACTCCTGAAGTTTTCGGCGAGGTTGCCCGTCACGATCGTGACGCCCATCGACGCGAGGATGAAGTACTGCCCCCTGAGGCGGAAGGCGGGCAGCAACAAAACGACGCTCGAAAGCATCGCGAAAATCCCGCCGCAGAGCATCGCGACGGGAAAAGAGACCTGCATCTGTTCCAGCCACAGCGGCAAATGGAGGACGGCGCTCTTGTACGCCGGAGGCAGCGTCAACAGCGCCGAGGCGTACCCGGCCGCCATCATGGGACCGCCGAAACCAAGCGAGAAGATGTTCGTATACCCGTTGATGACGGTGACGCCGAGCGCCACGATCGACGTGACGCCGAAGAGGATCACGAGGCGGAGATAGTAGCCCCGAAGGAACGTCTCAGCAAGAAACAGCAGTCCGATAAGAGCGGCCAGGCCCGCTATGCTTCTCATCGCTTTGTTCATGTCCATTCCCCTTACCTGTTTTTCATATCGGGCCGGAACAATCCCGATGGTTTCAGAAAGAGAATGAGAAACAGCAGCGCCCAGACGAAGGTCGGCCGGGCCGCGGAATAGCCCGGCGGAAGCAGCGCGACGAACAGAATCTCTCCGAGGCCGATGATATATCCCGCTACTGCTGCGCCGGGAACGTTGCCGATTCCTCCGAGAACGGCGGCGATGAAGGCGTCCAGCCCGATCTGGTAGCCCATGCTCGGGGTGACGATGCCGTAACTCACCCCGTAGGCGACGGCGGAAACTCCCGCGAGGATCGATGCGAGAAGGAATGCGGTCAGGACCGCCGTCGCGCCGTTGATTCCCACGAGGCGGGCGGCGTTCGCGTCGTTGGCGACGGCCCTCATTGCGATTCCGGCTTTCGTGTGTTTGACGAAGACGCTCACCCCGACGACCAGGATGACCGTCACGCCGAAGATCCACAGATCCTTGACATTGACCGTGAGCCCCGACTCCGTGACAATGATGCCTTCGAGGAATCCGGCCGAAGGGAACGGCCTCCGGC
>CAZVUT010000460.1:0-1875 GCA_964630155.1 uncultured Synergistaceae bacterium
CCGCCTGTTCGAGCGCGACGCCGAGTTCCGTTCCGCCGTCGTCCCGGCTCTTCAGGACAAATTCGGTGAGTTTTGCGACGTTCTCTTTCGTGGCCGGGAGCGGGACGCGCGAATACCACTTCGTGACGCTGTGGAAGATGCCGACGGCGATACGGTCACGTTCCGTCAGCCCGGAAAGGAAGCTTTTCACGGCCCAGTCGGACGACTCCCATTTCGCCCCCTGCATGGACCCGGAGTGGTCGATCAGCAGGATAACCTCGCGGGGTTGCGGCGCGGACGATTCTCCCGCGGGCGGCGTCAGCGTCGCGAGGAAGAAGCTCTCGCCCTTCGGGTCCGCATGCCGTACAACCTGGAGGCGGGGCGCCTTCGGGTCTTCGGGCGGCGTCCAGAGCAGCACGAAATCCCGGTCGGGAAGGACTTCGCCGTCCTTCAGGCGCACGATGGTTCCTGAATCGCCGGGCATCGCTTCGATCGCGTGCGACGGGCTTTCTATCCGCCCGGACCCCGTGACGAGAAGGTTCAGCGAAAAACGGTGGCCGGGGTCACGCAACGTGAAGAGCGGCTGGCCCTTCGCGTGGGGAGAGGTGCGTTCGTCGCTCCGGACGTACCGCGGAGCCGTGGTGAGCGGTACGCGGAGGCTCCACCCGCGTCCCTCGGGGCGGGCGAGCTGGACGTACTCCGTCGTGACGCGGACATCCTGCCCGGGAGCAATGCCCGCAACCCAGAGCGTGAAGACGTCGGGCGATTCGCGCGTGAGGAGCGTGGACTGACGTCCCTCGGAGACGGCCTGCTTATGTTCCTTTTCGGCCTGCCCGCGTTCTTTCAGGACGGCGTCGATGCGAACGTCGCCGAAGGCGACGGCGACTTTCGTGACGGCCGCGTCCCCGGGATTCGGGAAGCGGTAGACCGCCTGGATGACCTTTTCGGACTGTTCCGTCGTAAAGCCGAAGGTGTGCGTGACCGAAACCGACGCCAACGGTCCGACCAGGGATCCCGCCAGTTCGGTCCGCTTGAGCGGGACGAAGAGGGAAGAACGAACGGCATCGCCGCTGACGACCTCCATCGCCGCGTGGCCGTCTCCGCGAGAGTTGTAGTAATGCGACGGATTGAACGCCGCCCGTGCGGGCGCGGCTGCGAGGATGCTCACGAGAAGCGCCGCGAATATGGTGCGTCGGGATAGCATTGCGTTACGCATCAGATTTCACCTCGATTGCGGCCCGCTCCCGTTTCCGGGGCCCGAAGTCCGCCCCCGCAGGATGCAGCCGATATTTATTGAATTTTACACAATATCCTGGCAGGAATACAGGGGAGAAAAGCGGAGACGGAACGATTGCGGGAGAGAGTTTTTTTCTCCGCGGATGGTTATTCGAGGGTTCGGGTCGGGACAGACAGGGCTTCGAGCCGGGCGATGCGGCTTTCGAGCGACGGGTGCGTGCTGAAGATGCTGTCGCGTCCGAGCTTTTTTCCCTTGAGCGGGTTCACGATGAAAAGATGTTGCGTCCCGCGGTTCGCGGCTTCCAGCGGCTCGACGTCGTAGGACAGCTTGTTCAGCGCGGATATGAGCCCCTTCGGGTTTCGCGTGAGTTCCACCGCCGCCGCATCCGCGAGGTACTCCCGCTGCCGGCTGACGGCCAGCTGGATGATCGTTGCGAGGATAGGCGCGACGATCGAGAGGACAACCGCAACGAGCGCGACGATCGCCTGGCCGCCGCCGCTTCCCTTGTCGGAACTGCGCCTGCGCCCGCCGCCCCAGAGGAAGCTCCGGCGCATGACGTCGCACAGAAGCACGATCGCGCCGACCATGACCGCCATGAGCGTCGCGAACCGGATGTCGTAGTTCCGGACGTGGGACATCTCGTGCGCCATAACGCCCTG
>CAZVUT010000461.1:0-1863 GCA_964630155.1 uncultured Synergistaceae bacterium
AGCTGTGTTCCATCATGTCCTGGACCTTTTCGATCGATCCGGAGACCTCTTCCATTGAGGACAATGTCTCCTCGGAGAGCGACGCGAGCGTCTCCGCGCGGCGGGAGGTCTCTTGCGATTCCTTGCGGATCGAGGTCATGACCTCGCGGAGCGAGACGACCATCGAGTTGAGGATCCGCGAGATATGGGCGATCTCGTCCTTGCCCTCGTCGTTGTACCGGACCGTCAGGTCGCCCGCTCCGAGCTTTTCGGTGGCGGTCTCCATCGAGCCGATGGATTTCGTGAGGCCGCGTGTGATCAGGAAGATGACCGCGCCCGTCACGAGGAGCGCAATGGCCGCGATCGCGAGCAGGACGAACGTGAGCGCGTTCACCATCGCGTTGATCTCGGACACCGGGAACAGGATTCCGAGGGCGAATCCGCGTTGCGTCGGCGCGTAGAACATCTGGCGATCCTCGCCCTGGTAGGCATAGGTCTCGTATCCGGTTTCTCCCGCGACCATCTTCTTGGCGATGTTCCGCAGCGGCTCTGGGAATTTCGAATCCGAAGCGATGTTCGCCTTCATGACATCTTCCTTGACATGGTACGAGGCGAGAATGCCGCTTTTGAGAACCATCAGGCCGCTGCCCTTGCCGAAGACCCTGAGGCTCACGACGAAATCATTCATCGCGGCGACATCCATATCTCCCGTCAGGACGCCGAGCAGTTTGCCCGCGTCGTCGTACAGGGGGGTTGCGGCCGAGATGACCGTATTTTTCGTATTCGCATTGACGTATGGATCGGTGAAGATGACCTTGCCCTTTCCGGCCGCGATCGCCTGCTTGTACCAGGGCCGGATGCGCGCGTCATACCCTTCGGGTTCTTTCCAGCCGACCCCGTCGGAGAGTTTTCCCGTCGCCTCATGTCCCATATAGATATCGGAAAGTCCGCTATTTGAAGCCTGTTTGAAGATATTCACAAGCAGTTTTTCTACCGAATCGTCATCGCTCACGGTCTGCTGTGCGAACGCGAACAGCAGCGAATCGGCCGCCGTCTGAACGACGCCCTGGATTTTGTCGAACTGTCCGTCGAGGCTGTTCGCTGCGCCTTTCACCATCTCCAGCCCCGCAGTATCCGCAAGTCCGGTGATGATTGTTTCGCCCCGGTAGTAGGTTACGCCCGCCATCGTCGCGATCGCCAAAAGAACAACGACCGCATTGCAATCAGTTTGTTCCGGATCGTCATGTTCATCCCTCCTGAAAGTGTGATTATCGGATATTCTGTGCGTTCCTCAAGCCCTTGGATCGATGCCCTCGGGCGCGTTCTCCGTCGTTTCCTCGAAGATCCGCTCGACCGCTCCCCAGAGCAGCCCCGCCGCGTCGCGGACCGGGTAGGCGTCCGCCCTGCAACGTATTTTCGTTTTTCCCCGCCCCCGCTCGCAAATGACCGAACGCGGCTCTCCGTCACGGAAGGTTTCCGCCGCGGCGCTCTTCCAACAGGGCGTCCTGCGGCCGTGAAAGATCCGGCGGCATTTTTCTCCGGTCTCGCTCTTCTCTTTGATGTCCCCTTCCGTCATCACGATGTTCAGACTCAGATCGACAAGGAGGAAGCCGACCTCGCGCCACCCGTCCTCCACGGCGGGAAGCTCGCCGGCCATTTCCCGAAGATTCGTTTCGCTGGTAATGGGATCACCCCCTTCGTGTTCATGCCTCTAGGGTAGGGCATATCCGCGACAATACAACCCTTTCGCTCTTTTATTCATGTTTCTGCTCATATTGTTTTTAACTTCCTGCGTACAAAGTCCGCCGTTTCCGAGGCGGATCCGGTGCCGTCGCTCAATTCAATGTTGACTGATTCGCCGTGTGAATGCTATTATCCAAATGT
>CAZVUT010000462.1:0-1859 GCA_964630155.1 uncultured Synergistaceae bacterium
GTTCGCCCAGAACAGCGCATTCCCCGTCGAGCGGAAGGCGTAGGCCGTCAGGTAGACGCACCACGTGACGATGAGCGTTCCGGCGACATAGGAGGCGGGCAGGACGATCATCCATCGCCTCAGCGGAGACGAGGTCTCCGACGGGCCGTCCGCGTCCCCGCCGGAGCGGCGGAGGAGCAGGCGATGCGCCTCGATCTCCGGCTCCCACAACTGCGGCAGCATTTCGCGGACGAACGCGTACCCGAACGAGACGCAGACCAGGATGTAGACAACGCCGAACATCAGTCGCCCTCCCCTCGCGCAGGAGTCGTCTCCCGGACGAGATACCGGGGGCGGTGCTTGACCTCGTCGAAGATCCGGGCGATATAGACGCCGATGATCCCGAGGCTGATCATGACCGCGCTCCCGATGAGAAGCAACAGCAGGATCACCGTCGTGAAGCCGTCGACGGCGATTCCCGCGAGCTTGTTGTACAGCGTCTGGACGCCGAGCGGAACGGCGAAGGCCAGAAGCAGCAGCCCGAGGATCGTGACGAAATGCAGCGGCGCGGACGTAAACGAAGAGATCGCGTCCATCGCGAGCCGGAGCAGCTGGAACGCGGACCAGCCGCTTCGCCCCGTCGTCCGTTCCGCAACGTCGAACGGGACGGAGGCGCGCCGGTACCCCAGCCAGGCCGTCATGCCGCGGAAGAACGTCCGGCTCTCGCCCATCTTCCCCCAGGCGCGGACGACCTTCATGTCGAGCAGCTTGAAGTCGGACACGTCGTCGAAATCGAAGCCGGAGAGCTTCCCGATCACGCCGTAGAACGCGCGCGCAAGCCCTCTGTAGAGCAGGCTCTCCCTGCCTCGCGACGCCTTGACGCCCTCGACGACGTCGCACCCCTCGCGCCACAGCGCCACCATGCGCGGGATGCACTCCGGCGGGTGCTGCAAGTCGGCGTCCATCACGAGGCACGCATCCGCGTCCGACGCGCGCACGGCGTCGAGCCCCGCGCACAGGGCCGCCTCCTTGCCGAAATTCCGGCTCAGGCGGATTCCGCGGATATCGGCCGCGTTCGCCGCGAGGCCCGAAATCGCGTCCCACGTGCGGTCGGAGGACCCGTCGTCAACGAGCACGAAGGCAGCGTTTACGTCGTCGCACGGCCGCAGCGCCGTCCGGACCGCCGCAAGCGTCGCGCCGATCTGTTCGGCCTCGTTGAACACCGGGATCACGACGGATAGTTCAGCCATGCTTCCCTCCGGCTTTCCGGCTCACGCGCCGAGACGCCAGACCCCGGCGATCACGAGGGCGATTCCCGCCATCCGGCTCGCGGTCAACCGCTCCCCGAGGAAAAACGCCGCGAAAACCGCAATGCTCACCGCGTTCAGCCCCATCATGAACGGGTACACCACGCCGAGCCGCATCCGCGTCATCAGCAGACTGTAGGTCACGAAGGCCCCGCCGTAACAGGCCAGGGCCGCGTAGATCATCGGCGCGCGAAGCATGTGCCGCAGGACGCCGCGCATCTCCGCCCGGAAGGACATCATCCCCAGGCGGATGCAGACGTTCGACAGGACGCTCAGAACGACGTTGGCGACGATCAGCGCACAGGTCATGCCGCCCTCCCCCGCGGCCGAAAAGAACCGTTCCGGCCACGGATACAATAGCACAAACGCCTCACGGCGCGCGATGCTTCCGGGGTCACGCTTTCGGGTCGCGCGGCGCCGGAGACTCGTCGCTTCCGCAGGGGACGCCGCACGCAGCGGGCGCTTCCGCTCCGAGCCGCAGCACCCGGAATTGCCGCCGGAGCATCACGAGGCTCAGCAGTCCGCCGCCGATGTCCGCGAACGGGAAGGACAGATAGACGCCGTCCACTCCGA
>CAZVUT010000463.1:0-1856 GCA_964630155.1 uncultured Synergistaceae bacterium
ACAGCCTGGTCTATTCGGTGCTTCTCTTTTCCAACTTCGCCCACGGCGGTTTTCTTGTGGTCGGCGGGTATGCGTGCTATGCGGCGCTGAAGGTGCTTGGAGCGAACATCTGGATCGCCAGCGCGATGTCTCTCGTCGGCGCCGGGATCGTCGCTGTCGTTACGGAACGCCTTGCGTACAAGCCCATACGCGAGCGAACCAACGTAACGCTCTATCTTCTCATCGCATCCATGGGCATGAGCATCGTCATCGAAAACCTCTTCGTCATCTTCGTCGGAGGGCGCTTCCGGGCGCTTCCGCCGGTCATCCCGACGAGTCCCGTGAGTCTCTTCGGCCTTGCCACAACGAGCGCGTTCGACCTCCTTTCCCTTGTCGCGTCCGTCGTATTCCTCGGAGCGCTGCAAATTTTCCTTCTCCGAACAAAATGGGGGCTGGCCATCCGCGCTGCCGCCTATGACCTGCGTACGGCCGGGCTCATGGGCGTCAACGTGAACCTTCTGGTTTCGATCGTCTTCTTCGTAGCGGGAGCGCTCGCCGCCGTTGGGGGCATTTTCCTGTCGGTGCGTTACACGCTCTACCCGCAACTTGGAGGCATTACGATCAAGGCATTTGTCGCGGCGGTCATCGGAGGACTGGGATCCCTTCCGGGAGCCGTCGTGGGGAGCATCATCCTCGGGCTTGCGGAAATGCTGACGGCCGGGTTCATTTCGAGCCAGCTCCGGGATCTCGTGGTTTTTTCGCTGCTGGTCATCACGCTGCTCGTGAAGCCCTCGGGGCTTTTCGGCAAGAACGTCAGCGAAAAGGTGTAGGAGGCTCCCATGTCCGGATATACTGAAGGAATCATCATCCTCCTGTGCATCAACGCGATCGCCGGGATGGGCGTTTCGCTCCTGACGGGCTTCGCGGGCGTTTTCTCGCTCGGTCACGCGGCCTATATGGCGCTCGGAGCGTACACGACCGCGATTCTTACGGTGCAGTATTCCATTCACTGGTTTCCCGCCATCATCGCCGGCGGCATCGTCGCGATGGTCGTCGCGTATTTCATCGGCGTTCCGACGCTGCGGCTCATGGGCGACTATTTCGCCATCGCGTCCCTCGGGCTCGGCGAAGCGATCCGCCTGATCCTCGAGAACTGGCAGTCCGTCACGCGCGGAGCGCGCGGCTACCCGGGAATCGATCCGTACACGACCCTTCCGGTGGCGGTCGGCGCGTTCCTGATCCTGCTGATCCTCATGTTCAATTTCATCAACAGCCGGTACGGCAGGGCGTGCAAGGCATGCCGGGACGACTATATCGCGGCGTCCCTGCTCGGCTTCAATACGGCGAACATCCGGATCCTGGCGCTCGTGCTCTCCGCGTTCTACTGCGGAGTGGCCGGGGCGCTGCTCGGCGGGTTCCTCTCGTTCATCCAGCCGGTCATGTTCGATATGATGAAATCCACCGAGCTGACGGCCGTCGTCGTCTTCGGAGGACTCGGATCCATGAGCGGAACGCTGCTCGGCACGCTCGTCATCACGCTCGTGACGGAACTGTTCCGCCCGATCTCCCAGTACCGGATGCTCATCTATGGAGCGGTGCTCGTCATCATCATGGTCATCCGGCCGGAAGGCATTCTCGGAAACCGCGAACTTCCGTCCTTTTTCCGGCGCTTCCTGCGGAGGGATTCTCGATGACAGCGATTCTTGAACTCACCAACATAACGAAAACCTTCGGAGGCGTCCGCGCCGTGGACTCAATCTCCTTTTCCGTGGAGCGGGGGGAACTGGCGGGACTTATCGGACCCAACGGAGCCGGAAAGACAACGGTCTTCAACCTGATCACGGGGGTCTACGATCCCGATCAGGGAAGCATCGTCT
>CAZVUT010000464.1:0-1851 GCA_964630155.1 uncultured Synergistaceae bacterium
CGATCTCCTCCGTCACGCCGAGTCCGTTCTTCCACGGCATCCGCCGGTGTTCTTCACGTCTTCTGATCGTCAGCGAAACCATTTTCGTTCCTCCGATGCTCCGTGATATGCAAGCCCGTCCGGTATTACGGCTGCATCCATAGTCTCCGGTCATCCGCCACCTCGTAGATCCTCCCCCTGATCCGGTCCCAGGCGTACACACCGTTTGCAGCAGGGCGCCCTATTGCGTCGAGAAAGGTCATCCCCTCAGCGTATGCGCGGTCGCGTGTGACGAAGCCGCGAACCTCGCGCGCGAGCGGCAGGCGTCCGACCGGCGCGTCCTTTCGCCAGACCCCGTGGGGCGGAAGCACGTTCCTTCTCGTCAGCGCGTCCACGGTCTTCGCGTATTCGGCGGGCCCATGATCCGCGAAGAGCAGCGCCGCGGCCGGATCGGAGAGAAAGGCCAGAAGCAGCTTTCGCGCAAGCCAGGGCGCGCCGGGGTCGTTCATCTCCGCAAGCGCCCCGGCCGCATAGAGGATCGCATCGACGGCGGCGAGCGGCGTGGGAATCTCCCGAGGCCGCCAGAAGCCGCCGGTTTCGTTCCACCGCGCGGGGTCTCCGTCCGGAACGAGCGCGTCCAGCAGCGCAAGCGCGTTCGCGGCCCGAAGTTCCGGCGATATCCCTTCCCGCATGAGCGAGTCCCACAGGTCGAGCGGGGAGATATTTTCGGCCTCTTCCGCAAGACGGATCCGCAGCGCCTCCGCATCGGCGTTTCCCGCCGCCGCCGATTCGTACCGCGCCGCAAGATCGTCGAAACGCGACGCGAAGGCCGCGGGAACGCTCACCACAACAAGCAGCAACACGAAAACAAGTCCATTTCGCCGTTTCATTCCGTACCGCCTCCGCATGTCGGCGCCCTGTCCGTCGCCGCGAACGCCTGCGCCGATCATGGCGTTCTTTTTCGGCGACTGACATCGCAGCCATCTTGTGTGTACGAAGAAAGCGTACCACAATTTACGAGAGAGGATACGGGGCGGCTCGTGATTCGGGCCGTTCCGTATCCTCTCTTTTGTCCCGTCATGTCCCTGGATCGCCTTCTTCAGAGCTTACTGAACGTACTGGTCGTGTTCTTTCGGAACGAGGTCGCCCATTTCCCCCATCACTGCGTAGAGTTTCCCCCTGCCCCGGTCCCAGGCGTAGTCGCCATTGGCGACGGGGCGTCCGGCCCCATCCAGGAAGGTCATCCCATCCTCCATCGCGCGCCCCCGCTTGATGAAGCCCTTGCACTCGCACGCAAGGGGCAGACGTCCGACCGATACGTCCTTTCGCCAGACCCCGTGGGGCGGCAGCACTTGCTTTCGCGTCAGCGCGTCCACGGTCATCGCGTATTCGGCGGGGCCGTTATCCGCGAAGAGCAGCGCCGCCGCCGGATCGGAGAGAAGCGCCAGAAGCAGCTTTCGCGCAAGCCAGGGCGCGCCGGGGTCGTTCATCTCCGCAAGCGCCCCGGCCGCATAGAGGATCGCATCGACGGCGGCGAGCGGCGTGGGAATCTCCCGAGGCCGCCAGAAGCCGCCGGCCTCGTTCCACCGCGCCGGGTCTCCGTCCGGAACGAGGGCGTCAAGCAACGCAAGCGCGTTCGCGGCCCGAAGTTCCGGCGATGTCCCTTCCCGCGTGAGCGAGTCCCACAGGTCGAGCGGAGCCGGCTTTTCGGCCGCGCCCGCAAGTCGCGTCCGCAACGCCGCGGCGGCGACGTCCCCGATCCTCGCCGCTTCGTACCGTGCAAGAAGATCATCGTAGCGGGACGCACAGGCCGCGGTTCCATACAGCACCACAAACACCAGCGCACACAGGAGCGCGTTTCGTCCTTTCATA
>CAZVUT010000465.1:0-1851 GCA_964630155.1 uncultured Synergistaceae bacterium
TCCCCGACCTGGACGAGGAGCGGCGGCAGGCCCGAAAGATCCCGGTCGACGGGCGAGACGAAGCCTTCCGGGAGGCGGGGCCCGAAAAAGGCCTCGACGCACATCCGGTTGCCTTCGAGGCTCACGAACGGATCGACGCCCGCCTTCGTCCGGTAGCTTTCTTCGTTCATCCGCGTGTAGTCGACGAACGGCGAAAGCAGAAAGGCGCCCGCCGGAAGCTCCTCGCCCGCGTCGCGCAGCGCGAGGAGCGCCATGAGAACGAGCCCGCCCCCGGCCGAGTCGCCGCCGAAGACGACGTTCCGGCGGCCGTATCCGTCGGCGCGGAGCCTGCGCCATACGGCCAGCGCATCGTCGAGCGCCGCGGGGTAGGGGCGCTCCGGCGCGAGCGAGTAATTGAAACTCAATGCCGGAACGCCGCCCGCCCGGACGATATGCGCGACGAGCCCTCGGTGCGTGTCCGTCGAGCCCGCGAAGAACCCGCCGCCGTGAACGTACAGGATGAGCCCGTCCTTCTCCCCGGCCGCGGGACGGACGATCTCCGCGCGGATGCCTCCGGCGACGAACGACCGGACCGTCACGCCCGGCGCGTTGAAGCCGACGGGCGAGAGGAGACGCTCCTGTTCGCGCACCTGCGCGACGGTCTTTCCCGCGAAGGCCTGCTTCGCGAGGGCCTTGCGGATCCAGACGAGCTTTTCTTCCGGGGTTCGCGTCATCCGCACCCTTCCCTTTCGTGAACGATTCGTCTCAGAACTTCTCGTCCATCTTGATCTTGTAGATGTTGGGGAGTAACCGCAGATCCTCGTAGAACTTCGGAATGTCGATCGTCGACGGGAATGTCACGAGAAGGTCGACCTGAACCCGGTTCTTGATGATCTCCTGGATGACGTTGATCGTCTGGACCCGGATGCCGTACCGCTCCGTGATCCCCCGGATCTCCTGCGTATCGATCGCCGCCCCGCCGAAGCAGAGGCTGATGGTCTTGATCTGCTCGGACGGAAAGAAGCGGCGTTCGAACCGCTCGAAGAGGATGAGGGCGACGAGCATGAAGACGATCGTTATCGCCGCGGGGACGAGCAGGCCCGAGCCGATCGCCAGCCCGACGGCCGACGTGACCCAGATCGAGGCCGCCGTCGTGAGTCCCTTCACGCTGCTTCCTATCTTGAGGACCGCGCACGCACCAAGGAAGCCGATCCCCGAAACGACCTGCGCGGCGATTCGCGACGGGTCGAGGGACATGTGCCCGTTCGCGAGGATGTCCGTGAAACCGAATTCCGAAACGAGCATGATCAGCGTCGCGCCGACGCAGACGAGCATGTGGGTCCGGAGTCCGGCCGGCTGGCGGCTGTGCTCCCGTTCGAGTCCGATCAGCCCGCCCGCGAGAAAACTCAGCGTGAGACGGACGAGGACCGTCATGAAGACGACATCGGCGCCGGAAAAGAAGCCCTTCGCACATTCCATTTCCCGAATCACCGGCCTTTCAGGCGAGATACGAAAATATCCGGTACAGTCTACCCCTTCCGACGCCGTTTGTTCTCCGCAATTCGCGCCTGCGCCCCGGCGTTCCCGTCCGCGCTGGTTCGTCAGTTTCGATCAACTGTTTGCTTCTCTTTTTTGCGGCTCGTTCCACGGTTCCGGGCCGTTTTTCCATTCCCCGCGGGGAATTCGTCGCGCGACGCGCCGGTTTTTCTTGCATTTTCCCGGGTTTGTGGCATTCTTTCCTTGCAGAACACGGAATCTCACGCCCGTGCGGCGGAAGGCCGGCGCTTGCGTCTCCCATCCGGGAGGCATCTTTTTTGGGAAGGGACGGTCGACTGATGACAGGAGATCCCCTTATCCGCGTCACGGACCTCT
>CAZVUT010000466.1:0-1847 GCA_964630155.1 uncultured Synergistaceae bacterium
CACTTTCCATGGGATACGACACCGTCGCCATGCTGGATGCGGCGGTCCGGGACGCCGGGTCGAACGCGCCGCAGAAGATTTCCACGGCGCTCAAACGCATGCGCGACGTCCCAACCGTGGGCGGCGTCGTCCCGGTCGACGCCAACGGCGACATGCGGCAGCCCGTATCGTTATTCTCCCTTGACGGCCGAACCTGGAAACGGATTCACGAAACGGCGGGAACGCGAATGCCGCAAGAATCCGCGCCGGAGTTGCGATGAAACCGCGGACGTTTTCCATACGCAGCTTCTTTTCCCTGATGATCGCGGCCTTTCTGCTCGTCGTGCTCGCGCAGGCGGGAATTTCGATGTACTTTCACATCGCCGGCCGGCTCGATGCCGCGAAGGATCGCGCCGAGACCTTCCAGAAGACCGTCGCCCTGCTGCTGCGCAAGCAGGTGGAGGCCGCCGAGGAGATCATCCGGACCGTCTCCTCCGGAAAATCCCCGATGCAGGATGCGGGCGGTTCCATCCTCCTGATCGCGCTGATGGATGGAAACACCATTCAACTCTCCATCAAGGGGTGGCTCCCGAACGGACTCGAGCTGCCGCAGGACATCCTGACCGCGGAATGGACGGCGACGGATCTTCTCGACGCCTACGGACGGAATCTCCTGTCCCGGGTGACGAAAATCAGGGGACTCCGTGTTTTCGCCGCCATCAGCCCGGACATGCGGGACTTCGAGGAGCTCACGGACCAGACCTTTCTCCCCGTCATCTTCGACGCTCAGGGGCACATTCTCTGGATGGGCGGCGAGAATAACGGATCTCCGCTTCGCGACCATCTCCGCGCCCGGGGTTTCGTCGCGCAGAAGAAAATCCCGACCGGCAAATGGACGATCTATCCGTCGCATCAGGGGTCCCGCGTGATCATGCGGCAGACCCCCATCGCGTACGGCCTTTCATTGTCCGTCATCTACCCGCTGAAGGATCTTCTCGTCCCTGCGGTTCTCGGCGCCCTCCGGCAATCCTCGATCGCCCTTCTGAGCCTCCTGCTCATCGTTCTCTTCTGGTTCTTCTGGCGGCGCGGGATCTATGCGAGCATCGCCTCGATCGCCTCGATCGCCGACGAGATGCGCACCCGCCTCACGGAACTCGGCGGGAAGGACGTCCAGGCCGCGAGCGAAGCGCTCTCGACGCTCGCCTCGCGTTTCGCGGACACGAAGAGGACCTTCATCCGCGAAGTCGACGTCTTCATGCAGGATCTGTACAGCCTCTTCCACGTCATCTCCCGCCAGCAGGAGGAAATCGCCGCCTTCAACGAGGAGACCGAAGCGATGAACCAGGAGCTCGAGGAGGCGAACAACCAGCTTCTGCTGCGTCAGTCCGTATGGGAGCGGACGCTGGACATCTCCCGGATCTTCGCGGGCAACGAGGACATCCTGAACGGCATCCGATCGACGCTTTCGGCCATCCGCGAGGATATCGGGGCCTTCGGGGTGCTGGTTTCCGCGGTCGAGAAGGACATCTTCCGGCTCATGGCGTCGAGCGGCTACGACAACAACCTGTCGGGGTTCTCCGTCCCGAACAAGGGCATCGTCGCGTCGCAGAGCATCGAACTCCGCCGTCCGATCTGGGTGACGGACGTCTCGAAGAATCCGACGGCGCGGCCCGTGCATCCGAAGGTGAAATGCGAGCTGCTGATCCCGCTCTTCCAGGCGGGCGAAGAGGAAGGCGTTCTCGAAATCGCGTTCGACTGCGTGAAGCCGGAGGATCCGTTCCTCATCGAAACGCTGACGCCCGTCGCCGCCTACCTCGGCGGTCTGATCCACGGGGAGAAGATGCGCCGCGAGGTCAAGGGATCGTACG
>CAZVUT010000467.1:0-1843 GCA_964630155.1 uncultured Synergistaceae bacterium
TTCTCCCGCGGCGCGAGCTGCACCAGGCCGAGCCGCTCGCTCATGCCCCAGCGCGTGACCATCTGGCGGGCCAGGCAGGTGGCCTGTTCGATGTCGCTTTCGGCCCCGGTCGTCTTCGTGCCGTACACGACCTCTTCGGCCGCGCGGCCGCCGAGCATCCCGACGATCCGCGCGCGCAGGTAGGCCTCCGGATAGTTGTAGCGGTCGTTGTCCGGCCGTTGATACGTCACGCCGAGGGCCTGACCGCGCGGCACGATCGTCACGCGGTTCACCGGGTCGGCTCCGGGCTCGACGAGGCCCAGAATTGCGTGGCCCCCTTCGTGGTAGGCGATGCGTTCCTTGTCGGCGCGACTCAGGAGCAGCGGCCGCTCGGGGCCCAGAACCATCTTCTCCAGCGCATCCAGAAAGTCCTTCTGGCGGACCTCGTCCTGCTCGCGCCGGGCCGCCAGCAACGCCGCCTCGTTGACCAGGTTCTTCAGGTCGGCTCCCGCGAATCCCGGCGTGGCGGCCGCAAGCTCCGCCAGGCTCGTATCGGTTGCAAGCGGCACGTTGCGCGTGTGAACCTTGAGGATCGCCTCGCGCCCCGTCTTATCCGGAAGGTTGACGACAACGCGCCGGTCGAAGCGACCCGCGCGCAGGAGCGCCTTGTCGAGAACGTCCGGCTGGTTGGTCGCAGCCAGAACGATGATGCCCTCGCGGCTTGAGAAGCCGTCCATTTCGGTCAGGATCTGGTTCAGGGTCTGCTCCTGCTCGCTCGAGCCCCCTATCGACACCTGCCCGCGCGCGCGTCCGATGGCGTCCAGTTCGTCGATGAAGATGATCGACGGAGCGTTCTCGCGGGCCTGCTTGAAGAGGTCCCGCACCCGCGCCGCGCCCACGCCGACGATCATCTCGACGAACTCGGCGGCGCTCATGGAGAAGAACGGCACTCCCGCCTCTCCGGCGACGGCCTTCGCGAGAAGGGTCTTTCCCGTGCCGGGAGAGCCCACGAGCAGGACGCCCTTCGGAGCGCTTCCGCCCAGCCGGGTGTACTTCCCGGGGTCCTTGAGGAAATCCACGACCTCGACCAGTTCGTTCTCCGCCTCGTCGATGCCGGCGACATCCTCGAACGTGACCTTCGCGTCCTTCTCCTGGTCGTAGCGACGCGCCTTGCTCTTGCCGATGCCCAGCATCCCGCCCCCGATGCCGCCGCCCTGCGACGAACGCCGGAAGAGCCAGAAGTAGAAGGCGATAAAGAGCAGGCCCGGGCCGAAGCTGAAGAGGAGCGTCTCAAGCGGGCCGCGTTCTTCGTTGATCGGCTTGGCGCTGATCTCGACGCCCCGTTCGATCAGGAACGTCTCCAGGCCGGGATCCACGAAAGACGGAAGCGTCGTCGCAAAGGTCCTGCTCTCCTTCGTCGCCGTTCCGGCCTTCTCCCCCACGGGCGCGGCGGACGGCCGGGATTTGAAGATGCCCGTAATCGTGTCGCCCCGGCTGAAGATCGACTGAACGTTGCCTTTCGCGACTTCCTCCCGGAACAGGGTGTAGGGCACCATGAGCGGTTCTTCCGGTCCCGGGGCGAACAGTCTCGCCAGAAAGAAATTCGCGAGAAGGATGAGCATGAACCACAGCATGGTCTTTGGCGGAGGCATCACCTTCCGCGCAGAGCCCTTCTTCGCCGAACCCGGTGTCGGCCAGCCCTTTTCCGGCGGCGAATAGTCGCCGTTGCGTTGCATCTTCTGCTCTGTCACGCTCCCGAACGCCCCTTTCCGTCACAAGCGGTGCATGAGTAATCTTTATGTATACTTCACTGTTTAATGTATCACAGGCGTTGCGCGATCACAAGCGAAGATATGCCGGGATG
>CAZVUT010000468.1:0-1842 GCA_964630155.1 uncultured Synergistaceae bacterium
AAAGTTAATTTTATCGTTCGTTCGCTTCCGTAACCCCGGTTCCGGGACGTTCGAGGTAGCCCTGCATGAGCTTCGCGACCCCGCTCGCCAGATCCTGGAGCCGCTCTGGGACGACGCCTTCGGCGAGGAGCGCCTGGTCGTACAGGAGACCGAGCAGCGAGTCTTTTTCCGACGCCTCCATGCCGATGAGCCGTTCGTTCAGTTTCGTCACGAGCGGATGCGCCGCGTTGAGTTCAAGAATCCGTTTCGTCGGCGGCACGGCCTGCCCCATCTCGCGAAGCATGCGCTCCATCTGGGGCGAAAGCGCGTTCGGATCGGAGACCAGGCAGGACGGCGAGGACGTGAGCCGCTCGGAGATCCGCACATCCCGCACGACGTCCGAAAGTGCCGTCTTCGCGGCGTCGATCAGCGGACGGAGCGTCGCTTCGCGTTCGGAACGGGATGCTTCGTCCTCTTTTTTTTCGCTTCCCTTCGGGTTGACTCCTTCGCGGGACACGGAGAGGAGCTTTTTCTCCTTGTATTCGAACGTCATTGGCATGACGATGTCGTCGACGGGATCGCAGAGCAGCAGGACCTCTTTCCCCCCCGCGAGGAACGCTTCGAGGTGCGGGGAGCTTCGGAGCGCGTCGCAGTCGCGTCCCGTCAAATAGTAGATTCCCTCCTGCCCTTCGGGCATCCGGGAGATGTATTCGTCGAGCGTGGTCAGGGCCTCGTCCTTCGTGCTCCGCCAGAGACACAGGTCGAGGATCTGCTCCCGAACGTCGGGCTCCTGGACGATGCCCTCCTTGAGAACGGCCCCGAACTCTTTCCAGAACGCGCCGAACGCGTCGCGGTTCTCGTCGCGGAGCTTCTTCAGGCTTGCGAACACGCGGCGGACAAGGCTCCGCCGCATGATGCGCAGCTTCGGATCGTTCTGCAGGATCTCGCGGGAGATGTTCAGCGGAAGATCCTCGGAGTCGATGACGCCGTGAAGGAACCGCAGGAATCCGGGAACGATGTCCAAACATCCGCTCATGATGAAGATCCGCTTGATGTACAGGCTGATGCCGCTCTCACGTTCCCTGAAGAACAGGTCTCCGGGCGCCTTCGAAGGGATGAAGACGAGCCCCCGGAATTCCGTGGCGCCTTCCGCGGAGAAGAGAATCCGGCGCAGCGGCGGGTTCGTGTCGTGCGAGAGATGCCGGTAGAACTCCGAGTACTCGTCGTCGGACACTTCGGACTCGGGGCGCGTCCAGATGGCCTTCATCGAATTCAGCACGACGTCCCCGGTCGTCGCCGCGCCGTCCTTTTCGGACGTGACGGACATTTCGATCGGGTAGGAGACGAAATCGGAGTATTTCCGTACGATCTCGCGGATCTTCCATTCGGAGACGTAATCCTCCATCCCGGTTTCTTCGTTTTCCGGCTTGAGATGAAGCTCGACCGTCGTCCCGCACCCGCCCGGAAGCGCGCCGAACGCCCCGGGAGCGCTCGCCCGTTCGATCGTGTACGTTCCGTCTCCGGTCGACTCGAATCTCCAGACGTCGGAAGTCCCGGCGCGTCGCGTGACGAGGACGACCCTGTCCGCAACCATGAAGCTCGAATAGAACCCGACACCGAACTGGCCGATCAGCATTTCCGCCATGTTCTGCTCCGGCTGCGCCTTCACGCGTTCGAGAAATTCACGCGTCCCCGACCGCGCGATCGTCCCGAGAAACTCGACGATCTCCTCGCGCGTCATGCCAATGCCGTTGTCCGATATCGAAAGGATCCGGTCCTTCTCGTCCCGGTCGATCCGGATCTTCGGTTCGTGTCCGGCCGCAATGTCGGGATTGCGGATCGCCTCGAGCCGAAGCTTGTCGA
>CAZVUT010000469.1:0-1823 GCA_964630155.1 uncultured Synergistaceae bacterium
GGGAGATCCGCGTCGAGGGGACGCCCGTCCGGCTCGAATCGAACCGCGATGCGATACGCGCCGGAATCGGCTACCTGCCCGAGGACCGGCTCACGCTCGGGCTTGTCCTGGACCAGTCGGCGGGGGACAACGCCGTCCTCACGATTCTCGACTCCCTCGTCGGCCCCGGAGGCCTCATCGACGGCCGAAGGCTCGACGCGACCGTAAAGGGCTGGATCGAAAGCTTGAATATCAAGGTCTCCGACCCGGCCGCGCCGGTCCGGACGCTTTCGGGGGGGAACCAGCAGAAGGTCGTCCTCGCCAAGTGGCTCGCGACGAACCCAAAGATCCTGATCCTCGATTCGCCGACGGTCGGCGTGGATGTCGCCGCGAAGCACGGCATCTTCGAGATCGTGAAGGCGCTCGCGGCGAAGGGCATCGGGATCATCCTGATCTCCGACGAGGTTCCGGAAGTTCTCTGCAACGCCCATCGCGTGATGCTGATGCGCAAGGGGCGGATCGTCGGGGAGTATCGCCCCGACAGTATCTCCCAAAAGGAACTGGCGGTGAAGATCAATGCGGAATGACGAACGTCTCCGCGGCGGAACGCGCGCGGGCTTCGCCGGCCTGCGCGGGGAGTTCCTGCTCGCGGGGGTGATTCTGCTCCTCGTCGTCGTGCTTGGCGCGAAGACCGACGGCTTTCTCTCGTGGAGCAATCTCTTCGATCTGCTGAACAGCTACGCCTTTGTCGGGATCATGGCGGCCGGGCTGCTGACCGTCCTCATTTCCGGCGGAATCGACATTTCCTTCACCGCGACGGCCACGGTCGCGCAGTATGCGGTCGCGTCGATTCTCGTGCGGTACGGAGAGTCGATGGGGGCGCCCTTCGGCTGGGTCGCCATTTTCGTCGCGGCCGCCTGCACGGGGCTGCTGCTTGGCGCGGTGAACGGACTGCTGGTTCACTCGCTCCGCGTCTCCGCGATGATCGTCACGATCGCGACGCTGAACGTCTTTTACGGAATCCTGATCTTCGTGACGCGGGGCAAATGGCTCTACGACTTCCCGAAATGGTTCGCGGACGGCGTGGACGTCTGGAGCTTCACGCACGGCGGGGCGACGTACAGCCTGTCGCTCGCGATCTGCGCGTTGCTTCTCGTGCTCGCCGGCACGGCCTTCCTGCTGAACCGGACGACGCTCGGGCGCAAGATCTACGCAATGGGGGGAAACCCGGAGGCCGCAAAGCGCATGGGCTTCAATCTGCTCGCCCTGCGCCTGTTCGTCTTCTGCTACATGGGCTTTCTCGCGGCGGTCGGAGCGGTCGTTCAGGCGCAGGTCATGCAGACGGTCGCGCCGAACTCGATCGTCGGACGGGAGCTGGAAGTCCTCGCGGCCGTGGTCCTCGGCGGCGCGAGCCTCGCGGGGGGCGGCGGAACGCTTCTCGGGACGATGCTCGGCGTCGCGCTGATCGCGATCCTGCAGAACGGGCTGACGCTTCTGGGCGTCTCCTCGTACTGGCACCAGATCGTCATCGGGTGCGTGATCCTGTCGTCCGTGAGCGCGACGGCGTGGAACGCGCGGACGATCGCCCGGAAGGGGGTCGGCATCGATGTTCCGGATTGATCCGCTGATCCGTTCGCTGCTCGCGCTGCTGGCCGGCCTCGTCTCGCTGTTCGCGTTTCTTCTCGGAGGACAGTTCTTCAGCTTCGCGAACCTGCAATCGATGGCCTTCCAGCTTCCCGAACTCGGCATTCTCGCGCTCGCGATGATGGTGACGATGATGAGCGGCGGAATCAACCTCTCGATCATCACGACCGCGAATCTCGCGGGAATCACCGCCGCGTTCT
>CAZVUT010000470.1:0-1821 GCA_964630155.1 uncultured Synergistaceae bacterium
TGTCTCTGATGGCCCATACGGCGAGTGGCAGAAGGCTGTGGATCGTATCCGGCGCATGCGTGACGATTCTGCTCGGCGTCGTCTCGATCTTCGGCCGCTCGGCGGCCCTGTCGCTCGGCGGGACGTCGGCGCCGCTTGCGCTCGTTCTCGAAACGGCGCTCGTCGCGCTGGTGCTGCTGCTCGCGCGCCGCAGCGACAGTCTGTTGCTCTACGCCGGCGCCGCGGCGCATGCGTTGATTCTGGCGGTCACCGTCTTCTCCGGGACCGCAGGAGCGGAGCCGGATTTCGTTCTCGACCCGCTCGCGAAGATCCTGACGGGAATCGTATCGATTCTCGGGTCGCTTATCGTGCTCTACGCGATAGGGTACATGCAGGCGCACGAACGCCATCAGGCGGCGACCGCCTCGGGATCGCGGGTCTTTCTCTTCCTGCTGCTCTTTTTTCTCGGGTGCATGAACGGACTCTTCCTGTCGGATTCCTTCGCCTGGCTCGGGGTCTTCTGGGAAGCGACGACGTTGTGTTCGTACTTCCTGATCCGCTACGAGGGAAGCGACAAGAGCATCCGGAACGCGACGCTCGCCCTCGTGATCAACGTCTTCGGCGGGTGCGCGCTCGCCCTGGGCGCGCTGATCGCCGAACACGGCGGCGCATCGTCGCTTTCGGAGCTTTCGGCATTGCACCTTCTCGCCCCGCTTCCGCTGTTGTGCATCGCGGCCTTCGCCAAGGCGGCGCAGTTTCCGTTCCAGCGCTGGCTGCTCGGCGCGATGGTCGCTCCGACGCCCGTTTCGGCGCTGCTGCACTCGGCCACGATGGTCAAAGCCGGCCCGTATCTGGCGTTGCGGCTTCTTCCCGCGTTCACCGGGCGCGAGGCGTTCCTGACCGTGTGCGCGCTGTACGGCGCCGTCAATTTCGTGGCGGGCGCCGCCTGCGCGATCAGCCAGAGCGACGCGAAAAAGGTGCTCGCCTATTCCACGATATCGAACCTCGGCCTGATGTTCGCGTGCGCCGCGCTCGACGAGCCGCTCGCCTACGCGGCCGCGCTGACGATCCTCGTGTTCCATTCGATTTCCAAGGCGCTGCTCTTCCTGTGCACGGGGACGGTCGAACAGGCGATCGGCAGCCGGGACATCGAGGACATGAGCGAACTCCTGACCGTGATGCCGATGACGACGACATTTTCCATCATCAGCATGGTGTCCATGGTGCTCCCGCCGTTCGGGATGCTGCTTTCCAAGTGGATGGCGATCGAATCGGCCGCGCGGAATCCGCTCGTTCTCGTCTTCCTCGTGCTCGGAAGCGCCCTGTCCGTCGTCTTCTGGGTCAAGTGGATCGGACGCATCGAACTCGGGCGGTCGAACAACGCCGGCGGCCCGGAACGGCTTTCCTCCTGGATGTTCGCGACAATGCTGCTTCTTGCGCTGACGGTTCTCGTCGGCGGAATCTTCTCGGTGCCGCTGCACGAGCGCGTCCTGGACCCCATCGCGGCGCATGTCTTCGCGGCGACGGCGGATACGCGCTTCTCGTGGACGCTGCTGCAGCAGATGGGGGACTTTCCGCAGTGGATCATCCTGTCGCTGACGGGAGCGATCTTCGTCGCCTGGATCATTTCCGTGAACGCTCTTCGCGGCGCGCGGCCCGAAACGCCCTATCTGTGCGGCGCGAACGCGCCCGACGACGGGCCCTGTTCCTTTCACGGACCGGCGGGCAGCATCTCGCAGGTGTTCGTGACGTCGCTCTACCTGCGAAGCGTCTTTTCCGAACGGCGTATCACGGTCTGGACGGACATGGCCGGAACGGTGCTGCTCTTCGCGCTGCTGGGCC
>CAZVUT010000471.1:0-1809 GCA_964630155.1 uncultured Synergistaceae bacterium
GACTTCTGCTTGCGGGCATAGTACACGCCGACGCCGACCATGACGGCGAAGAACATCGCGATGACAAGGTAATCTAGAAACGTCATTTGTTTATTTCTTTCTTTTTGAGAGGGCGATGCCGCCGATTACCGGCGTCGTGTCGTTGATCGGAAGGAGAGCCTTCCAATTGGCTGCGACCTTGCGGACAGCCTCGATGTAGGGGGCGATCCGCGTGGGGTCGTTGTGCTTGAACCAGGGCTCGCCGAGGACGCGGCTGTTCACCTTCTCGGCGTTCGGAAGCTCGCCCGTGAGCGCCCGCACGCTCACGCCATCCGGCAGGAACACCTGCGCGGTCGGCTTGCCGTGACCGTACACGTCGATGTTAAAGAAGACGCTCGAGAGGTGGAGCGGCATGTTGCAGCCGAACGAGAACGCGCCATCGGTCTCGGCGTTCAGCGCGTCGCAGAACGTGACGTTCGAGACGCCACCAAACGCATTCTTGTCGTAGAGGAAGCGCGAGGCGTACCAGCCCGCCTTGTCGCTGCCCTCTTCCTTCGGATAGATGCATTTAAGCCCCGGGATGTCTTCTATGCCCTTCCAAAAGTGCTTTATCGCGCGGTCGATCTCCGCGATCTCCGTGTCGTGCTTCTTGAGCTGCTCGAGGCCGATCGCCGCGGACACCTGATGCATACGGTTCTTGAGGCCGCCGAACGGGATGTTCTTGGTGCCCGCCATCTCCTCGTCCGTGCAGACGTCGATGATGCGGTCGTAGTGGCCGAGTCGGATCGCGCGCTTGTAGATCTCGAGATCGTCCGTGACGAGCATGCCGCCCTCGCCGACCGCGAAGCTCTTGCAGCTCATAAGAGAGTGCGCCGCGACATCGCCGAACGTGCCGAGCATCTTGCCCTTGTAGTGTCCGCCCTGCGCGTGCGAGACATCCTCGATCATCTTGAGGCCGTGCTTCTTCGTGATTGCCATGATTTCGTCCATCGGCGCGGGATGCGCCATGTAGTGGACGACCATCACCGCCTTCGTGCGGGGCGTGATGTGCGCCTCGAGGGACGCGGGATCCATCTGGAGCGTCTCGGGATTGACATCGCAAAAGACGACCGTCGCGCCGAGGCCGAGCGCGCCCGTGCAGCTCGCCCAGTAGGTGACCGAGGTGCAGATGATCTCGTCCCCGGGGCCGAGTCCGACGGCGTACATCGCGGCGTTGAGGGCACTCGTGCCGTTGTTGTGCGAGAGAGCATAGGTACGGCCCTGCCACGCGGCGAACTCCGCCTCGAACTTGCGGGCGATGTCCGTGCCGGACATGTTGCCGTCCGCGAGCACCTTCGTCTGCGCGGCGACCATCGCGTCGTTCACGATCGGCCAGTGGAAGAGCGTATCGTCCTTCTTTGCGATGACGGGCGTGCCGCCGAGAATCGCGAGCTTTTCAGCGTTCATTTCAATTCTTTCTTCAGGTGTACTTCTTCGTCAGTTTTGCGGCGGAAGCGGGATCGAGGAACATGCCGCAGTCGGGGTGCATCTGCATGAACGAGCTCGGAAGCATATTCGTGACGGGGCCCTCGACCGCGCCGACGACGGCGTCCGCCTTGCGAATGTCGGGGCACGTGCAGATGATCGACTTGGACCAGAGGATCTGCTTCATGGTCATCGAGAATGCGTGGGTCGGGACGTCGTCCTTCGTCGCGAACCAGCCCTCGCCGACCTGCTGCATGCGGCACTTGTCGTCCAGCAGCACCACCTTGTACGCGCGGTTCGTGTCGATGTCCGCCGGCGGATCGTTGAACGCGAGGTGTCCGTTCTCGCCGATGCCGACGCACGCGA
>CAZVUT010000472.1:0-1808 GCA_964630155.1 uncultured Synergistaceae bacterium
TTCTCGTAGAGCCGCCGGACCTCGCTTTCCGGGATCAGCGTCATCCCCCGGCGCAGGATCGACGCCAGAAGAGGGTGATGCTTCCCGACCGCCACGTGCAGCCGGAGCGGAGCGCCTTCCGTGATTCCGACATCCTCGCCGCGGACGAGTTCCTGTTCGCCGGGCTTCCCGCTGAAAAATTCGACCACGGGAACCGCGTCGACGACGACGTCCGCCTTCCCCTGCGCGACGGCACGGACCGCCTCGCCCGCGTCCGCCGTCTCGAAGAGGTCGACCGATGCGATGCGCCGAAGGGCGTCCCCGAAAAGGGAGCTCTTCGTCACCGCGACGCGCCGGCCAAAGAGATCCTTCGCCGAGGTCACGCGCGGTTCTCCCCGTCTCGTGAACGGAGCGATTTCGACGGACGCGTAGGAGGGCAGGAAGGAGAGGAAATCCTCCCGTTCCGGTGTCGCCGCGACACACGTGAGGACATCGACCTCCCCCGATCGGATTTTCGAGAAGAACTCGTCCCGCGATCCGTGCGCGACGAACCGGACGTCGAGCCCGGTCTTCTCCGCGAGCAGCATCATGTATTCGACCGCGAACCCTTTCGGAACGCCGTTTTCGAGGTAGCTCAGCGGCGGGCGGTTCTCGTCGTTCTGGACGCGGATCTCCCGCGTGTTCGCGAGAAAGGTCCGTTCCTCGTCCGTGAGCGCGGCCGCGAACTCGGCGGGGATCTGTCTCGCGTGACGGACGATCCACTTCCTTTCGAGTTCGTCCCGGTCATTGGGGGAGATCCTGCGAAGTCCGTCCTCGACGCGCGCGAGGACATCCGCCCTGTCGCGCGACACGGCGGCGTAATAGACCTGCGAGAAGAGCGGGGCGGATTCATCGAAGGAGAAGATATTGGAGATGCGGTTCATCCCAAGGTAGTGGTTCAACCCCAGCCTCGTCGAGACGAACACCTTGACGTCCCCCCGCATCGCGGCGCGATAGAGGTCGTCGAAGTACTCGTAGAACGCGATCCGGAACGCAGGGAGCCTGGCCCGGAGGTAGTCCTCCGTGTACCCGTGCGTCGCGATTCCGACGATCATTCCGAACGTGTCGTCGAGCGTGCGGACGGTGCGGACAGCGGGATGGGAGAACAGGAAATAGTCGACGCTCAGGATGGGCCCGGCGAAGGCGAGACTGGTCTCGCGCCCGGGAGTCCGGAAGATTCCCGCGTGGATGTCGGCGCTTCCGGTCTCGAGGTATTCGATGGATTCGTTCAGTCCTGGGGCGGGCACGATATCGACGGACACCCCGGTCCGTTCCGCCCAGAGCCGCCAGAAGTCCGGGAAAAGGCCCATCGCGTCCCCCGATTCGTTCTCGAACTTCAGCGGCGCGACGCCGGGGTTGTAGACGACGCGCAGCCGCTGTTCTCCGGATGCCGCGAACGGCGAATACAGCAACGCCGCCGACGCGACAAGAAGGAGAAGGACGAGAAACGCTGTATTCCGGCAGGGACGGGAACCGTCGACCGTTCGCATCATGTTCTCTCACCCCGGGTGTGACGCATCTGGCTGTATGAAGGTGAATGACGCTCTGCGTTTCCGGAATTCCGCATCGTATCGTCTTTCAATTATGGAGATTCTCGACTGTCATTGTATCAGAGTGTTTGTTCCCACGCTCATCTCCTTCCGGGTTTGGACGCTATTCGACTTTGAGGAGCCCGTCCGCGACGACGATCCGACCGTCGAGAAGAAGCGTCGGCTTCCTCATGACGCCATCGACATGAATTCCGGCGGCGACGGTTCCTCCGAACGTATCGTTGCTCCCGAGCGCGATGT
>CAZVUT010000473.1:0-1801 GCA_964630155.1 uncultured Synergistaceae bacterium
ATCATGACGCTCGCCGCGATGATGGCGGCGGCGGGCGCGTCCGGCGCGGGCGGCGAGACGGTCAGGCGGCCGAAGTTCGACAAATCGATCTTCGAGGGGAAGGTCTGGGCGCACCATCAGGGCGAGAGCGTGACGGACGCGCAGTTCCCGAGCTCATACGACAAGCACCTGACGCGCAGCCTCGGCAATGAGCGCGTCGATTACGCGTATCTCGCGCAGCGGCTCGCGGGGATCGGCGTCTCGGTGGTGTTCCGCGCCGACTGGGCGAGGCCGAACGCGATGCTTGACGGCTTCGCGATGGCGGGCGGCGGCGTGAAGGCCGCGTGTTTCGGCGGGATCAACGACCACCGGCGGCTGATGCCCCAAGGTGACAGCAGCTTCGCCGCCGAGACCAACGCGTTCGTGAGCCTGTGGGTCGGGCGGCTCGAGGAGCGTCGCGCCCAGCTCCTCGAACATCCGGCCTACGCCCGCGCCGGGGACCGTCCGGTGGTCGGGCTATACTCCTGCGGTCCGCTGGCAGACCCCGAACGGATCGCCGCCGGGATCCGCGAGGTCGAGCGCCGCGCCTTTCCGTGCGTCTGGATCATGGTGTCGAGCACTCTCCCCGAACGGGAGAACGAGAGGATGCTCGCCGTCCTCGACGGGCTCAACTGGTACACGCCGTGCGGCCGCTACCCGGAGGAGGTGAAGCGGTTCGTCGAGAAGCAGCGCGGACGCTACCCCGACAAGGTTATAATCGCGACGGTGAAGCCGAAGTGGCAGGGCGGCGACTACGCGATGACGAAAGGGGACGCCGGGTTCTTCACCGCCAAGCTGCGCCACATCGCCGAGTCGGTCGTCGCGGCGAAACCGCAGGCGCTCTGCTTCAACGAGCTCGCCGAGTTTCAGGAGCACTGCCACATCGCGCCCTCCTACCAGTATCTCGACACTGTCTGGCGGATCTGCGCGTATTACTCGCGCCGCTTCCGTGGCGTTCCCGAGCCGAGGCGGACGGAGCCGGAGCTGTGCCTCTCGGCGCGCAAGGACGTCCTCGCGGGCGACCGTTTCGAGTGCGAGATCATCGGCTTCCCGATGACGGCGAACAAGGAGGTCAAGCTCGACCTCCGCCTCGCCGACGAGACGGGGAAAGAGGTGTTCCGCTTCCCTGAGCGGACGCTCGTCTGCGACTCGCTTGCGAGCGCGTTCCTCCAGACGGGGACGGCGGATCTTTGCGATAAACTCGCGCTGATCCCGGTTCTCCGTTATGAGGCGGGCGGAAAGAAATTCGGTCCGCTCTGGTTCCGTCCGACTCGGCTTTGGATCGGCAACTTCCCGAGCGACGAGATCTGGTCGACGCCCTCCGACTTCGCGGGGCGCGGGTGCGAGAACCTCCTCTGGATGACGAGTCTTGCGAGGAACGACGGCTTCAAGGTGGCGCGGCGCGGCGAGAACCCCGACCCCGCGAGGTTCCGCTTCGCGGAGCTGTCGACCAGAAACTCCGCCGCCGCGCTCCTCGCCGGCGGAATCGGGGCGCTGGATCAGGGGACGCAGGGCGTCATCTGGCGGCGGGCCACCGCCGGAATCCCCGAGGCGAGCGAGGGGCGGCTGCTGGTCAACGGTTGGGCGGCGAACGAGGGCTGGGTCTTCGGTCAGGGGACGGTCGCGCCGATGCGGTTCGTCGAATACGAGACCATGCGCATGGGGACGGAGAAAATGCGCTGGACGGCGAAAGACGGGACGAGGCGCGAGCTGGACGTCCCCCATACGAAAGGCGTCGCCGTCTCGCCGCCGGTCACACTCGTCTCGCGCCAGGAGCTTCTGG
>CAZVUT010000474.1:0-1800 GCA_964630155.1 uncultured Synergistaceae bacterium
CGGCTGCGAACAAAACTCGTCTGCCGGTATCAACCACCGCGGAGGCTCCGATCCGCCGCACAGCAGCGTCTTGAGATCGTTCCCCGCCTGCGCGTAGTCGTTCGCGTCGCCGACGACCGGCGGGATAATTACCTTCGCGCCGATAGCCTCTCCCGCCTCCGCCGATGATTTCTGCCCCGTTCCGGATTCGTCGTTGTCCGCGACAATGACGATCTCTTGCCGGTCGCCGTATGTCGCCCGAAGAAACTTGGCCGCCCGAAGCAGATTCCCGGCGGAATAGGCGATCGCCGTAGCGTCGCCGGTTGCCTCATGGATGCTTGCGGCCGTGGCGAACCCTTCGGCGAGATAGATTCTCCTTCCCGATAACGGCTCCCCGAGCATCCAAAACGCCTTTGCGTCGCCGTCTTTTTGATATCGCTTCTCCCCGTCCCCCTTGATGTACTGAAGCGACTGGAGTTTGCCGTCTGCGCCGTACATCGGACAAACGAGGCGGTGATCGTCTGTTTGTCGCGTCCCATGCGGTTTGACGCCCTTGCGGACAAGATACGGGTTGTTCTCCGGCGCCGGCGGGAGGGATTCCCAAATTTGCGTAACGGTCTGCGCCGCAAGTTCATGCCGTTTCGCGTCGGCCTCATTCCTGGCCTTGATCGCGTTTTGTTGCGCAGTCTGCGCGTTGAACCGTTCCATCGGCGTCATGTCCCGGTCAATCTCCGCTCGAAACGGGATCGACATTCGATCTCGTCCTTCCCGCCAGTCGCCGAATGCCCCTGCGACAATCGCGCCGGGGTAGAAGACATACCAACCCGCATCGTCGCCCCGCTTGTTATTCGTCGGGAAACGATGCACTTTCCCATCGATCCGGATATCCCGCGGAGCCGGAATGTCGTTCTCCTCGAACGCCTGTGCGATCTGCACTTCCGGCGGGTCGGTTTTCGGAGGAAGCGGCGGAACGAAGCCGCCCTTTCCAAAGATCGACTCTAAACTCGCCATCGACTCACCACCTCCATCCGATGTTTCTCCGATACGACTTTCGCTTCATCGCATCCGCGACAGACAACCGCCGCATACCCGAGCCCCTGCAAATACTCGATCCAGTCCGCCTGTTCGACCGACACAACCCCGCCCTTCGTGCGCTTCATCTCGATCCAGAGCCCCCAGGCAGGAACAAACAGATCCGGAACGCCGCGCATGACGCCCTCGGTTTTCAACCGACAGGCGACGGATGGCGAGCGCTGTTCCCCGTTCGGAACGGCAAAAATCCGGACGCCGGGATACTCACGCCGGAACCACTGGACAAACTCACGCTGCTCCTCGTGTTCGGTGCGAATGTCGTCCGTGCTGGTATCAGTCGTGCGGACATTGGGCGCGGCGCGTACCGCCGCCTTGCGCCGCCTAGTACCCGACCACGTCATTCTTCGGCTCCCACTCCCGCGCCGTGATGCGGGCGTATTTCCCATCCATGCGGTATGAGATCCGCGACGGAGGCGGGAGTGTATTCAGTTGGTCTGCAAGTGCATCGAGATCGTCAAGTGCATCGAGATCGTGCATCATTTCAATATCTCCCCCCGCGTGTCGCATCATCATCCGGATCATCCCCGTCGCCTTTTCCCCGGCATATCCGCCATGCAGCAAAGGCAGATACTCCGTGATCGCCTTCGAGTCGCACAGTCCGCCGTAATATGTGACCTTGAGCATTTCCTTCCCGGAGGAGTAGGCGACGTGTCGAGCCCATTTCCAGCGGTTTATCTCCAGCTCGACCGGATCCAATCCCATGATGTCGTCGTCATGGAGCCGGAGCTT
>CAZVUT010000475.1:0-1800 GCA_964630155.1 uncultured Synergistaceae bacterium
TGAACCTCGTGCTCATCGAAATCATCATGCTCGTCTTCTTCATCTATATGCTCAAAGGCGCCGTCAACGTCACCATCGGGATGATCCGGAGCGGCCAGAGCAGCCCGGCCCTCGAACTTCCAATGTATACGATTTACGGCTCCGCCGCTGCGGGATTCTTCCTCGCGATCATCCGTACGTTGCAGAATTTCTTCGGCCTTCTCTTCCGCTCTTCCGGGAAGAACGCCGCGTAAGGGGGAATCATCGTGCTCGCAACCGTCTTTTCCGTTTTCGCCTTCGGGCTGATCCTGTGCATCCCGGTGGGAATCACCCTGGGGATGGTTTCCATCCTTCCAAAGCTCCTTGATCCCGCGTTCGCCGCAAACGTCCAGTTCATCGTCCGGCAGATGGTGGGCGGGGTCGACTCCACGCCGATACTGGCCATACCGCTTTTCGTCCTCTCCGGCGTCATCATGGCGCGAGGGGGCGTCTCGGCGAAAATCTTCAACATGTTTTCCTTTTTCCTGGGCGACCGGACCGGCGGCCTGCCGATAGCAGTCGTCGTTTCGTGTCTGTTCTACGGCGCCATTTCCGGGTCGGCGCCCGCAACGACCGCCGCGATCGGGGCGATGACCATTCCGCTTCTCGTCAGCCTCGGCTACGACAAGGTGTTCATTACGGCGCTCGTGGCGACTTCGGGAGGGCTCGGCGTCATCATCCCCCCGAGCATTCCGTTCATCCTCTACGGTCTTTCCTCCGGAGTATCCGTCGGCGACATGTTCATCGGAGGAATCATTCCGGGGCTTCTGATCGGCGCGTGCCTCATGGTCTACGCATGGTACTACTGCAAGACCCGCGGAGAGGACAAAGAGCGGCTGACCGCGTTCTGCAACGAGCTGCGGGCGAAGGGATTCATGAAGGTCTTCTCCGAAAGTTTCTGGGCGATCCTGACGCCCGTCATCATCCTAGGAGGGATCTACGGAGGGATCGTCACCCCCACGGAAGCGGCGGCGATCTCCGTCTTCTACGCCTTTTTCGTGTGCTGCTTCATCTACCGGACGATCCGGCTCAAGGACGCCGTTGACATATTCCGGGAATCCGTCGCAACCTACGCTCCGATCCTCTTCATCCTGGCGACCGCGACGGCGTTCGGGCGCGTCCTCACGATGATGCAGGCGCCCCAGACGGTAGCCCAGATCATATCGAGCACATTCTCAAGCAAAATCGCCGTCATCATCGTGATCAACCTGTTCCTGCTCGTGGTCGGAATGGTCATGGACACGGGGCCCGCCATCCTGATCCTCACACCGATCCTCCTCCCGCTCGTCGTATCGGTCGGGTTCGATCCGGTGCATTTCGGCATGATCCTCGTGGTCAACCTCGCCATCGGATTCGTCACCCCGCCTGTCGGGATCAACCTCTTCGTCGCTTCGGCCATAACGGGCATCCCCGTTATCGACATAGCGAGGAAGGCGGTTCCTTTCATGATCGCCTTCGGCTTCGCACTGATTCTGATAACGGCGTTCCCGGTCATAACGCTGTTCCTCGTGCGTTGACGCCTGCCCGGGCGGAGATACGGGCGCGGCAGTACATCCTGAAACGTAAGGAAGTGGACTGGAATGGAACAGACCTCTACGGAAAAGGAAACACCGATTTTCGTTCCGAGCGTCACAACACGCTTTTTCGCGCTTTTCGGCAATCCGCTCGGCTTCACCGCGTCCCCGTGGATGCACAACCACGTCTTCCGGAAGCTCGGGATGGATTGTCTCTATTCCCCGTACGAAATCCCGGAAGACGGCCTTGAAACCGTCGTGAAGAACA
>CAZVUT010000476.1:0-1797 GCA_964630155.1 uncultured Synergistaceae bacterium
TTTCGAGAGATTCGTCCGTCTGCGGTTCGGCGGTGATCCGGTACCCCACGCCGGGCTCCGTGCGGATCAGCCGCGGTTTCGACGGATCCGGCTCAACTTTGCGCCGGAGGTTGCTCATCGTGACCTGGAGCAGATGGCGCTCCCCGGAGTATCCGTCGCCCCAGACGGCCCGAAGGAGTTGCGCGTGCGTCAGCACCTTGCCGGCGGACCGCAGAAGCGCCCGGAGAAGGTCGTATTCGATCGGCGACAGCGTGACGGGCTCTCCGCGGAGCGTCACGACGCGATGCTCGAAGTCCGCGCACAGGTCTCCGCGCTCGAACACCGGCTGCTGGGGGCCGCCCCCCTGCGTCCGGAGAACGGCGCGGATCCGCGCGGCGAGTTCCCCCTCGCCGAACGGCTTGGTGACGTAATCGTTCGCCCCCGCGTCGAGCGCGGCGACCTTCTGGTCCTCCGCGTCCCGGACGGAGAGGACGATGACGGGAACCTCGCTCCACTCGCGAAGCCGTCTGATGGCCTCCACCCCGTCGATGTCCGGAAGGCCGAGATCCAGAACGACGAGGTCGGGCCGGAACGACGCGGCCGTCGCCAGGCCGAGCTCCCCGGTTTCGGCCTCCTGAACGTCGTAGCCTCTCGCGCCGAGGGCGACCCGGAGAAACCGGCGGATCGGGCGTTCATCGTCCACAACGAGAATCCGGAGTCCTTCCATCACGCCTCAACCTCCTCGCTCGCCGGCAGCGCGACGCGAAAGACCGTTCCCCCGCCGTCGCGCGGGAACGCCTCGACGGTCCCGCCGTGGGCTTCCGTGACGGCCTTGCAGATTGAGAGTCCGAGTCCCGTCCCCGCGCCGCCCCCGTCGCCGTCGCCGATCCGGTAGAACTTTTCGAAGATCCGTTCCCGGTGCTGCGCCGGAATTCCCCTTCCGCGGTCGGCGACGTCCAGAATGACCTTCCGCCCCTCGCCGCAAAGCGTCACGTCGATCGGCGACCCGTCGGGCGAATACCGCGCTGCGTTCTCCAGGAGGTTGCTGACGACGAGTTCCATCAGTCCGGGATCGACCGGCGCGATCGGGACGCAGTCGCACAGGACGGATACCGGGTGCGTCCCGATCGCGCCGCGCAGGTTCTCGACGCTCTCGTCGACGACATCCCGAAGATCGGTCGGGCAGAGGCGAAGCGTCAGGCGTCCCGCCTCGACCCGGCTCATCCCGAGAAGATTGCCGACCAACCGGTTCAGCCGGGCCGCCTCGTCCCGGGCGGAGTCGAGCAGTTCGCGCCGGTCCTCCGGCGGAAGCACGAAATCCCCGTCGGCCCGCTCGGCCTCGCGCATCGCGCTGAGGACTCCGGTGATCGTCGCGAGCGGCGTCCGGAATTCGTGGGAAATCGAGCTGAGCAGCGCTCCCTGGAGCCGTTCCCGCTCCCGCGCGATCTCGCCCTCGCGCGCGGCGGCGGCGAGGCGTTCCCGGTCGAGCGCCGCGGCCGCCTGCAGAAGAAACGCGTCGAGCAGACGCTTCGTTTCCCGTTCAAAGGGCGACCGCCCCCCGCCCGAGAGCGCCAGGACGCCCGCGACGGGGTCCGTTCCCGAAAGCGGACACAGCGGCAGAAAGGTCGCCTCGACCGGAGCGAACGCGTCGGTCCATCGGCCGCAGGGCGCCCGATGCGTTGCGCTCCATTCGACGGTTCCCGCAAAATCGGGCGACTCCCAGAACCCCTCCGTCGATTCGGCGAGACGGTGCGTTCCCGCCTCGTCGGGAAGATACAGGCCGGCGTCGCGCCCGAAGAGCCGCCTCGCGCGCTCCGC
>CAZVUT010000477.1:0-1784 GCA_964630155.1 uncultured Synergistaceae bacterium
CGAACCGGATGTCGTAGTTCCGGACGTGGGACATCTCGTGCGCCATAACGCCCTGAAGCTCGTCGCGCGTGCATTTTTCGAGCAGTCCGCGCGTGATCGCGACGCTCGAGCGAGCCGGGTCCCTGCCCGTCGCGAATGCGTTCATGGCGGTATCGTCGATGAGGTAGACGCGGGGCATGGGAATTCCGCCCGCTATGGAAAGCTCTTCGACGACGTTCCAGAGCTGCGGCTGGTCGGAATGGGCGATCTCGCGCGCTCCGCTCATCGAGAGGACGATGCTGTCGCCCTGCGACCACGCGATCAGGCCGTAGACGCCGCCGACGATCGCAGCGATGACGAGCCCCCCCTGCCAGGATTCCGCGAAGTAGGTCCCGGCGACGCCTCCGACGACGATGAAAAACAGCGTCATCACGATGAAGAGAAGGATGCTGACGCGCTTGTTGTGCGTGATCAGACGATCGAAACTCGCCATTCGCTTCCGGCTCCTTTCTTCCGTCGCTACGTTCCGGCGGAGTCTCCCGGGAAGGAGACGGATGCGGCGTTTCGTTCCTCCGGAGCGTCGATGGACCACATGCTCCGCCTGCGGTAGCCCATCATGCCCGCGACGATCGAATCGGGGAAGGACGATACGGCGATGTTGTATTCCTTGACGGAGTCGTTGTAGTATTGCCGGGCGAAGGCGATCTTGTTCTCCGTCGACGCGAGTTCCTCCTGGAGGGCGAGAAAATTGGAATTCGCCTTCAGCTCCGGGTATCCTTCGCTGACGGCGAAGAGCGTCTTGAGCGCGCCCGAAAGCCGCGCCTCCGTTTCACCCGATTCGGCCGGGGACGCCGCCTTCATGGCTTCCGAACGGAGCGCCGCGATTCGTTCGAACAGGTCGCGTTCATGGTCGGCGTACCCGCGCACCGTTTCGACGAGATTCGGAATGAGATCGTGCCGGCGCTTGAGCTGGACGTCGATCTGACTCCAGCCGTTCGTCACGTTCTCGGATTTGCGGACCAGTCCGTTATAGACGTATGCTCCGTAAAGAACTGCTGCGCCTGCGGCTCCGGTGATCCACATCAATGAACGCACGACATCATTCATCCCCTTTTTTTTGAATGATGAACGTATAATAACATGAACATGACACGAGAGGAGTGCGAGGTTCATGGATTGGGAAACACATCTGAACACGAGGGCGAAACGGCTCGTTCCGTCGGTGATCCGGGAAATGATGCAACGTGCGTCGAAACCCGGAGTCATTTCCTTCACGGCCGGGCAACCCTCGGAAGACCTCTACCCCGTCGACGCGCTGGACGCGGCGTTGCACAAGGTGCTCCGGGAAGAACCGGGGCTCCTGGCGTACCCGGACTCTCTCGGCGACATCAAACTCCGGGAATGGATCGCCTGGTGGCTCAAGGCGCAATGCGTCGTCCCGGAAGGGATTTCGGAGCGCAACGTCGTGCTCACGACCGGTTCGCAGGAAGGGATCAATATCGTTTCCCAGCTCTTTCTCGAGGAGGGGGACGCGGTTGTCGTCGAAGACCCGTCCTATCCCGAGGCCATGTTGTCCTTCTCGAAAGAGGGCGCCGGCTTTCTGACGGTTCCGTTCGACGACGACGGGCCGGATCCTGCGGCGCTCGAGAGGCTTCTCTCGTCGCGGAAGGTTTCGTTCTTCTACACGATCCCGACGTTCCAGAATCCGACCGGACGCAGCACAACGGCGGAGCGCAAGCGCGAAATCCTCGCCGTCCTGCGAAAACACGATACGATCCTGATCGAGGACGATCCGTACCGTTTTC
>CAZVUT010000478.1:0-1783 GCA_964630155.1 uncultured Synergistaceae bacterium
CGCGTCGGGCGTGAAATAGCTGAGGCGCCACCCTTCGACGAATTCCCTGAACGCCGAAATCCGCGGATGCTGCTTGAGCGATCCGAGCGTCGCAATGCCGAGTTTGCGGGGGTCGGCAAGCTCGACGATTTCGGTTTCCCGGCTTTCCTCCTCGTTGTCTGCGTTTTGTATGGACTTGATGAGATCGCCCAGATCCAGTTGTCGTATCTCGTCGATCTGGCGTCCCTCCTGTTGTCCCTTCCAGGCGAGTCCACGACCGTTGTCCAGGATCAGAAAAGAAAAGGGCCTACCGTGACTCTGCCCTTTGCGTCTCTGGCGGAGCCGTTCCCTTCGGACGAAGGGCCGTCCGGACGAATCGCGGTCGATGGAAACGTCATAGGTGATCGGCCGCGCGTTGCCGTCTTCCTTGTAGTACACTTCGAATTCGATGGGACCGTCCTGGCCCTGGGAATGGATGCGCTCGAACCCTCCGCGTCCGCGAAGATCGCACGCCTCTTCGACGCCGGATTTCAGACAGTCGGCCAGAAATCCGAATGCGTCGAACAGGGAACTCTTTCCCGCGCCGTTCTTTCCGATAACGGCCGTCATCGGCGTCAGCGGCTCCGCCTTCTGTCGGTTCCAGAGTTTTCCGAGCGTGATGTCGCGCAATACACGATAGTTCTTTATCCTGATGCCCTCGATCCTGGCCATCTGTCCTCCTCCTGTCCCGGAACGGAAACCGCGTCTTCATTTGCAGGGTCTGCCTGATGCTACCACAGAACAATCGATCGTCGGACGTCGTCTTTGCGTCGTAATAAACTGTATTCAGGCGGACTGTTTTTACGCACGAAGCACGTGCTGTCGCCACAGTGTTATCGATTCGCGAAGGCATTTCGTCTCGAAAGATGAATACGTTTTTCATTATATGGTCGGAAAGAACTGTTGCATTTCGTAAATCCATCGTTTCTCAAGCATTTTCCCCCATCGCGATACATTATAGCGTGCTCTTGTCGCACTCCGGCGGAAAAAAAGAATAGAATCCGTGCGTTGTGATGCACTATACTGTTGCCGTCGCCATCATAGGCGTCTGCTGAGGCTGCGACGCCGGATCGCTGGGTGACGCCGCGCTTCCGTTTGTAGAATATGTAAGGCGAGACTTCCCGGAAAGGATGACGCATGAACCTGTTCGATACGCTCGAAAGCGTTTCCTCGCGTCCCGCGCCCTTTTCGTCCTACACGGCCGAAACGCTCTGGAACGACGACCATATCTCGAAGCAGATGCTCCGGTTCCATCTGGACCAGAACACCGACCTCGCCTCCCGGAAGATCGCCTTCATCGACGAATCGGTCGCGTGGATGGCGGAGCGTTTCCACATCGGCCCGGGGACGAGGATCGCGGACTTCGGCTGCGGTCCGGGGCTGTACGCGAGCCGTCTGGCGCGGCTCGGCGCCCGGGTGACGGGCGTTGACTTCTCGAACCGTTCCATCAACTACGCGCGTCGGATGGCGACGGAGGAAGGGCTCAATATCGACTATGTCCGGTCGAATTATCTCGACTACGACACGGACGAGCGTTTCGACCTGATCGCGATGATCTACTGCGACTTCTGTCCCCTGAGCCCGGCGCAACGCCGCAGCCTCCTGGGTCGGGTCCGGACGCTGCTCGCCGACGGGGGCGCGTTCTTCCTCGACGTGTGCTCGCTCGCGGCGTTCGAGAAACGGACCGAGAGCGCGACGTGGGGCTATCGCCTGATGGACGGCTTCTGGTCGCCCGGCCCGTATTACGGCTTCCGGAACACGTTCC
>CAZVUT010000479.1:0-1776 GCA_964630155.1 uncultured Synergistaceae bacterium
CGGAGATCTACGGCATGATCCCGGCCGACGCGATCCTTCGGAGCGCGGCGTACTACCTTCAGGTGAAGGACTTCGACCCGCGGCAGGTCCTGGAGGTTCGTCTGCTGGAGAGCGGGGGCGCCGGGGAATGACCGTCAGGCTGTTCCGGAACGTCTCCCTCGTGACGCCGGTGGACCACGGGAAGCCGTCGGCCGGCGAGCGGCAGAGGGATGTCGTCCGCCATTCGCCGGGCGCGATGCTCGTCGCCGACGGACTAATCGTCGCCGCCGGGGCGGAGCGGGACGTCCTGACCCGCGCGCGGGAATTCCGCGTCGACATGGAGGTTGACGGCGGGGGGCGCTGCTGCGTCCCCGGCTTCGTGGACCCGCACACGCACGCGTGCTTCGCGAAGACGCGGGAAAGCGAGTTTTCCCTTCGTCTGTCCGGCGTGCCGTACCTTGAGATCCTGAAACAGGGGGGCGGCATCCTCTCCTCGGTGCGCGCCGTGCGAAGCGCGACCGATGACGAACTCTTCGCCGTCACGCGCGCGAACGCGATGCGGGCCCTCGCTTCCGGAACGACCACGATGGAGATGAAAAGCGGCTACGGGCTCGATACGGCGTCGGAACTCCGGATGCTTGCGGTCATCGACCGCGTCCGGCGCGAGACGCCGCTCGACGTCGCGATCACCTTCATGGGGGCGCACGCGGTCCCCGAGGAGTTCCGCGGCTCTCCCGACGCGTATGTCGATCTGCTCGTTCAGGCGATGATTCCGGCGGCGGCGGACCAGGGACTCGCCGGATACTGCGATGTCTTCTGCGAGGAGGGCGTCTTCTCGGTTGCGCAGAGCCGCAGGATCCTCGAGGCGGGGAAGAAGGCGGGACTCCGTCCGCGCGTCCACGCCGACGAGGTGCACGACACGGGGGGCGCGGCCCTCGCCGCGGAAGTGGGGGCGGTTTCGGCGGAACACCTGCTTGCGGCCGGGGACGCCGGGCTCGATGCGATGGCCCGGGCCGGAGTCGTCGCGAACCTGCTGCCCGCGACGGCCTACAGCCTCCGCAAACCCTACGCGCGGGCCCGATTCATGATCGAACGCGGCCTCCCCGTAGCGGTCGCGACGGACTGCAACCCGGGGTCGTGCTACTGCGAGTCGATGCCGTTCGTGTTCGGGCTGTCGGTGATGCAGATGGGGCTGACCGTCGAAGAGGCGCTTACGGCCGCGACGCTGAACGCCGCGTACGCCATCGCGCTCGCCGGTCGCGTCGGGAGCCTGGAGCCGGGCAAGCAGGCCGACTTCCTGCTGCTTGACGGAGAGACTCCGGCGGCGATCGCGTATCACGCGGGCGGTTCGGTCGTCGATGAGGTCTACAAGCTCGGGGAACGGGTCGCGACGCGGGGTGCGTGTTGTTAGGCAGGGGTATTTTCGTTTGAGCACCTTTGAATGTTGCGACAAAGGCGGGTTTGGCATACAATAAAGCGCGGTCCGGATCCTTAAGCTCGGAGGTGCGCGAAGGCAATGACACGAAAGAATGTAACGCTTGACGGGATTTCCCTGACGATTCCCGATGTGCAGGCAATAGCCCGGGAAGGGGCGACGGCAGCCCTTTCCGGGGAAGCGCAGTCGAAGATGGCGGCGTCTGCCGCCCTCGTGGCGGAATGGACGTCCGCCGACCGGGTGATTTACGGCGTGACGACGGGGTTTGGCGACCTGGCGACCGTCGCGATCGACAAGAACGACGTCCGGACATTGCAGTCCAACCTCCTGCGGAGTCACGCGTGCGGCGTCGGGGAGCCCTT
>CAZVUT010000480.1:0-1762 GCA_964630155.1 uncultured Synergistaceae bacterium
CGGATCGTCCCGATCGAAAGCACGGCCGCGTCGAGCGGCGAGACGTTTCGGGATACGATCGTCTGGAAGGCCGAAAGCACCTGTCCGGCCGCCGCGATCGCGTCAACGCCCCGCTCCGGCTCCGACCCGTGCGAGCTCCGGCCCCGGATCGTCACGAAGACCCGGTCGGAGGCCCCCATCATCGCGCCCGGGCGAATGCCGATCTCCCCCGTTGCGAGCGACGGCCAGACGTGAAGGCCGACCATCGCGTCGACGCGCGGGTCTTCGAGCGCGCCCGCCTCGATCATCGCGGGAGCGCCGCCCGTCGGGTTCGCCTCTTCGGCCGGCTGGAAGACGAGCTTCACGGCTCCGGCGAAGTCGTCCTTCATCCGGGCGAGAACCATCGCGGCGCCGAGCAACATCGCCGTATGCGCGTCGTGCCCGCAGGCATGCATGACTCCGTCGTTCGCGGACGAAAAGGCAAGCCCCGTCTGCTCGGCCATCGGCAGCGCGTCCATGTCCGCCCGAAGCGCGCAGACCCGACCCGCGCTACGCGCGCCGCGCGCGCCGCGAATCAGGCCGACGACGCCGTTGCCCCCGACTTCGTCGCGGAATTCGACGCCGAGCGACGAAAGCGCGGCCACGACATGGAACGCCGTCCGCTCCTCCTCGCCGCTCAATTCCGGGTGTTTGTGGATGTCCCGGCGAAGCTCGACGACCCTGGGCATGACGTCATCGAGCAATTGCTTCATTCGTGTATCCACTATGAAAAGCACCTCCCGAACACCATTTCTCGAACCGTTTTGAATGATGCGCGATCACGTGTTGTTTCGTACCATATCATTTTTCGCACTTCGGCACAATATACGAATCCGTTCATTCATCGATCGGGGGTTACGCTATCAGGAAGCTATTTTTTTCAAACTATAACTGTCGGAATACGACTTTATTTATACGCAACGCGCGCCCGGCACGGCCCGCATTCGTGCGATTCCGATGCGGATCCGATCCGCTTCGAGGTTGCCGTACCCGAGGATGACATGCTCCGCGTACCGTCCGGTCCGGATCGCGTGCGCCTCGACCGGATACACGCGGACGCCCCCCGATTCCAGCGCCGCGAGCGCATCGGCGTCGAACGGACGTCCCGGGAAGCGGACGACGGCGTGAAGTCCGGCGGAGGCGTTCACGACGCCGTGCGAGCCCGGAAAGAATTCGTCGAGCGCCGCCAGAAGGACCGTCCGGTTTTTCCGGTACCGCTTCTTCATGTCCGCGATGTGCCGCTCGAGCGCGCCGCTTTCGAGCAGCTTCGTGAGAACCATCTGGTCGCATCCGGATGTGTGGTTGTTCAGCGCGTATTTCGCCTCCCGAAAATCCGCCGCGAGGTTCGGGGGGACGACGGCGTATCCGGTGCGGAACGCGGGAGAAAGCGTCTTGCTGAACGAGCCGATGTACACGGTCCGCTCCGGGCGCAGTTCCCGCAACGCGCTGACGGGCGAGCCCTCGAAGCGGAATTCGCTCTCGTAGTCGTCCTCGACGATGAAACACCCCGAAGCGGCCGCGTACCGGGCGAGTTCGACGCGACGCTGGATCGGGAGAACGCCGCCGAACGGGAACTGGTGGGACGGCGTCACGAAGACAAAGGCCGCGTTCGCGCCGGGAGGGGGAAGCTCTCCCGTAAGCAGCCCCTGTTCGTCGACGGGAACGGGAAGAAGGCGCATTCCGGCGGTTTTCAGCGTCTGCTGGAAGTGCAGGTGGACGGGGTCCTCGACGATGACGGTTTTCC
>CAZVUT010000481.1:0-1762 GCA_964630155.1 uncultured Synergistaceae bacterium
TTCAACAGGGAACGGTAAAGCCGGAAACTCCCGCGTTTTTTGCGGGAACTTCCGGCTTTGAAAACGACTGTCGCAGCGACTACTTCTTTTTCTTCTCCAGGTTCCTGTCGCGGAAATCGATCGCGGGCTCGTAGCTCGGATTCGCCGCGATCGCCTTGTCGATCCATTCGCGCGCGAGCGTTCTCTTTCCCATCTTGTACGCCGTCACGCCCGCCCAGTACATGTCGAGGTAATTCCCCGGGTAGATCCTCACGCCCTCCTCGAACTGCTTCAGCGCGCGGGAGAGGTTCCCCTTCGTGAGGTTGTAGTACCCTCCCTTGTGAACGATGTTGATATTCGCCTTCTGTTCCGGCGTCAGCGGCATCGCGTCGAGGACGTCGATCTGATCCGACTTGTTCGACGCGGAGCCGGCCAGAAGATTCACTGGAGCCTGCGTCGGCTGCAGGACGGGCGTCGGTTCGGGAGTCGGACGGGCCGGTTCCGGCGTGGGGGTTGCGCCCTTCTTTCCCTTGCCCGACGCGGCGGGAACGGGCGTGGGTTCCGCCCTGGGCTCCGGCGTCGGCTCGACCGCGGGAGGCGTCCCGCCGCTTCCTCCGCCGAGGGCGTTGAGCGCGGTCGCCGTACTCCGGCGCGTCAGCTGGACCTTATCGGGCTTCCCGAAGAACAGCTCGACGAAATCGCCTCTTCCGGGCTTTCCTTCCATCCGGAGGACTTCACACTTGGAATACGCGTTCTGAACGTCCTTCGCCTTCAGGACCGCAAGATAGTTCTTTTCGATTCCGAGGACTTCTCCCTTGAGGCCGACAATCGGCATTCCTTCAAGGTACACCGTGAGCAGCTGCCCCGGCTGGATTCCCTGGGACATCCCCGCGTCCACCGTCACCATGTCGCCCGAGTAGGAGAGGACGTGGTACGAAGAGCCGGAGACCATCTGCCGAAGACGCGTCGCGATCTTCTGGATCGCGTTGTACGTGGCGGCGGAGAGCATGCCCCCGCTCTCCCCCTCCGCGAAGGTCAGTCCCGAAATCATGACGCCGCCCGCTGAACGGTCCGCGGTTCCGGTTTCCCGGACAACCGCCACGACTTCGCCCGTCTGGATCCGGACAACCCGAAGATCGAGCGCGACCTTCGCCGTGGAGCTTCCCATGGCGACGCCCGTAAAGCCGCCGAGCGGGATGAATCCGCCCGAGGTTTTCGTGGAGAACTCCGTGATCGCCCCCGTGATGATCGCCTCGACCCCGACGAGCCGTCCGAGGGAAACCGCGGTGCTCGCGTCCACGAGACCGGACGCGGAGAGCTTCTGCTCCTTCGCGATCGACTCGATGCGGCTTCGCTCGTAGACGCTGAAGGCGCCGGTCTTGACGAGTTCCGTCGTGAGCATGTCCGTAATGCCCCTCCGGACGCCTTCGGTGACTTCTTTCGCCTCGGTCGCGTTGTTCTGGAACTCCAGCACGGCGATCCTCATCTTCGCGGATGCGGTTCCCGTGATCGTCGCCAGCAGGATCAACCCAAACGCGCAAATCGCACAGAAACGACTCCGGAGCTTCATGCGAACGCCTCCATATCAGCAGGGATGTAGACCCGTGTGAGCAGGGCCTCCAATATCATCAATCGTTTCCGGAATTATACCATTCGGCCGGTTTTTTTCCCGTCCGGAAGCATGTGGATCCGCACCATGCGCCTAGATGGTTAAAAACAATATGAGCAGATCAGTGCATTTACGTTCAAAAAGATTGCCATTTTTCCAACATATCGTACCCTT
>CAZVUT010000482.1:0-1762 GCA_964630155.1 uncultured Synergistaceae bacterium
TCATGAGTCTTCTGACCGGCGCCCTCACGATGGGGTGCATCCTCGCGCTGATGGCCCTCGGGGTCTTCCTCACCTTCCGGATCTTCGGCTTCGCGGACCTGGCGACCGATAGCGTCCTCACGCTCGGGGCGGCGACGGCGGCGGTGCTTCTGACGCGGGGCGTCCCGCCCGTCCCGGCGACGCTCGCGGCGACCGGAGCGGGGATGCTCGCCGGATGCGTCACGGGCGCGCTGCACACCCGCCTGAAGATCAACAACCTGCTCTCGGGGATTCTGGTCATGACCGGGCTCTATTCGGTCAACCTCAGGATCATGGGCGGAAGCAACGTCCCGCTGTCCCATACGGCGACGATGGTCGACATGGCCGGGGCCGCGGCCCGGCGGCTGACCGGGGTCGAGACGGTCCGGATCTCCGTCTGGGAGATCCCCTCGGGCGATCTGGCCGTCCTCGCCGGGGCCTTCCTGCTGGCGTGCCTCCTGGGGCTGGCGCTCCGCGCCTTTTTCCGGACGGATTTCGGCGTCGCGCTCCGGGCGTCGGGCGACAACGCGCAGTCGGCGCTGGCGCAGGGCGTGAGCGCGCCCGACATGCTGCTCTTCAGCCTCATGATCGCCGGAGGGCTGTCGGCCCTCGCGGGGGCGCTGATGGCGCAGTATCAGGGGTTCGCCGACGTCCAGATGGGGGTGGGAACCCTGGTTCTCGGGCTCGCGAGCGTCATCATGGGGCAGGCGCTCGTGCGCACGCGGTCGCTCGGAATCTCGCTGGCCGGGGCCGTGATGGGCTCGATCCTGTTCCGGCTGCTCGTCTCCATCGCGCTCCGCTGGGGGCTCAACCCGAACGACCTCAAGCTCATCACGGCGCTGTTCGTCCTCGCGACGCTGGTGCTGCCGAACGTCGCATCTCGTTTCCGGAAGGGGGGAGCGCGCCGTGCTTGACATCCGCGGGATCGTGAAGACCTTCCACCCCGGCACGGAGAACGAGGTCCGGGCGCTGCGCGGGGTGGACCTGCGCGTCGAGGACGGCTCATTCGTCGTCGTCATCGGGACGAACGGCTCGGGGAAGTCCACGCTTCAGAACGCCGTATCCGGGAGCTTCATCGTCGACGAGGGGCGCATTTTGCTTGCGGAGCGCGATATCACGCGATGGCCCGAGCATCGGCGCGCGTCGCTCATCGGCCGGGTATTCCAGAATCCGTTCAGCGGCACGGCCCCGGGAATGTCCGTCGGCGAGAACCTCGCGCTGGCGGAGCGTCGCGGCCTTCGCCGCACGCTGCGGATGAACGCGTCGGTGCGGTCGCGCGACGAACTCGCCGAACGCGTGCGCTGTCTGGGCATGGGGCTCGAAAACCGGCTGGACAACGAGATCGGCTCCCTTTCCGGGGGGCAGCGGCAGGCGCTGACGCTGCTGATGGCGACGCTGCGCCGTCCGGAGCTGCTGCTGCTCGACGAGCACACGGCGGCCCTCGACCCGCGCGCGGCGGAGATGGTCATCCGCGTCACGGACGCCCTCGTGCGCGAGGGGAAACTCACGACGCTGATGGTGACGCACTCGATGCAGCAGGCCGTGAACCTCGGGGACCGGCTCGTCATGATGCACCGGGGGCGCATCGTCGCGGACATTTCCGGCGCGGAGAAAAATCGCCTGCGCCCCGGCGACCTTCTGGACCGGTTCGACGCCATCAAGCGCCGGGAGCAGATCGACCCGTCGGTCGCGGAGATGCTCCGGGAGACGTACGTCTAGGCGACGCGGCGGAACCGTAAAAAAA
>CAZVUT010000483.1:0-1760 GCA_964630155.1 uncultured Synergistaceae bacterium
CGAACCTTCTGGCCCTGAACGCCGCGATCGAGGCGGCGAGGGCCGGAGAGGCCGGCCGGGGCTTCGCGGTCGTGGCGGAGGAAGTGCGGAAGCTCGCGGAGGAATCGGCCAGAGCGGCGCGCGAAGTCAACAAGCTCATCGACGGACTCCAGCGGCACTCGGGCGAATCGATCACGGCGACGGAAAAGACCGGAAAGATCCTCGAAGAGACGATGAAAAAGGCCGGGGCGACGCAGCAGAAGCTCAAGGGCGCGGTGGAGGCGATCACGAAGATGGCGGAGGCGGTCCAGAGCATCGCGGCGGTATCGGAGGAACAGGCGGCGTCGAGCGAGGAGATGACATCGGCGATCCAGAGCGTGACGGAATCGACGGGACAGGTCGTCGAGTCGGTCGGCTCGATCCAGGCGGCGTCGCGCGAGACGACGAAGGCTGCCGAGGCGATCGCGACGGAAGCGCAGGACATGGCCTCCTCCGCCGAGACCCTTCAGAATCTGGTCGCCCGGTTCACGCTGGACGATGCGTCGCAGAAGGGGCTCGCGCCGAAGAAGTAGCGTTTCGTCAAAGCCCGTCCGTAAGCACAGTATCCGGATAGATGAGGAACGCCCCCGCGAAAAGCGGGGGCGTTCCTGTCGGGAGCCAGTCGGTTTCATCGGGACGGGCGTCCCGAGAAGTTGCTCCGTCGCGACGGAACGCTTCCGAAACCCCTGCCGGAAGGATCACTCCCTGCCCATATATTCCCTGCGGTCGCACACCATGCTTTTCAGGCTCTCGAGTCCGGAGCTGAAAACACCGTACACCGTAGCGGCAGTCTCTTCTTCGGCCGAAGGATCCGTCACGTCGAAGACGGCCGACCATTCCGCAAATGTCTGATTCGTGGCGACGACCGGCGCGACATGCAGAACGGCGACGTAGTTCTTCAGCTTCATGCCGGTCTCGAGGATGCTGTACGCCACCGTGCGATCCGCATCGGAGAGGGCGAGAAGCTTCTCGCGCATCTTCGCCCCGCCCTTGAGCGTAAAGTGACGCACGCACCCGACGTCCGTCCCCTGTTCCAGTTCGCTGTCGACGATGCCCGGATGCCATTTCGGCAGGCCGTTGAAATCACGCGTCAGTTTCCATACCGCGTCCGCCGGCGCGTCGATAACCGTGCTGTAGTACACTCTCGGCATAATGATCCCCTCCCCGCTTTCGCGTCTAGAACTTCACGGCCTTGAAGGCCTGTGTCTGCGCCTTTATGGCCGTCTCCGTCGGCAGGCGCTCCATCGAACTCGCCCCGTAGAAGCCGTTGACGCTCGTGCATCGCTTCAGGACGTACGCCGCGTCCTCGGGCATCGCGATCGGCCCGCCGTGACAGAGGACGATGACGTCGTCCCGCACCGACCGCGCCGCCGCCGCCCACTCGTCGATCAGCCCGACGCACTGGTCGAGCGTCTTCGCCGTCTGCGCCCCTATCGAACCCTTCGTCGTGAGCCCCATGTGGCAGACGAGGATGTCCGCGCCGGCCTTCGTCATCGCGACGGCGTCATCCGCGCCGAAGACATACGGCGTCGTCAGCATGTCACGTTCGGAAGCCCTGCGGATCGCTTCGACCTCGAGTTCGTACCCCATGCCCGTCTCTTCCAGGTTCGCGCGGAAGACTCCGTCGATGAGCCCCACCGTGGGAAAGTTCTGCACTCCTGCGAAGCCGAGCATCTTCAATTCGTCATAGAAGTTGTCCCACAGGACGAACGGATCCGTTCCGTTGATTCCCGCGAGAACCG
>CAZVUT010000484.1:0-1758 GCA_964630155.1 uncultured Synergistaceae bacterium
CGCCCCAGGCTGTCGAAATGGCCGCGATGGTCTCCTGCGTCATGGTATCCTCTCCTTGCGGGTGGATTCGTATTATACTTCAGAATACCACAGATTTTCGGCGAGGCTCCGTGACGGAGACAAAAAAAGCGGGCCGGTTTCAAACCGGCCCGCTTCGGCGTTTTTTGAAAGAGCGCTACAAAAGCTCCCGCATCGCGGCGCCCAGGCGTTTGACTCCTTCGCGGATCTCATCGGCGGACGCGAAGGTGAAGCACACGCGGCAATGGTGGTCCCCGCCGTCCCCGTTCGGGTAGAAGGGGCTCCCCTTGACGACGGCGACGTTGCGCGCGATGGCTTGGTCGAAGAGCGCATCGACCGGAATGTTCGGCGTCTCCAGCCAGAAGAAGAAGCCGCCCTCGGGTTTCGCGTACCGGGCCTCCCCCGCGGGAAGGTATTCGGCGAACGACTCCATCATGACGTCCCGTTTCGTGCGGTAGTGGCCGATGATCTTCGGGAGGAAGGCGTCGAGATGGCCGAGCTTCGCGTACTGATAGACGATCGCCTGCGCGACGACGCTCGTGCAGGTGTCAACGCCCTGTTTGAAGACGACCATCTTCCGGATCAGGTCCCTGTCGCCGCAGCACCAGCCCACCCGCGTTCCGGGCGCGAGGATCTTCGAAAAGGAGCCCGCGTAGATCACGTGTTCGCCGCCGTCGAGCGAGAACAGCGTCGGAAGGTGTTCCCCGTCGAAACGGACGTACCCGTACGGGTCGTCCTCGAAGATCGCGACGCCGTACTCCCGGGCGACGCGGACGAGCGCCTTCCGCCGTTCGAGCGACATTGTCGCGCCGCAGGGATTCTGGAAGGTCGCGATCGTGTAGATGAACTTTACGGTCTTGCCCTCGCCCCGCGCTCCCTCGATAAGCGCGGGAAGACGGTCCACGAGCATGCCCTCTTCGTCGCACGGGACGCAGAGGAACTTCGCGCCGTGGTTGTACATATCCGTCGTGACGCCCAGAAAGGTTGGAGCTTCGGTGATGACGTACTCGCCCGGGTTCACGGTCGCCAGGGTCATCAGATCGGCGCCCTGGATCGAACCTGAGGTGATGAGCATCTCGTCGGGGGCGACCTTTCGTCCGAGACGCGGGGCGCACCACGAGGCGAGAAAGTCCTTGAGGGGGGCGTAGCCTTCCGTGGCGCCGTACTGGAGGATGTCGCGCCCTTCGGTCCTGAGGATGGACGCGGCCTCGGCGAACTGCTCGACGGGGAAGATCGCCGGGTCGGGCATTCCGCCCGCGAAGGAGATCATTCCCGGCTTTCGGCAGGACTGGAGCATGTCCCGGATAGGGGACGGCTTGATATTGCGCGCTGCGCCGCTGTACAGGGAATCCCAGAATGCGGTCATCTGTTCAAAGGCCTCCTTGTCATAAAGAAAAGGGGCCGATCCGACGATCGGACCGACCCCGCGTCTCATTCGTCAGATCGCCTTGAGGGTTATTTCGTCGATGGCCTGAACCAGCCTGTTGACGCCTTCCTCGATCTGCGCGGGCGTCGAGAACGTGAAGTTGATGCGCGCGTTGTGGATGCCGCTTCCCGGCCGCACGCAGAACGGTTCGCCGATGACGAAGGCGACCTTTTTCTCGATGGCCTTTTTGAACAGCTCGGTCGTGTTGATCTTTCCGAAGTCGAGCCAGTAGAAGAAACCGCCGTCCGGCTTGACCCAGGAGATCCCGCGGCTGGAAAGATGTTTCTTGAAGCTGTCTTCCATCGCGTCGCGCT
>CAZVUT010000485.1:0-1756 GCA_964630155.1 uncultured Synergistaceae bacterium
GAGGATGTCCCGGAGCGGATGCGGGAGATCCTTGGAAGCCTGCTTGTCGCGGCGGTCCGTCCGGATGGCGTGACGTCGACGCTGGATCTCATGACCCCTGCAGGACGCGAACAGGCTGTCGCCGCCGCCGGACGCATGAAGGCGCAGGGTGTTCGCGTGTTGGCGCTGGCATGCACCGGGTTCGCCACGATCGGTATAGCGCAGGTTCTCCGGGAAGAGACAGGGCTGCTCGTCATCGACCCGTTGATTGCTGCAGGCGCGGCGATGTGGAGCGCGCTGTGCTGAAACGTTGAAGGAATTCGGGGTGATCGGAATGAAATTAACACAGGAACAGATGGATGCCGCAATCCTCGGGGGGTGCCTGCTCGGCGGAGGCGGAGGCGGCTCGATGGAGAAGGGAAGGACTCTGGCGGCGGAGGCGATGCGGCTCGGCGGCGTCGATCTCGTCGGGATCGATTCGGTAAATCCGGAGACCGTGCTGCTGACGTGCTCGGGCGTCGGAGCGCCTGCGGCGACGGAGGCCTGCGTGACGCCCGCGGCGGCCGGACGCGTCGTGACGCTGTTCGAACGCTTCGAGGATCTCACGGTCGGGGGACTGATCACGAACGAGTGCGGCGGCAGCGCGATCTGTAACGGGTGGGTTCCCGCCGCCATGAGCGGCCGCCCCGTCGTGGACGCGCCGTGCAACGGACGCGCGCACCCGACGGGGTTGATGGGCTCGATGGGGCTTCATCGCGATGCGACATATCTTTCCGTTCAAAGCGTCGTGGGAGGGAACCGGGAGAAGGGGACGTATCTCGAGGCGATTCTCAGGGGGCGGATGGAGGATGTTTCGGCGCTTGTGCGCCAATGTTCCGTTCGGGCGGGAGGGCTTGTCTCCGTCGCCCGGAATCCCGTGTCGGCGGCCTACGCGCGAAAACATGCCGCGCCCGGCGGTGTCATGAAGGCTATCGCCGCAGGCGAAGCGATGATTCGTGCGCGCGCGCGCGGCGGCGAGGCAGTCGCCGGGGCCGCCATGGATGTCCTCGGCGGAACGGTTGTGACGGTCGGGAGGATCCAACGTTTCGATCTCGTGACGGCAGATGGGTTCGACCACGGCCGTGTCGACATTGAAGGCGGCTTTTCGGCGACCTACTGGAACGAATTCATGACGCTCGACCGATCGGGAAAACGCCTCTACACCTTTCCGGATCTTGTCATGACGCTCGATGCGGAATCGGGAACGCCGCTAACGACAGCTGACCTTCGCCGGGACATGCGGGTGATCGTCGTGGCCGCGCCGGCCGCGAACCTGCTCCTGGGCGAGGGAATGAGGTGCGGCGAACTGTTCGGACCCATAGAAACCATAGTCGGGGAGCCGATCCTCGCGCATCTGTCCTTCGATGCCGCGGAGCGTTCCTGAGAAAGGAGAAGACGATGTCTCTCTACTGGACCATGAAGGCGATGGAACTCCTCGATTCTCCGGGAGTCACCGGAGAATCGGTCAAGGCGGCGATCCTGAAGGCTGGGCCTGCCGATGTCGTCGTGCGGACCGTCTCGGGACCGAAGGGGAACACGGATTTTGTGAAGGTCTGGGTGCGCGGCGCGGAAGGGCGTCTGTCGGGAGGAACGGCTCCGACGATCGGGATTGTCGGCCGCCTGGGCGGAATCGGAGCGAGGCCCGAGCGAACGGGGCTGGTGTCGGACGCGGACGGCGCGATTACGGCGGTCGCCTCCGCCATGAAGCTCGTTCATATGTCGGCCGCCGGAGACGTGC
>CAZVUT010000486.1:0-1749 GCA_964630155.1 uncultured Synergistaceae bacterium
CGTTGATCAGCGCGATTCTCATCACAACGTCGCTGATCATCATGCTTTTCACGCAGCGCGAAGTGGACATCGGGTTGACCCAACTGGAAGAACAGTCGGCCAGAAACATGATTCGCCTGTCTGTGCTTACCCTGAAAAGCAGTTACGACGACCTCGTCTTCTACCGTGAAAACATGCTCAAAAACCGGCAAAAAGAACTGCGGGACATTGTTACCGTTGGCGAAAAAACCATCCGGAACAAAATGCTCGATGTCGGGCGTAATACCCTCGCGCTCCAGGATGCTCAAAGGGAGATTCTGGAAGAGTTTCGGAAACTGACTTACGGAGAAAACGATTACATCTGGATCTCGGATTACGCTTCACGGCTCATATCCCACCCCGACCCAAAACTGCATGGTGCCGATTATTCCCAGATCAGGGACGTTCGGGGAAGCCTGATCGTTCCGCCCATGGTCGAATCGGGGCAGAAAAATGATCACGGCTTTTATTCCTATTGGTGGAGAAAATTGGGGGAGACGGAACCGTCTGAAAAACTCACCTACTTCAAGCATGTGCCCGAGTGGAAATGGGTCATCGGGACGGGCGTTTACATCGACGAGATTGAAAAACAGGCCCAGAAGAAAATGGATGCGATGATTCAGGGATTGTCGGAATCCTTCGCCAAGGTCAGAATCTCGCAGACCGGTTATATGTACATTTTCGACGGAAAACAGAAAATGATCATTCATCCGATGCTGTCGGGGAAGGACGTTTCGGGGATGGTCAATCCGGCAACCGGCCTCTCCCTGATTGCCGACCTGGTCAAAGCCTCCGCCACGCCGGAGAAACCGTTTACCTATTTTTGGGATAAGCCGACCGATCCCGGGAATTACCGGTATTTGAAAGAGTCCTATGTCGAACACTTTGCCCCGTTGGACTGGTATGTTGTGTCGACTGTTTACCGGGACGAAATCAAACAGCCGGCGCGGACGCTCATTCTCCGCCAGAGTTTTATCGTCCTTCTGACCCTGTTGATCAGCCTCGGCGTCACGTACGTTCTGGTCATGCGCATTGCGGGCCCGCTAAAAAAACTCAGTCAATACGCGAAGGATTTTCCGACGCATAACCTGATGTCCTCCGGGCAATACGTTTCCGGGATCGAACACTTTTCCGAAAAATTCAACGACGAGGTCGGCCGCCTTGCGGAATCCTTCATTTTCATGGAACATTCGTTAAAGGACTATGTCCGGAAACTGACCGACACGACAGCGGCCAAAGAACGCATCGAGAGCGAGCTGTCGATCGCGCACGATATCCAGATGGGGCTTGTTCCGAAAACCTTCCCCGCGTTCCCTTCGAGAAACGATCTCGATTTGTACGGGGTGCTCGAACCGGCGCGGGAGGTAGGCGGCGATTTCTACGACTTTTTCCTGCTGGACGACGACCGGATCGCCGTGGCCATCGGCGACGTTTCCGGCAAGGGGGTGCCCGCAGCCCTGTTCATGGCCGTCACGCGCAGTTTCCTGCGCTCGGCGTTCCGATCTGAGACCGATCCGGCCGCGGTGATGGCCAACGTCAACGGGGAACTGGTTGAAGGCAACGACACCTGCATGTTCGTGACGCTTTTCTGCGCGGTGCTCGATCTGTCCACCGGGCGCCTGCGATACGCCAATGCCGGACACAATCCGCCCGTCATCCGCCATCCCGACGGAAGCGTCGAATGGGTCGCGCGGCCGCGGGGCCCCGTCGCCGGCGTCGTGCCCAAAGCCG
>CAZVUT010000487.1:0-1747 GCA_964630155.1 uncultured Synergistaceae bacterium
CTCCCGAGTTCTTCCAGGCGCTCTTCGCTCCGCCGGATGTCGCCGAGGATCTCCGATTCGCGGACTCGAAGGTCAGAGAGGCGCTTTTCGGCCTTTTTGCGATCCTTTCCGACTGCGCGCAGTTTCGCCCCGATGTCGTCGGAAGCGCCGGAAGGCGCGCCGCCCGCAGCGGAGGCCCAGGGATGCGACATGGCCCCGCAGAGCGGACACGGCTCTCCGTCCGCGAGATGCGCCCTCGCCTCCGCATACGACTCCGTCACGCGAAGGCGCATCTGCTCCGATTCAAGGCGTTCCCGCTCGTTCTCGCAGGCCGACAGGGCTCCGGCGGCTTCGGGGATTTCGCGCGCGAGGCGGTCCCGTTCGCCGCCGAGCGATTCGAGAAGGGTCGATATGTCCGCCGTCTTTTGCCGGGCGTCGGCGCACAAACGGGCGTCTTCGGCAATTCGCTCCGCAACGGCCGCGTGTTTTCCGGCGTCGGCGACCGCCTGCCGCATCCGTGGAAGCGTCCGCCCCGCGAGAGCTTCGTCCAGTCCGCTTCCGGCGTCGATGACGGCGCGATTGAGTTCCTCGAGATCGCGTTTCGACGCCGAAAGCGCCGTCTTTTGCGCATCGCTCGCCGAAAGCGCCGTCGCGTATTGCCCTTCGGCCGCGAGGCGCTCCTGCGTTTTTTCCCGGAGGCGGGCGCCGGCCGCACGAAACGCGTCGAATCGGCTTCGTACGGCGCCGAGGCGCTCGGAGATCGTTTCGTCGGCGGCGTTTTCGGCCATATACGCAATGACGGCGTCGAGGGACGACCGGACGACTCCGAGCGCGGCGCGATCCGTTTCGTTCCGGCCCAGAAGCTCTCCGGACTCCGCTTCCATCGCGGACAGCGCATCGCCCGCCTTGCGGATCGGCTCATCCCGTTCGGCGATCCGGACATCGAGATCGCGGACCTTCCGCAGGACCGGGGCGCGATCCTTCTGCTCCGCCTTCGCCCTACGGAACGCCTCGTCGCTCCGCTCGGAATTCCGCTTTGCATTCGTCACGTCGTCTTCGAGTCCTGGGAGGGTCACGCGGCATTCTTCCGCGGCGCGTTCGTCCGCCTCCTGATCCCGGCGAAGGGACAACAGCGCTTCGTGCGCGCCTTCAAGCTCCAGCGCCCGCATGGCGCGTTCCAGGCGCATGAGGTCCGGCCGGAACGCCTCCCTTCGGACGGCGAGGTCGTCGCGTTTGTGCGCGAGCGATTCCAGCTCCCGCTCGAGCCGAAGCACTCCTTCGAGCCACGCGAGCGCCCGCGTCTTCGTTTCGAGGAGCGCCTCCGCCGCCGCCATTTCGCGATCCTTTTCCTCAAGCGCCGCTTTCAGGGTCCGCTCCTCGTCCTCACCGAGAAGGCGCATCGCGGAAAGCTCCGCGCCGATCACTTCGAGTTTCTTCTGTTCCTGCGCGCGCCGTTCGTGAACCCGCTTCGAGATGTCGCTGTATGCTTCCGTCCCCGTGATCTGCTCCAGGATGGGGGCGCGTTCGCCCGGCGACGCCTGGAGGAACGCGGCGAATCCGCCCTGCGCCAGAAGCATCGAGCGTGTGAACCGCTCGAAGTCCATTCCCGTCGCCTGTTCGATCCGTTCGGCCACGCCTCTCAGTCTGGATTCCAGGATCTTCCCCGTGTCCGCGTCGGAAAGTTCGTGCTTCGGCGCCTGCAACTCCCCGTCCGGCCTGTTTCTGGCCCGGTTCTGGCTCCAGCAGCAGCGGAAACGGCCGTCGCCCG
>CAZVUT010000488.1:0-1743 GCA_964630155.1 uncultured Synergistaceae bacterium
ACGAAGCCCGAGATGTCCTCGACCGATTTGGCGAGCTCCTTGATCCGCTCGATGCTCGTCGTCGATTCGCCCGCGGCGTTTTTGATGTTGCCGATGACGGTGTCGACCTCTTCGACGGAACTGCTCGCGGCTTCGGAGGCCTTCGCGGCCCCCTCGGCGCCGTCGCCGGTCGCCCTCGCGGCGGACTGGGCGCTCGACGCGATCTCCTCGATGGAGGCGTTCGTCTCCTGGAGCGCGGAGGAGCTGTGCTCCATCATGTCCTGAACCTTTTCGATCGATCCGGAGACCTCTTCCATCGAGGACAATGTCTCCTCCGAGAGCGACGCGAGCGTTTCCGCGCGGCGGGAGGTCTCTTGCGACTCCTTGCGGATCGAGGTCATGACCCCGCGGAGCGCGACGACCATGCCGTTCAGATTCCTCGAGATGTCGGCGATTTCATCCTTGCCGGAATCCGTGTAGTGAACGGTCATATCCCCGGCGCCGAGCTTTTCGGTGGTCGCCTTCATGGAACCGATGGACTTCGTGAGACTCCGGATGATCACGAAGATGATCCCTCCGGTGACGAGAAGCGCCAGCGCGGCGATCATCATGAGAACGTTGGTGAGGCCCCGGACCATTCCGGTGACGACCGACCTCGGGAAGAAGATGCCGAGATAGAAGTTCCGGTTCGTTGGAGCGAAGAACATCTGGCGTTCTTCGCCCTGGTACGTGTATGTCCGGCTGCCCGTCTCCCCGGAGACGATATTCTTCGCGACCGTCCGGAGCGCTTCGGGGTATTTCTCGTCGCTCGTCAGGTTCCTCGTCAGGACGTCTTCCTTCACGCGGTAGGCTGTGATCATGCCGCTCTTCAGAAGCATGATTCCGCTGCCCTCTCCGAAGATCTTGAGATTGACGACGTATTCGTTCAATGCGGTCGTGTCCATGTCTCCGGTCAGAACGCCGAGCAGTTTGCCGGCGTTGTCGTAGAGGGGCGTGGCGACCGAGACGACGACCTTTTTCGTGTTCTGGTTGACGTACGGATCCGTGAAGATGATCTTCCCTTTCCCGGCGGCGACTGCCTGCTTGTACCACGGGCGGGTTCGCGCGTCGTAGTCGTCGGGTTCCTTCCATCCTCTGCCGTACGAGAGTTTGCCGGTCGATTCGAGCCCCATGTAAAGGTCGGAGATACCGCTTTCCGAGGCCCGTTCGACGAGCGAGGCGAGCACCTTCTCGACGCCCTCCTCATCCGAGACCCCAAGGTTGAGCCACGCGTAGCGCACCGAATTCGCGGTCGTCGCGACGACGCCTTCGATCTTGTTGAACTCCGCGCTGACGGAGTCGGCTGCGCCTTTGATGATCTCCAGGCCGGATTTTTCGACCTGATCGAACATCATCGCGCCGCCCCGATAGTAGGTGACCCCCGCCATTGTCGCAATCACCGCAAGTACGATAACAGCCATTCCTATGAGCTTGCTCCGGATCGTCATCTCTCTCAGTCCTCCTTCCGCCGAACGGCGGCTGTTTCTTCTTTCACGTCTCGCAACACTCTCTCGACAACGCCCCAGATGGTGTTTTGGCCGTCCCGGATGGGGAAGGCGTCGATCCGGAACCGTTTTTTTCCGTGTCGTACTCCGCTCTCGAAGAAAACCGAATGAGGGGTTCCGTCCCGTATCGTTTCGAGGGCGGCGCATCTGTGGCACGCCGCCGTTCGGCGGCGGAAGATCCTGTAGCACTTTCCCCCTGCTTCGGCCGATTCGGCGAGGG
>CAZVUT010000489.1:0-1742 GCA_964630155.1 uncultured Synergistaceae bacterium
AAAAAAGGTTGAGGACATGAACAAAATGATGCTGATGATGTTGGTAACGGCTTCGGTCGTGACGGGTTTTAGTGCGAAGGAGACCGACGAACCCGTGAAGGTTCTGATGATCGGCAATAGCTTTTCGAATTCGCTGATGCCTGAGTTGCCTCTTGTCGCGGAGGGCCGCTGGAAGCCGAAGGGCGACGTCTTTCATCTGAATGCGAAGGGCCAGTATTTTCAGGCACTTGTCTGGGCGAAGGCACTTTTCGGGGGCGATGTGGCGAAGTGTAATTATCTTCCGACCTCCGTCACGCCGGAAGAGTTTGCCTCATGAAGAAAATCGCGGACGCGAAGTTTCCGGTGCCGCGGGCCGCGCTTCTGGAACGCATCCGCTCGGATGTGGATGTGATCGGCATCGGTCACTGGAGCGTTATCGACAATACCGCCGGTGCGCCGATGGTGTTCAAGGTGTCGCTTTCGGATGATGGCAAGGCTTGGCGGACGCTACACGATACTTTCCGGCTTGATAACGTCGCGGAGAATCCCGTTCCTCAGGACAATCCGCTCGGTGCCACGAACACCACCTGCTTCGTCCGTCTCGAGGCGCTCCGCACGGTAAAGGATGGTGCGCAGGTGGTCCTCGACGGACTCGATCTCTACCTTTCCGCAGTCAAGAGCGGTAAATAAGGAAATGAACATGAAGATGATTATGATGGCGTTGGTTCTCTGTTCGGTGGCGGCGGTATCCGCCGAGACCGTGGCGTTGAAGGATGTCAAGGGCGCGGTTCTGAAGGCACATGTCGACGGCAAGCCGGCGAACCCGACTGCTGGCGCGAAGCTCACTGTCGACGAGATGGGGGCGACGGTCTTCTGCGACTTCACGACGGCGGGACATGACGCGGCCTGGGTCGAGTTTCCGTGCGAACTCGCGGTCTGCAGGGAGATCGTCCTCGACCGGACGCTCTCCGACAACAAGCAGCAGCTCTTCGTCGTGCTGACGGACAAGAACGGCGAGTCGCATCTCTTCAAGTTCAATACGCCCGGCAACGGACGCCACAAGGTGAAGACGACGGTCAAGGAACGGAATGACCATCTCGGCGAGTATTTCGCGTGGCGCTGGGGCGGCGACGACAACCAGAGGATCGACTGGCCCGTCAAGAAGGTCGCCTTCGGCGTCAATGACACGCCTGACACCTTCGTCGGTAAGGTCGAAGTTATCTTCCATTCCTTTGAGGCTAAGTGATGAGCATAAAATCGTTCGTGGTCGCCGCGGCACTGCTGCCGCTCATGGTGTTCGGCGGAAAGCCCGTGAAAGCCGTCCAGCTCGACCTCGCTAGGCAGATGGAGACCGTCTCGTTTGTGAAGGAGTTCATCGACAAGGTGGCGGCGGCGGAGTACAATACGCTCGTCCTCTATCTTGAGGGACGCGTCGCGACGATGACGTTCTCGCTGCCGAAGGGAGAATGCTATTCGATGGATGAAATGCGCGAGATCGTCGCCTATGCGATGACGCACAGGATGGATGTCATTCCATGCGTGAGTGTCCTCGGTCACGCCGAGCATTTCTTCCGTGAGCCCGGACGCGACGAGCTGTCCGAGGAACGGGAAGGTATGTGTCGCTGGAAGACGGGCGAAAAGCAGACCTTCTGCGCGACGTCCGACGCGGCGAAGCGTTTCATCGAGGCGTATCTCGCCGAACTGATGCCGCTTTTTCCTGGACGCAACTTCCACGCTGGTCTCGATGAGTCGTTCCAGTTTGG
>CAZVUT010000490.1:0-1739 GCA_964630155.1 uncultured Synergistaceae bacterium
GTTCAGAGAGAAGGGTCCAGGCTGCGAGCCCTTCCGCAACAAGGTCGGGAACGCGCCCGTGAGCCTGTTCCGAAGAAAGGCCTTGCGGCCAAGTAGGAACGAGGAGACGAGAGGGCGACTCCGTTCGCCAAGATGGGTGGTACCGCGGGCTAGGCCCGTCCCTTCACGGGACGGGCCTTTTATTGTTTCCGGAAAGAAGGAGGACTCCAAATGGGTGACAAGGGAAAGGTCGTTCTGGCGTATAGCGGCGGGCTGGATACGTCCGTTGCGACGATGTGGCTGACGGAGCAGGGATATGACGTCATTACGATGACGGCCGACGTCGGTCAAAAGGAAGTCGATCTCGAGGCTTCAAAGAACAAGGCGCTTCACAGCGGAGCGATCAAGGCGTACGTCATGGATCTCCGGAAGCAGTTCGTGGACCAGTTCGTCTGGCCCGCGCTGAAGTCGAACGGGATGTATCAGGGGACGTATCCGCTGAATTCGGCGCTTTCGAGGCCGCTGATCGCGCAGACGCTCGCCACCATTGCGAAAAAGGAAGGCGCTGTCGCCGTCGCTCACGGGTGCACGGGCAAGGGACAGGATCAGGTCCGGATCGAAGTGTGCACGAACGCCCTCGATCCGAAGCTGCAGGTTCTGGCCCCGGTTCGGGACTGGCACTTCAGCCGCGAAGCCGAAATCGCGTACGCGAAAGAACATGGTATCCCACTGTCCATAACGGCCGCGTCTCCCTACAGCATCGACGAGAATATGTGGGGACGTTCGATCGAGTGCGGCGCGCTTGAAGACCCCTGGAACGAGCCGCCCGAAGACGCTTTCGACATCACGGTCGCGCCTGCGAAAGCTCCGGATGAGCCGGAGTTCGTCGAGATCGCGTTTGAAAAGGGCCTGCCCGTTGCGCTGAACGGAGAACCGATGAACGGGGTCACACTGATCGAGACGCTGAACGCGATTGCGGGGAAACACGGCGTCGGGCGCATCGACATGATCGAAGACCGTCTCGTGGGCTTCAAGAGCCGCGAGGTCTACGAATGCCCGGCGGCCATGACCCTTCTTGCCGCCCACAGGGCGATGGAAACGCTGACGCTCGACAAGCAGGTCATCGCGTGCAAGAAGGTTCTGGAGACGAAATTCGCGGAGCTGACCTACGAAGGATACTGGTTCTCCCCGCTTATGGATGCGATCGGGGCGTTCAACGACGAGACGCAGATCTATGTGAACGGCGTCGTGAGACTGCGTCTTTTCAAGGGGCAGGCTGTCGTGTGCGGGATGAAGTCCGCCAACGCGATCTATAAACACGATCTTGCGACCTACTCGGAAGGAGACGCTTTCGATCACGCCGCAGCGGTCGGTTTCATCAAGATCTGGGGACTTCCGATAAAGACGTGGCAGCAGGTCCATCAGAAACAGGTTCCGATGGAAATATCCTGTCTTTGAGTTTTTTGAAAAAAGAGGGGGGACTTCCCCCTCTTTTTTTTGTACAATACACGAGGAAGGGAGATGCGGATGAATGCCCGAACCTCGACCGCAAACAGGCATGCAGCGTTTTATCGTCCTTATCCTTATGTCGATGGGTTTCGTTGTTCTTTTCGGAATAGCCGTGTTCGGAAAGGATCGTGTCGGCGATCTTTTCAGCGGTTCCTTGAAATACCTCTGGATTGGTGTACTATTGGCCATAGGGTACTTTTCTGCGCACTTGAGGAAATAGATCTCATTTCTACGTCGAAGCGAAAGGGGAT
>CAZVUT010000491.1:0-1728 GCA_964630155.1 uncultured Synergistaceae bacterium
TCGCGGAGGCGAGGGGATACGGCCTCGTCATGGACCAGTCGAAGAAGAACGGCGGGCGCGAGGACACGATGAAGCCCATGGAAGTCGTTCTCGCGGCGCTCGGGGGCTGTATCTCCATGGTGGCCCGGGGGCAGGCGCCCCTCAAGGGGATCGACGTGCAGGATATCGGCCTCGCCATCGACGGGGAGTATACGGCCGAAGGATTTCAGACCATCCGCATCCGTGCGGAGGTCGCGTCTTCGTCGCCGAAAGAAGAGGTCGAAGAGTTTCTCCACTACGTGGAGAACATCTGCCCGGTCAGCAATTCGCTGAAGGCGAATGTCGGGATCGAGGTGGTGATGCGTCCGAAAAACCTCCGGGACTAGGGCCCGTCGCATTTATCTTTCCGGAACACACAAGATCCCCAACGACAGGAGGAATTTTCTTTGAGTTTTCTGCAGACGTTCGGCCTGACCAACGCCGGCGACATCAATACCGCACTGCTCATGCTCGTTCTGATCGCGTACGCCATAGGCGATGTCTTCTCCTACAAGACGAAGGCGATTTTCTCGATGATCTTCGTCACGGGATTCGTGTTTCTGTTCGGGTTCTGGATCGGATTCCCGAAGAACATCTTCCAGACGACCGGAACGTTCGCGTACGCCGCGGTCAGCCTTCCGCTCATTCTCGTCCACATGGGAACGCTCATGAAGCTTCGCGACATCAAGCAGGAGTGGAAGACCGTCATCATCGCATTCTCCGCGCTCGTGTGCCTTTCCGTCGGCCTCTACTTCATCGCCGGCCCGATCCTCGGCAAGGTGATGGCGCTGACGGCGGCCGGCCCGATCTCCGGCGGCATCGTCGCGACGATCATCGTCTCGGAGGCCGCCAAGAAGGTCGGCCTCGAGAGCCTCGCCGTGTTCGCCACGCTGCTGCTCGTCCTGCAGAATTTCGTCGGCCTGCCCATCGCCTCGCTGTGTCTGAAGTCCGAAACGCGGCGCCTGCTCGACAAGTTCCGGAAGGGCGAACTCGAGGGAGCGGGCGCGGCCGGTGAGAAGAGCGACCCGGAAAAACCGTCGCTCCGGCTGTTCCCGGCCTTCCCGAAGGCGATCCAGACGCCCTTCGTGCTGCTTGCGAAGACCGCGATCGCGAGCTGGCTCGCGCTGCTGGTCGCGCAGCACTACAACGCGATGGTGCTGGGCGCGGGGATGCCCTACCTCCAGATTCACAAGTTCGTCATGGCGCTCGTCATCGGCATCCTGCTCTACGAGACCGGCTTCCTCGAGCACAAGATCCTCGACAAGGCCAACGCCGCGGGGTACGCGATGTTCTTCTGCCTCATCTTCGTGTTCGTGAGCCTTCCGCAGGCCACGCCCGAACTCGTCCGCTCGCTGGTCTACCCGGTGGTCGTCTCGTTCGGCGTCTCGCTCGTGGGGATCGTGCTCGCGGCGTTCGTCATGTCGAAGATCCTCGGCGTCACGTGGGCCCTCGCCACGGCCATCGGCGTGACGTGTCTCTTCGGCTTCCCGGGCACCTTCATCGTCACGGACGAGGTGACCACAGCCGGCTGCGCCAATCCCGAGGAGAAGGAGTACTGCATGAGCCGCCTTCTTCCCAAGATGCTCGTCGGCGGATTCACGACGGTCACCATCGGATCCGTCATCCTCGCGGGATACCTCGGACAGATTATCGAGACGGTCGGGAAGTAACCGCCGTTCGCCGAAAAACGCGCCGCCCTTCCGGATCGTT
>CAZVUT010000492.1:0-1723 GCA_964630155.1 uncultured Synergistaceae bacterium
TCCGCTCCCGCGGAAAATTCGTCGACCGTCTTCAGGACGTCGAGCCCCTGCTTTCCGCCGTTCCGCACCAGAACGTAGGCCGCGTCGGGAGCGCGTGTGGCCGCCTTGGCGAGCGTCGCAAGCTCCTCGCCCGTGTCCACGTTCTTCAGGATCGCGGCCGTTCGCGTGACGCCGAGACCTTCCTTCCCCGCGACCGCGCCGATCTGATCGACGACGGCCTTCGCGGCGTCGTCGACATGCCCGGTTTTGACGACGCGAGCGCCGACGTCCGTGAGGAAGTCGACAAAGCGCGACGAAAGCGCGCCGAGTTTCCGGAAGGCCTTGAGGATGGCGGGAACCCAGTCGACGACGTCCACAAGCTCCGTCGCGAGCCCGAACCCCGCAAGCGCCGCGACGACCGGGTCAGCCCCTTCCCCTGCCCACATCCGGAAGCCCTGTTTCGTCAGGTCGCGCAGATCGCCGTAGAGCAGCATGTCGGACGCGACGGCCCCGGAAACCTCGGCGACGGTGGTTCCCTCGCCGGTCAGAAAGCCCCGGACGCCTCGCCCCATCGTCCCCCAGAAGGTGTTCAGCTCCTCGTCGAGTTCCCGGCGGAGCGCGCAGGCGCGCTCCCGACCGGGCAGGTTTTCCTGCCGGCACGCGTAGTCCGCAAGGTCGAAGGCCTCTTCGAGCTTTTTCTCCGCTTTCAGCCGCTCGATCTCCGGTGTATAGTCCTGCGACGGAAGCGCCTCGATCCCGGCGCGCAGAAAGACCCCGGAGTAGTGATCCCCGAGCGTCTCGACCGCGAGGAAGAAGACGATCCCCGCGCAAACCGCGACAACCAGACCGAGAAGATGCCGGAACATCGGAAATTCCCTCCCGCAGAATCTTTTTCATATCTATTGTACGACATTCCGGGGGATTTTCCGGAGATCGGGCGAAATTTCCGGCCGTGAATCCGTTTCTTTCCCGATACGCCCGGTCGAAAGCGGAAGAAACCGGGTTGACGGAAAATGTTTGATGCCTTAAACTGATTTTCGATTCATCGGGCGAGAGGGGGAACGGCATGCTGACGGCGCGAGTCGAAGATTACCTGGAAGCGATTTTTTCGGAAGAGGTCCGTGGCCGCACGGCCACGGTCACGATGCTGGCGGAGCAGCTGAAGGTCACGAAGGGGACGGTCGTCGCGGCGGTTCGGCGCCTCTCGGAGGACGGCTTCCTTGCCCACGAGCGCTACGGCTCCCCCGCGCTGACGGAATCGGGGCGCGAGCGCGCGCTGCTGATGTACCGGCGTCACGAGCATCTGTCGTTCCTGTTCTCCGGAGTCCTGGGCTTCGCGCACGACGCGGCGGAAACGGCCGCCTGCACGCTGGAGCATGCGCTTGACGCCGAGATGGAGGGACGCCTGATGGCGCTGACGGAGTTTCTTTCCGACGGCATGCGCCGGAATCTCCCCTGGGCGGAGGAGCTTCGGACGGCGCTCTCCGAGCCCGCGCGGCCGCCCCGGCCGCTCTCGATGCTTGGCGTCGGCGGAACGGGCTCCGTTGTCCGCGTGACCGCCGAGGGATCGCTGCGGAAGCGCCTTCTGGAGTTCGGCCTGCTTCCCGGAACGCCCGTCGTTCTGGTCCGGAGCGCGCCGCTCGGCGACCCGGTCGAGGTGAGCGTGCGCGGCGGGAACCTGTCGCTTCGCCGGTCCGAGGCGGCGACGGTGTGGATCTGTCCGGCCGCGTGCGACGGAGAGCGG
>CAZVUT010000493.1:0-1716 GCA_964630155.1 uncultured Synergistaceae bacterium
TGACCGTCGCCGGAGCGTCCTTCGACTTTTCGGATGCGTTGACCCCCCTCTGCGCCTCGCGTGTCGAAATGGCTTTCGATGCGTTCCGCGCCTGCATGGCGGACTGCTTCAAGGTGCGCTAGCCGCCCGCATTTCTTTCTTTCCAACTGGTTGTATTGCGATGCCATGAACTGGATGTAGCGTTGCGTCCAGTTGCGTTTTATGCTCCCCGTGACGATTTGGCGCAGCTCCGGTTTTTTCCGGAGGCGCACGACGAGGGGGAGCATTCATGATGCGTTTGTGGCGGACCAATCCGATGAACGGGATGACCATCGCGCGGGGAGAAGGGGCGAGGGTGTGGGACGACCGGGGACGGCGCTATGTTGACCTGTTGTCCGGCACATGGTGCAATGCGCTCGGCTACGGGCATCCCGCCTGGGTTGACGCAGTGCGGGATCAGGCGGGGCGGCTCGTTCACGCCGGGGCGCCGTTCGACACGACGGAAGTATCGGCCGCGCTGGCGGAGCTGACGGGAATCCTGCCCGCCGCGCTGAACCGCGTGGTGCTGACGAATACGGGAAGCGAATCGGTGGAGCTGGCGCTCAAAATCGCCCGGGCCGCTTCAGGACGGGACGGCATTGCGGTGATCGGGGGCGGGTATTACGGCGCGACGGCCTATGCGCTCTCCCTGTCGGAAAGCGGCAGAAACGCTTCCTATCTGCCCGCTTTCGGCGGCGTCGTGCGCTCGCCGGCGCCGCACTGTGTCCGTTGCTCGGAGCGCGAGACGTGCAAGGGAACCTGCCCGTGTCTCGATCCCCTGGCGGAACTGGCGGGGGGCGCAACCCTTTCTGCGATCCTGTACGAGCCTGTCATCGGGGGCGGCATTCTGACGCCTCCGATTGGATACGGCAAGAGGTTGCGGAGCCTTGCGAACGATTGCGGCGCATTGCTGATCGCTGAAGAGGTCACGACGGGCATGGGGCGGACAGGGCGGTGGTTCGGCTTTGAGCACGACGACATAGCGCCGGATATCCTCGTGCTCGGCAAGATCCTCGGCGGCGGGCTTCCCGTGGCCGCCGTTATCACGACCGAAGACGTCGAGCGGCGAAGCGCGGATGTCCTCGGGCGCCACGTGCAGTCCCACCAGAACGACCCGTTCTCGGGCCGAATCGCGGCGACGGTGATTTCGATCCTCCGGAAGGAGGGATTGGTCGAGAGGGCGGCTTTGGTAGGAGCGCGCCTGATCGAAGGCCTCCGGACGGCGACGGAGAGCTGTTCGTGGGTGCGGGAGGTACGCGGACGCGGCGCGATGGTCGGCGTCGAGCTGCGACCGGATCGCGCGGAACGGGGCCCCGCGTTGTCGTGTTCGTTGTTCGAAGCCGGATTCATTCAGGATTTCCATGTTCCGACCGCGACGCTCCGTCTGTTTCCGCCCTTCGTTACTGCAATGGACGATCTTGACGCCTTCGCAGACGCCTTCGGACGCGTCGGCGCTTCCGTCTGCTGAGGGGGCGGGCCGCATGTTCGAGAATGTCGATCTTGCGGGAACGTATCTGGTCGTACTGGGACGCGAGTACGAAAACCGGTCGCGGAACGAGCGGATTCCGAAAAAAGACACGCCCGATCTGGACAGCTCCCGTGAAGCTCGATAATATGCTACTTATACCATGCGATTTTCATGCAATATAGTACTATTCCGAAAAAAAGGAGGATTCGCTGCGATGTCGAATAGATCGA
>CAZVUT010000494.1:0-1714 GCA_964630155.1 uncultured Synergistaceae bacterium
GGACGACGGGAAGCTTGTCGCCGCTTCCCATGACGTCTTCGACGCGCGTCAGCAGGCGTCGCCCGAGATGGCCAGCCGGATGGAAGAGCGCGAAGTCCTCTTCCCGCAGGCCCCGAAGTTCGGTCACCATGCAGGAGATCGCGTCTCCGATCGCAAGCTGGAGCGTCGTGCTGCTCGTGGGGGCGAGGTTCAGCGGCCCGGCCTCGCGCGCGACGCCCGAATCGATCACGACGTCGGCGGCGTCCGCGAGCGGCGACCCGCGCCCTCCCGTGATGACGATGACGGGGGCCCCAAGTCGCCGGAAGAAGGGCAGGATGGCCAGGACTTCCGACGTCTTTCCGCTGTTGCTGATGAAAAGGCCGACGTCTTCACGGCAGACCATGCCGAGATCCCCATGCGACGCCTCCGCCGCGTGGAGGAAAAAGGATGGCGTTCCGAGGGAAGCCAGCGTCGCGGCGATTTTCCGTCCGATGATTCCGGACTTGCCCATCCCCACGACGACGAGACGCCCCGTACAGCCGTGAATGAGCCGCGCCGCTTCGGTCAGTTCCTTTCCGAGGCGGCCTGCGGCGTGAAGCAGCTCGTTCGCCTCCGATTCGAGGACGCTTTTTCCGAGGGCGAGAAGGCAGTCGTCGGAACACTCGCGTCCTTCCCGTTCCCGCGGAAGACAGACCATCATCATTCTTTCGTCACCGTCCGATTCTCCGGGGAGGCTCCCTGCGAATTGCCCGCAGATTCCGGCAACGAAGCGACGCCGATCTCCCCCTTCACGAGATCGTCGATCGCCCTGAGTTGCGTCAGGAAGGCGGGGAGATCGCGCAGCGGGATCATGTTCGGGCCGTCGCTGAGCGCCTTGTCCGGGTCGGGATGGACCTCCAGGAAGAGCGCGTCGATCCCTATGGCGACGGCCGCACGCGCGAGAGACGGGACGAACCGGCGGTCTCCGCCGCTGGACGTCCCCCTACCTCCCGGCATCTGGACGCTGTGCGTCGCGTCGAAGACGACGGGATGCCCCAGAGAGCGGAGGATCGGCAGCGAGCGGAAGTCCACGACGAGCTGGTTGTACCCGAACGACGTCCCCCGTTCGCCGACGAGGATGTTCGGGTTCCCGGCCTCGCTGATCTTTTCGACCGCGGCCTGCATGTCCCACGGAGAGAGGAACTGCGCCTTCTTGACGTGCACGGGACGGCCCGTCCTCGCGGCCGCCACCAGGAGATCCGTCTGCCGGCACAGGAACGCCGGAATCTGCAGGATATCCGCGACTTGGGCGACCTTCTCCGCCTGCCACGCTTCATGGATGTCCGTCAGAACGGGGACGCAGGCGCGCTCCTTTATTTCCGCCAGTTCTTCGAGGCCCCGGCTGAGCCCGGGCCCCCGGTAGCTTCTGAGAGACGTCCTGTTCGCTTTGTCGAACGACGCCTTGAAAATGTAGGGGATCCCGAGATCCGCACAGATTTGCGCTGTTTCCCGGGCAATTCCGAGGCCCATTTCGAGCGATTCGAGGACGCACGGTCCCGCCATGAGAACGAAACGCCCGCATCCTATTGAAACCTTGCCGACACGAAGAGGGTGCACCTGATTCATCGAATTTCCTCCCATCCAAGCGACCGCAGGCGCCGGTAGACCCGCATCCGGGTCTCCCACCCCAAAGCCGTCGTCGTATGTTCCACCACATGATCGAGCGCGCCGGGGAAGCCGAGCCGCTCGATTCCCT
>CAZVUT010000495.1:0-1714 GCA_964630155.1 uncultured Synergistaceae bacterium
GGACGACGGGAAGCTTGTCGCCGCTTCCCATGACGTCTTCGACGCGCGTCAGCAGACGTCGTCCGAGATGCCCCGCCGGATGGAAGAGCGCGAAGTCCTCCTCCCGCAGGCCCCGAAGTTCGGTCACCATGCAGGAGAGCGCGTCTCCGACCGCGAGTTGCAGCGTCGTGCTGCTCGTGGGGGCGAGGTTCAGCGGACCGGCCTCGCGCGTGACGCCCGAATCGATCACGACGTCCGCGGCCTCCGCGAGCGGCGAATCGCATCCCCCCGTAATGACGATGACGGGCGCTCCGAGTCGTCGGAAGAAGGGCAGGATGGCCAGGACCTCCGACGTCTTTCCGCTGTTGCTGATGAAGAGGCCGACGTCTTCGCGGCAGACCATGCCGAGATCCCCATGCGACGCTTCCGCCGCGTGGAGGAAGAAGGACGGCGTTCCGAGGGAAGCGAGCGTCGCGGCGATCTTCCGCCCGATAATTCCGGACTTTCCCATCCCCACGACGACGAGACGCCCCGTGCAGCCGTGTATGAGCCGCGCCGCTTCGGTCAGTTCCTTTCCGAGGCGTCCGGCGGCGTGCAGCAGCTCATGCGCCTCCGCTTCGAGAACGCTTTTCCCGAGGGCGAGAAGGCAGTCGTCCGAACATTCGCGTCCTTCACGTTCCCGCGGAAGACAGACCATCATCATTCTTTCGTCACCGTCCGATTCTCCAGGGAGGCTCCCTGCGTATTTTCGTCAGTATCCGGCAATGAAGCGACGCCGATCTCCCCCTTCACGAGGTCGTCGATCGCCCTGAGCTGCGTCAGGAAGGCGGGGAGGTCGCGCAGCGCGATCATATTCGGACCGTCGCTGAGCGCCTTGTCCGGGTCGGGATGGACCTCCAGGAAGAGCGCGTCGATCCCGATGGCGACGGCCGCTCGCGCGAGCGACGGAACGAACCTGCGATCTCCGCTGCTGGACGTTCCCCTGCCTCCGGGCATCTGGACGCTGTGCGTCGCGTCGAATACGACGGGATGCCCGAGAGAGCGGAGGATCGGAATCGACCGGAAGTCCACGACAAGCTGATTGTACCCGAACGACGTCCCCCGTTCGCCGACGAGGATGTTCGGATTTCCGGCCTCGCGGATCTTCTCGATCGCGGCCTGCATATCCCACGGGGCGAGGAACTGCGCCTTCTTGACGTGGACGGGACGGCCCGTCTTCGCCGCCGCAACGAGGAGATCCGTCTGCCGGCACAGGAACGCCGGAATCTGCAGGATATCCGCGACCTGCGCGACCTTCTCCGCCTGCCACGCTTCATGGATGTCCGTCAGGACGGGGACGCCGGCGCGCTGCCGTATCTCCGCCAGCTCTTCGAGCCCCCGGCTGAGCCCGGGCCCACGATAGCTCCTGAGAGACGTCCTGTTCGCCTTGTCGAACGACGCCTTGAAAATGTAGGGAATTCCGAGATTCGCGCAGATCCGCGATGCTTCCTGCGCAATCCCGAGCCCCATTTCGAGCGATTCGAGGACGCACGGCCCCGCCATCAGCACGAACCGTCCGCGCCCTATCTCAACCGCGCCGACACGAAGAGGGTGTACCGGATTCATTGAATTTCCTCCCATCCGAGCGACCGCAGGCGCCGGTAGACCCGCATCCGGGTTTCCCACCCCAAAGCCGTCGTTGTATGTTCCACCACATGATCGAGCGCGCCGGGGAAGCCGAGCCGCTCGATTCCCT
>CAZVUT010000496.1:0-1704 GCA_964630155.1 uncultured Synergistaceae bacterium
ATCGAAGCGCCCAAACCGATGCGGTGACCCATGGTAGGCGACCTGATCGAACGTCGCATCTGATTTCCGATTTCGTTGCGCCGCCGCCTTGTCGGGAGTCTTCATTTCTCCGGCCGTCCCCTTCTGCACCTTCGGCCCGCGCGTCCGCTCCCATTCCATCGGCGACATGTTCCGCCGTTCGGCGGCGACCCGCACTCCTCTGGCGTACACCGCAGCTTCCGCATCGGCGACTTCCGGTTTCCGTCCGGCGGCGACGAGTCGTTGCTTCGTCTCGTCGCGGACCTGGGCTTCTTCGGCTTCGATCTCCCCCCGGGTCATGTCCCGGAACGCCTTTCGGACCGGAATCCGAGCCGGGGCATTCGGTTTCTTTTTGGGAGGAACGGGGCGTGCGTCCACTCCGTCGAAAAGCCCGCCGCTCTCTCTCGGACCGACGGCGAACTCGGACAGGAGCCTGTTGACCAGCTCCGACTTCGTCGGAACGTCGGCTTCGAGTCCCGCGATTGCCTGTTCGTTTGGATCCCCGAGACGTTCCACGTTCTGCGCGTACCGGACGAGGAATTCCCGGACGGCTTTCGCCGACGCCTTGGTCCCCGACAGGAACCGCGCGATGACCTTCGCTTCGTTCGACAGCCCCTTGTCGTCGAAGAGCCCCACCTGATCGCCCAGGAATTCCTCGATGTTGCGTCCGCTCGTCCGTGCGGCATGCACCGTACGAACGGCCTCCATGATGTCTTTCCGGATCGAAAACGGATGCAACAATCCTCTGGCGATTCGCTCCTCCATCCGGGCGATCACGGGAGCCCCCTGCATCAGTCCGTTGGAGATCCGTTTCGAATTGTCGTCGGTCGATTCCGAGATCCGTCCGACAAGCGCGGAATCGCCGTACGCCTTCGCCAGCAATGCGTTCCGGATTCTCCGTATGCCGTCCTGCGAGATGAAGCCGTCCTGATCCATGAACCGGCCGCGCTCCGTGTCCCGGACGATCTTTCCGACGAACGCCTCGACGAAGTCGCGTCCGATCGTTCCGGCGTCGTCCACCTCGAACGTGTTGAGCATGGCGTCCGTGATCTTCTCCGCGTCCGACTTCGCCTGCTCCGCCGCGCTCATGTCCGCTACGACGGCCGTATTCGCGTCCTCCGCAAACGCCTTGAGATCGATTCCATCGGTTCCTTCCAATTCCCTGACGAGGACGGGGCGCTTCATGTTCCGGACACGCTCCGGGTCGTCTCCGATCCGTTGCGCGACGGATGTGACGTACTCCCGGTATTTCGAGCTTCCGTCGGTCCCCGTATCGTACGCCCGTCCGATCGACCACACCCGATGATTCCCGGCGACGACGATATTGCCCCTCGTCACGGTCGGCGCACCACGGTCGGCGTACTCGTCGAACCCGAGCAGTTCCGGCTTGAGATCCGCCGCTATCGTTCCGACGCGAAGGTCCGTGTTCGCCCGGTTCGTGTCCCTGGGCTGCAACTCCGCAGGATACCCCTCGTTCCGGCTTGTGACGAGATCGTCCGCATCGACGATCTTGTATCGAACGGGGGTCTCTTTCAGTTCGCCGTTCTGCCGGTAGCGGACGACGCCCGCAGCCCCGGAGGGTTTTTCCGCCGCGGCTTCCGGAGCCGTGATGTCCTTTCTTTCAGCGGCGCTCCCAGCCCTCTTGGTTATGGAAGTCGCTTCGTGAAATGGTTTCCCGGTGGTAAC
>CAZVUT010000497.1:0-1701 GCA_964630155.1 uncultured Synergistaceae bacterium
CGAAGACGCGCTTCCCTGCGAGGTGCGACAGGTCGAGCGGTCCGTGGCGATACCCCGTCGTTTCGGCGCCGACGACGGCGCTTGTCCGACCGCGCGATTCGAGAAACTCCGGCGCGAGCGGGGCGGAGCGCGACGAAAGCGCGAGAGCGGGCGAGCAGAACAGGCTCATTGCCAGAAGGGGAAGAGCGAAGAACGTGGTTCGTCTCATGTTTCCAAACCTCCTTGTAGGCTCTGTGTTGTGGAACGAATTCCGTATGGCGGGCAGTTTCTCCGGTTCGCGGACGACGGAGCGAACACCCGTCCGATGCTTCCGGGGCGCTCTCCGGTATCCGGAAATCGGCCGTATCGACGGAACCGGTCCGACGGCTGGGAGCATCCCCGACCTGAAAGGCCTTCTCAATTGTACAGCGCTGCGCCTGGTTCGCGACGGGCGCAGCACGAATCCGACAAAAACCCGGCGAATCCGCTTCTTCCGGGAGACCACGGACATTTTGGCGTCAAACGACCTGAATTTTGCAGGGTGCGGAGATCCCGAAGCCGGGGGGGCGCGGCGCAGACGCCCGACCTTATCGCGGATATTCCCTCGTATTTTCGGCATGGATTCCATTTTTTCGTACGAATTATGTGATTGTCTGCTATTATTTCCCTGGGAAAGAGGTGAAGCCGGATGTACCGAAAGGCCATTGAATCGCTCCGGGCATGGAAAACATCGCCCAGGCGAATTCCACTCATTCTTCGGGGCGGGCGGCAGGTCGGCAAGACGTGGCTCATGAAGGAGTTCGGCAGACGTGAGTACGAAACGTGCGCCTACGTCAATTTCGAGGGCAACGACCGTATGCGGCGGCTTTTCTCCGGGGACCTCGACGTGTCGCGGATCCTCTCCGGATTGCGGCTTGAGACGGGATGCGCAATCGATCCGGAAAAGACGCTCATCGTCTTCGACGAGATCCAGGCCGTCCCGATGGCGTTGACGAGCCTGAAGTATTTTCAGGAAAACGCGCCGGAGCATCACGTCATCGCTGCGGGATCGCTTCTTGGCGTCGCGCTGCATCCCGAAACGTCGTTCCCTGTCGGAAAGGTGGATTTCTGCGACATCGCCCCGCTGGATTTTCCGGAATTCCTGCGGGCGATGGGGAAAGAAGAATTTCTCTCCGCTCTCGAAAAAGAAGAGTGGAATATCGTTTCGAGCTTCAGGGACACGTTCATCGAGCTTCTGAAACAGTATCTGATCGTCGGCGGCATGCCGGAAGTCGTGTCGGTCTTTTCCGAGACGCGCGCTTACGAAGAGGCCCGCGCCATCCAACGGCGGATCCTCGCGGCGTACGAACAGGACGTCTCAAAACACGCACCGAATGAAGCCGTTCCGAGGATCCGGATGCTGTGGAATTCGATCCCTTCCCAGCTCGCCCGCGAGAACAGAAAGTTTCTGTACGGGCTTGTTCGCGAGGGGGCGCGGGCGCGAGAATACGAGCTGGCCATGACGTGGCTGATCGATTGTGGATTGGTCCATCGCGTGAACCGGGTGACGAAACCAGGAATGCCGCTTCGTGCGTATGAGGAGCTATCCGCTTTCAAACTGTTCCTTCTCGATGTCGGCCTCCTGTCGGCCATGACGGAACTCGATCCGAAGACGCTGCTTGACGGCGGCCGGATCTTTGAAGAATTCAAAGGGGCGCTGACGGAGCAGTATGTGTTGCAGCA
>CAZVUT010000498.1:0-1699 GCA_964630155.1 uncultured Synergistaceae bacterium
CCTGTGACCCCCTGCGTGTAAGGCAGGTGTTCTACCGCTGAACTATCCGCCCGCCTGCGTTCGATCAACGCGAGGGATAGTATATCCGCGCATTCAGGTTGTGTCAACACCTTGACGGGAGGAAACGTTCTTCCCCAATTTTCTGACAGTCTTTCGCAACGCATCCGTTTTTCCGTATGGCAGAGGCTCTATTTTTGGGTTCCACCCAAATGCCTGGATCCGAACATTCAACAAGGAATCGCAGAAATCCTGAACCCGGGAAAAGAACGCGGCGGACTCGCGAAAAAGTGAGCCCGCCGCGTTTCGTTTCGTTATTCCATCGGCACGTCGGGAGCGACATCCTCCAGAAAGGAGCGGAGTTCCTCTTCGGACGAGAATCGCATGCGCCATCCCGTCGTTCCTTTCCTGAAAAACGCTAGAACCTTTCCTTTTGCGGGAGTCATCGAGATGCCGACGATCGAGGACCACGGCGTCACGTCACGGAGCACCCGTCCCCAGATGACTGTTTCCCGGACGACTCCTTCCCGGTCGAGGAACAGACGTCGGTCGTATCCGAAGATGTACATACAGACCGCCCCCACGAGAAAATACGGGAACGCCAGATACGCCCCCTTTCCCGATGGGGAAACGAATCCGCGGACGCCTTCGGCCATCAGAAAAACGCCGAGAAGCACCGAGAGGTATTTCATCTGTTTCGGAAAGGAGGCGCTGCTTTCGGCGGGAAGGATATCCGAAGGATGCGTCATCGCTTCGGTTCGCTCTCCGGATCTTTCCAGTAAATGCCGATCCCCATATACGTCAGGGCTATCGCGACAAGCGGGTTCAGCCAGTTCAGAAAGGCGTACGGGAGGTATTCAAGGGTCGCAACGCCCAGAACGCCGCTGTTGTACGCGCCGCACGTGTTCCAGGGAACCAGGACCGACGTGAGCGTTCCGGAGTCTTCCAGAGACCGTGAGAGCATGCGGGGGGCGAGTTTTCTCCCGCCGACTTCGAACTTTTCAAACCCGGGCTTGAACATGCGTCCCGGGATGACGATCGCGAGATACTGATCCCCAAGGAACATATTCGCGAAGATGCAGGACGCGATAACCGACGTGATGAGGCCGCCGACGGTGCGAACCGTTTGCATGAGCCGCTCGAGAATGACTTCGAGGTACCCGCAGGTTTCCATGACGCCGCCGAGCATGAGCGCCATCAGAATCAGCGAGATCGTTCCGAGCATGGAGGTCATGCCGCCCCGGTTCAGAAGGTCTTTCAGAAGGCCGCCGACGCTTTTGTACATTTCGACGTCGACCGTTCCGGAAAGCTGCATGGCCGAGCCTTTGACGGCTTCCGCAAGCGCGGTGAGATCTCCGGCTTCGGAGACTTTCGTTATCAGGGACGTACTGTACCCGGAATGCAGGGCGCCCAGAACGCTTCCGATATCGAGGCCATGCACCAGGGCCAGAATGGAACCGAGGAGCATTCCCGAGACGATTCCCGGTATTGCGGGGATTTTCATCGCCGCAAGCGTCAGGACGAGCAGGGGCGGAACGAAGCCCATGAGGGAAATCGGAAATTCGGAGGCCATCATCTGCTGGATGAGGCTGATTTTGGTTGCGTCGAGCGCGCCGGCCCCGTATTTCGTTCCCATGAACCAGGCGATGGGTCACCGCTAAAATAACGGACAGGGAACTAAGGGAGAAACATTTTGGATGGG
>CAZVUT010000499.1:0-1698 GCA_964630155.1 uncultured Synergistaceae bacterium
CCTCGTCCCGTTCGACGTCTCGGGGGAAGTGGAGTACATCGTTCCGTCCGGCTTCTCACGAGGATCCGACATCGTCGCGCGCGTCCGCGGCCCGATGGGACGGGATCACGAGATCCGGATGACAGTATCCTGGCCGGTGCGGTCGGCGCGTCCGTACGCGGAGCGTCTGCTCCCCGACGAGCCTCTCGTCACGGGACAGCGCGTGATCGACGGGCTTTTCCCCATCGCGAAGGGAGGCGTCGCCGCCATTCCGGGAGGGTTCGGAACGGGCAAGACCGTCACGCAGCACCAGCTCGCGAAGTGGAGCGACGCGTCGGTCGTCGTGTATATCGGATGCGGCGAGCGCGGCAACGAGATGACGCAGGTCCTTGAGGAGTTCCCCGCCCTCGAGGATCCGCGGACGGGACGGCCTCTCATGGAGCGGACGATCCTGATCGCCAACACGTCGAACATGCCCGTGGCCGCCCGCGAAGCATCCATCTATACCGGAATAACGATCGCGGAATACTACCGCGACATGGGCTACGACGTCGCGCTGATGGCCGACTCGACGTCCCGGTGGGCGGAGGCGCTTCGCGAAATATCGGGACGGCTCGAAGAGATCCCGGCCGAAGAGGGTTTTCCGGCGTACCTCCCCACACGCCTCGCGGAGTTCTACGAGCGCGCGGGGCGCGTCGTCACGATCGGCGGCGAACACGGCAGCATCTCGATCATCGGAGCGGTGTCCCCTCCCGGAGGGGACTTCACGGAACCCGTCACGCGCCACACGAAGCGGTTCATCCGCTGCTTCTGGGCGCTCGACCGTTCGCTCGCGAACTCGCGGCACTTCCCCGCCATCAGCTGGACGGAGTCCTACAGCGAATACGCCGGGGAGGTGGAGCCGTGGTTCGAGGCGCACACAGACGCCTCGTGGGGCCGGCTTCGGGACGAAGCCAGGGCGATTCTCGCCGAAGACGAGAAGATCCGGCAGATCATCCGCCTCGTCGGAGAGGACGTCCTCCCCAACGACCAGCGCCTTGTTGACCTGACCGCGTCCCTGATTCGGAACGGGTACCTGCAGCAGGGGGCCTTCGGACCGGATTCCTTCTGTCCTCCGGAAAAGGGATTCGCGATTCTGAATCTGATCCTCCGCTTCCACCGGGCCGCCGAAAAGCTCGTGACGGCGGGGTGCCCCCTGTCGCTGATACGCAACATGGGCGAACTCGTGGAGCTGATCCACGCGCGGGAGATTCCCGCCGACCGGACGGACGCATTGGCAGAGCTTGGAAAGCGGATCGACGAGACGTTGTCCCGCATTGGATCCGAACGCATGGCTCCCGAAGGGAGGGGGTGAACCCGTGGCCCGCACCGAATATGTCGGCGTCGACAAAATAGACGGCCCGTTCCTGATGCTCGGCGACATCCGGGGCGTCGGGTACGACGAGCTTGTCGAGATTACATCCGCCGACGGGATTCCCCGGCAGGGGAAGGTCGTCCTCGTGGACGAAGGAGCGACGCTCGTGCAGGTCTTTTCCGGCACGCAGGGTCTCACGCCGTCGGGAACACGCATCCGCTTTACCGGCGCCCCGCTCGAAATCGCGGTCTCTCCGTCGATCATCGGACGGATGTTCGACGGGTTGGGACGTCCCCGCGACGGCTGCGGCCCGGTTCTGGGCGGGGAACGCCGCAACGTGAACGGCGCGCCGATCAATCCGATGG
>CAZVUT010000500.1:0-1691 GCA_964630155.1 uncultured Synergistaceae bacterium
CGGCCTGGATTCCTTTCCCCGTCTTGGTTTTCTTCATAAAGAGATACAGCAGGTACACCGTGATCATCGCGACGACGAACGCCAGCAACCGGACAAGCGGAATGTGCGCACCGAAGAAATCGAAGCTCGCGCCGCCGTATGCGACCCGGATCGTGCGGTAATCGGCCGACCATAGGACAAGCATGATATTTTCGAGAATCAGCCGTATCGCGAAGGTGAGAATGAGCGTGAACACCATGCCGCCCTTGCTCAGCGGCTGAAGGATGCCCCTGTAGATTGCGGCGCCGAGGACGAAGAGCGCCGCTCCGGAAAGGGGAATTCCCAGAAAGGGATCGATATGGAAGGCATTGAAGAGAACCATGGAAAGGTACGAACCGAGAATGACCATGGCTCCATAGGCCAGGTTAATAATGCCGCTTATGCCCCATTGCAGGGAAAATCCCGCCCCCATAAGCGCGTATACCCCTCCGAGAAGCAAGGCGTTACAAACGAGCTGCAGTTCCACCAGGAGCCACCCCCTTTACCGAAGATTTTCCGTATTGCATCAAACCGCCGCGTCCCGTGACAGGGGAACCCGCTGCGGACAAATCGTTCACAGACGACCAAATCCTGACGCGCACGATCAATACTTCATTTGGCGGCTTCCCGGCTTGACCAGCGGAAGCCCCTGGCGGCACAGCGGACAATCCGTCGGATCGAAAACGGGGAATGTCACTTTGCAGAGCGATATCGGAGGTTCCTTGAGCACGAGACGTTTTCCGGCGCTCCGGTCCACGATGCACGCCGTGGCGAGCCATTCCGCGCCCTTCTCCTGCAACAGCGTCCCGACTTCAAGAACGGAACCGCCCGTCGTAATGACGTCTTCCACAACGACTGCGCGCTTTCCCTCGAAGAAGGGGAAACGCCGCAGCTTCATGTGGTTGTCTTCCCGTTCGCAGAAGAGAAACGGAACGTCGAGATAGCGCGCGACTTCGTGTCCGATGATAACGCCGCCCATTGCAGGAGAGACGACAATATCCGGCTTATACTGCTCGAGACGTTTTGCGATCTGCTCTCCGGTGTAGGCAGCGTTCCGGGGATACCGGAGCAGGAGCGCGCACTGAAAGTAAAACGGACTGTGCAGCCCCGACGTGAAGAGAAAGTGCCCTTCGAGAAGCGCGCCGCTCTCCCGAACAAGTTCCAGTGTTTTCTGCTCTACATCCTTTTCCGACATGCAAACCCCTCCCGTATGTCTCCAGCTATTCTTTCGATCATTTCGACCCTGTTCGCCGCCTTGAGAATGGGGCGACCGACGACAAGATAATCCGCTCCCGCGAATATGGTTTCCCGCGGCGTTCCCGTTCGGGACTGATCGTCCCCTCCGGTCTCGAACCGGACTCCCGGAACGACGGCCTTCATTTCCTGCCCCGCGGACGCACGAACAACCGCGAGATCCGACGGAGAACACACAATTCCGTGCATCCCCGCGTCGCGCGCGCAGGAGGCTCTTCGAGCGAGCGCCTCGTCCATGGGACATTTCGGGTGGACTTCGGACCATTCCGCCTCGTCGAGACTTGTCAGAACGGTTACTCCGAGAAGCATCGTATCGGCGCCGTGCGCGTCAACGACCTCGCGGGCGGCGCGCATCATCGACCGTCCTCCCGAGCAGTGCAGCGTGAGCGCCCACAAGCCCTCTCCCGAAAGCACCTCGA
>CAZVUT010000501.1:0-1687 GCA_964630155.1 uncultured Synergistaceae bacterium
TTTCCGACAGTGCGAGGGCGCTTCTGCTTCAGGAGGGCTTCAAGCCGAAATTCGGCGCGCGTCCGTTGCGTCGCACCATACAGCGGCTTGTGGAGGATCGGATCGCCGACATGCTTCTCGACGGCACGGCGTTGCCGGGAGTGACGGTATCCGTGGATACCGGCGCCGACGGTCTGACGTTTTCCATGGCTTCGGAACAGTAAGACTTTTTTCGGGGAAGCATTCTTCCGGGAGGGGCCGGTATGAGACGATCCTGTGCGGGATTCCGGAACGGCGCTGCAAGAAACCCGAACGAAAGGGGATGAGGCATCGTGCGTTTCAGAATGTTTTTTTTCCTCTTTTCGTTGTGTGCGATTCTTTTCATCGGGCGCTTTGCGTCGGCCGGGGACAAAACGCCTGTCATCCGATGCGGCGATGAAACGGTCACGGCGGAAGAAGTCCGATACCTTCTCGCGCAACAGGCTGGAGGCAACGAGGGAATCGCTTCGGTCATCCTGAACCAGATGAGCGAAACGGACACGGCGCTCTTTCTCGGCCAGATTGCGGAATCCATGCTTCTGGCGAAGGCGGCGCAGCTTCAGGGGCTCCATCTGGAACCCAGAGTGGCGGCCCAGATCCGCTGGAACGATATCAATCTTCTCGCGCAGGCGTATGTCGGGTGGGCTTCAGAGCGATGGGACATGAGCGACAACGCCTTGCGGCGCTTCTATGAATCCAACGGCGAACTCTTTTTCCAGGAAGAGGAAGTCCACGTTCGCCAGCTTCTTTTCAAAACGGAAGAAGAGGCCCGGAACGCCGTTCTCGAACTTTTTGGAGGAGCATCTTTCGACGTGCTGGCGGAACAGCGCAGCATCGATCCGATTTCGTCCCGTAACGGCGGCGATATGGGGTGGATCCGGCGCCGCACCATGCCGAAAGCTGTGGACGACGCGATTTTTGCGCTCGCTCCCGGAGCGGTTTCAAAACCCGTCCAATCGGAATACGGCGTTCACGTGTTTCAGGCTCTGGAGCGGAAGGAACGCCGCCCCCTCGGGCTTGACGAGTGCCGCGACGCGGTTCGGGAAGCGCTTGGCCGTTCGTATCTGTCGAAAGATCTTGAACGATTGAAGGAGCATCTGAAACCGACGCTTTCTCCCCTGGCGCTCAAGGCCGAAACGGCGAAATAGCTGCTGTCCCTTTCGGATTTACCGGACACGGAGTACGAGCGATATCGTACTCCGTGTTTTTTTGAATCGAAAACTGTACTCCGAGTGAGAATAACCTATAATAGCGTCAACCGGTTCATTGAGCCTCGTCGCGCTATGACGAAGGACATATTTCCACTCTGGAGGGGATAGAAGCATGGGGACGGAACGAATATGTCGAAAGCCAACCATTACCGAGGCTCTGACGATACTGATCATTGACGCGCTGGTCATCAGCTACGGGGTGCTGAGCATCAAGACGGAAAGCGGCTGGACATTCGGCCTTGGACTCAGCGCACACATTCCGTTGTTTCTTGCGGCGACGGTTTCGGCGATTTCGGGGATGGTTTTTCTGAAAACCCCGTGGAGGAAGCTGGAGGACGGCATGGTTTCCGCCATTACCGTGGCGATGCAGGCCATTATTATCCTTCTCGCGATCGGCGGACTTGTCGGATCGTGGATTCAAAGCGGCGTCGTTCCCACGCTGATTTTCTACGGACTCA
>CAZVUT010000502.1:0-1676 GCA_964630155.1 uncultured Synergistaceae bacterium
GGAGTCTCGGGCCGTTTGCCGGTAAATGAGGGAACGTCTCCTTCAGGCGACACGCGCACGACGGGAACCGGCAATGCGTCGAACTGCGACACGGGGACGCCGGGCATGTCCGGAACGGCCACGGCGAAGGGATCGACGCGGCTGATGCTCCGGATGACCGCCGGCGCTCCGGCCTGAAGATTCAGCGGGACGATCGCGCCCCGCAGCTTCCAGCACGCCCAGGACAGCGCAATCACGGCGGGAGAGTTCGGCAGGAGCGTTATCAGCCGGTCCCCTTCGCGAAATCCCGCCTTCGCAAGCGATCCGGCCGCCTTTTCGGCGATGGCCATAAATTCGCGCCTGCGAATCCAGGAGCCCTTCCACCAGAGAGATTCCCGCTCCGGATCCGCGGTCGCCAGCTCTGCAACGATGTCCTCAAGTCTGCCGGCCATTTCCGTTTCCCCTCCCTTTCCTTCCCCGAAGATGTGCGAACCGTTATTTTCGAAGCGTCAGCCACCTGAGAACCGCGTCCGGGCAGCTCCACAACTCGAGATACGCCGGATTCAGCACCGTGTAGCCCGTTTCCCAGCCGGATTCTCCGACATCGATATCCTTCGCGGGATTCCGGAGCGACCACTGCCCTCCGCCGATGGTTCCCCGCGCTGCGACGCGAAGATAGTCCGGCAGGTACCCCTTCGCTTTCGCGCCGCTCTCGAGGAAGATCCCGTCCCGTTTCGACAGAACGTCAATCTTGACGATCCGCTCGTCGGGCGCATTCAGGAAGCCGGCGTACGAGCCGGCCCCCATTCCGGGCAGCGGGTCCTTTCCCAGCACGGAGATCGTCTCTCCGAACAGCGCGGCGGCCCCTCCGTTCACGAAGAGGGGGCGTCTGCCCCGGATCATGGATGTCAGTCCGCGCCGGATATTCTCGTTTCCCAGAAGCATGTCCGCGCACGGGAAAGCCGGTCCGTGCGGAATGTACACGAGCGACGAGCCGCCCGGGAAGGATCCGGAACGCACGGGAACTTCCGTCACGCGGCAGCCGAAATATTCGAAGAGAAGCCGGGCGTTGTCGCCCTCGCACCCCAGCGCGTCATCCGAAAGAATGACGACTTCCGTCCCCGCGGCCTTGCGCGCGCCGATATCGGGCTGGACGGTCCATTCGCCGGCGAGCTTCGCGAAGCCTTCGAAGGCCCCCCACATGACCTGGTCCATCATTCCCGCAAGCTGCGCGACGGCCATACGGATCTGTAGCACCGATCCCGGAGCGCCGGGGAGGCACATCTGCAGCAGCGACGGCGCCTTCCGCTCGAGGAACTGCGGCAGGTACCCCAGACACAGAAGCGGCGCCCTGCGGCCGGCTTCGGTCTCCAGAAGCTGGTACTCCCTGGGATTCAGGACGGAGGCGAACAGCACGCCGACGCACGGATTCGCGCCCGCGGCCTGAATCTGCTGCAGGACGTTCTCAAGCGCGCGGGCCGCTATGATCGCCGAGGAATCCGCGAAAAGGATCGGGACCATCGGGCACTCCAGCGTCCGGGCCATCTCCGCGGCGCCGGGCGAAACGATCGGAGGATCGTCGCCCTGACGGGAACCCAGCGGAGCGATCAGGATATTGATGCAGCCAGGAGAGGCGGCAGTCTCGAACAGCGTCTTGAGAAGACGCGTCGAGACGTGAAGGGAGGGGTCGAGCAACG
>CAZVUT010000503.1:0-1673 GCA_964630155.1 uncultured Synergistaceae bacterium
GGATGGACGTCGCGAGCCCGGTTTCCATGTCGATCGAATCGGGGAAAACGGTGCTGATCCCGCTCGGATTCGCAATTGCGGTGCCGGAGGGGTATGAGCTTCAAGTCCGTCCGCGCTCCGGCCTGTCGCTCAAGACGAAGCTCCGACTGCCGAACGCTCCCGGAACAATCGACAGCGACTATCGCGGGGAAGTCGGGGTCATCGTCGAAAACACGGATGCAGATCCGAACTTCGCTTTCTGGCCTCCGGCGTTCCGGATCTCTCGCGGGGACCGCATCGCGCAGCTCGTTCTCTGTCCCGTCGCCCGCGCCGAACTGGTCGAGGTGGACGAGCTGCCGGACACGCAGCGGGGAACCGGCGGATTCGGGAGCACGGGGAAATGAACGACGAAGGAATCCTGTACTACGGCTGTTACTGCTGCGGGATCGAGGTTGCGCCGGAATCCGTGGAGTGGGTGAACGAGGAGCCGTATTGCTCGGAGTGCGCGGAGATTATACGAGCGCGGGAGGGTGTGCGGGAATGACGAATACCGACCATCTGCTTCGGAACCGTTTCGTATCGGTGGCGTACTTACCGGCAAAGCGGCCGGTGATATTCGTGCATTCGCTCATGTCGGACGAGTGCGCGGAGGTGTTCTGTGGAAGCGACGGGGCGGGGGCGTGGGAACAGCTCCGGAAGGTCTTCCGAGCGGACGATGGGTTCGACAGTGTTATCCGGTTCATCGACAACCGCGATCTGCGAATCATCCGCTACAAGCTGGCTGCATGAGGCCGGACACATGAGCGAAGATCTGACAAGCGCCGATCGTGAAATGGTCCGCCGCGCCGTGGAGGGCCCGACGGAACTTGAGAAGGGCGCTGAAATGGCGGGGCAGTGCAGAGAGATAGCGCGGGAACTTCTTGAGCGGCGCAAAAGGACATAGGACACATGGACGCGAGGGGCGGACGGGAAACCGGGCCGTCCCTCTTTGCGTGTGAGGGGGGATTGCATGCCGACGAAGCAGGAAAAAGCGGCGTTGCAGAAGCGCATCCGGGCGGAACTCCTGCGCGTCGAACTGGAAAAGGTGACTTTCTGGACCGGATACAAACCGACTTTGGAACACCGCTTCCACCCCGTCCGAAAGTGGCGGTTCGACGTGGCCTTTCCAGATGCGAAGGTTGCCGCTGAAATAGACGGAGGAGCATGGAGTGCGGGCAGACACACGCGGGGAGCCGGGTTTATCGCAGACCAGAAAAAGACGAACGCGGCGGCGCTTCTCGGATGGGCCGTCTATCGGTTTACCTGGGAAGACTTGAAAACGGCGTACTTCGTGGACACATTGACGGAGGCGCTTTCGGCGAAAAAGGCGGCGTAGCCCTTGGCGGGGGCGAGTCATGGACAATCCGAACACCGGGAGGATTTTGCAATGACACAGAGCCCCACGCGGCAGGCGGCGATACGGATATTGCAGGCCGGTCCGGACATGCCGGTTGCGATCCGGGAGCGGGAGAAAGAACTGCGGGCAATGGCCGACGATATCGGGATGGACTACAGCAAAGACATTGTACAGAAAAGCAGGACGTCCACGACGATTGAGAATATCGTCGAACGGTTGAACTGCGACGTTATCACGGAGGAACTGCGAATCGTCGATACGGAATATTTGCGGATCATGGCGCACCTCACGCCGCGAC
>CAZVUT010000504.1:0-1654 GCA_964630155.1 uncultured Synergistaceae bacterium
GAACGGATGCGATCGCGGCCGTCGGGGCGCAGATCAACATCGACAGCCTCTTCTTCCTGCCCGCGATGAGCCTGCATCTCGCCGTTTCGGCGATGGTCGGGCAGAACATCGGCGCGGGGCGATTCGTTCGGGCGCGTCAGACGCTCCAGTGGGGGCTCGTATTCTGCGCGATCTCCAGTCTGACCTTCGCGCTGGCCTCGCTGCTCGTCCCGGAGGCGTTGCTGCGCCCGTTCCTGCGCCAGGAGGACGCGGAGGCGCTCCGGATCGGCGTGCGCATCCTCCGGATCCTGGCGCTGCCGTATCTCTGCGTTACGGCGATGGTGATCTTCAACGGCTTTTTCAACGGAACCGGCGACACGACGGCCGCGATGTTCCTGTCGCTCGTCAGCCTGTGGGGGATTCGCATCCCCGCGGTGTGGCTTCTGCGGACGCTGTTCGGCCTGGACGGCGTGTGGTGGGGGATCGCGGTCGGGTATACGGGAAGCGTCATCCCGGCTCTGCTCTATTATTTCTGGGGGCTGTGGCGCCGCAAGGCGATCGCGTCGTGGAAGTCGCATCGCCCGAGTTCCGTCCGTCCGGCGTAAGGCAAAACTCTTCGGCGCGCCGCATTCCTTCAGAGGATGCGGCGCGTTTCTTTTTTTGGTGCGCGCCGGTTGACACTGTCGGCGCAGGAGCGTATCCTTCGTATGAACGTATGAATACGTTTTCATATATACATACGAAGCGGGAGACGTGATAGAGAATGACGACCGTGAATACGAATTTCGGCGACGACGCGTGTCCGCACCCCGACGCAGTCGGGGACGCAAAACGCGACGCGCTTGACGATATGCTCGCGCTCGGGACGGCGGAGATTTTCCGGGTGCTCGGCGACTCGAACAGGGTCCGCATGTTGCATCTTTTGTCCACAAGGGAGATGTGCGTCTGCGACCTGGCGGCCGCGACGGGAATCGAGCAGTCGGCCGTGTCGCACAACCTGCGCCTGCTGCGGAGCGCCCGGATCGTGCGGTTCCGCAGGGAGGGCAAACAGGTCTTCTACACGCTGGACGACGACCACGTCGCCGGATTGCTGCGGCAGGGCATCGACCACGCGCGGCATTCGAATCCGAGGGAGGAGGACGACGTATGACGCAGTTCCGCGTTCAGGGAATCACGTGTATCGATTGCGCCGAGAAATTCCGCCGCAGGGTCGCCGATCTCCCCGGCGTCCGGAGCGCCTCGCTGAACACGCTTCGCGGGACGATTTCCATCGAGGGGGGCGTCAGTCTCGATCGTCTTCGGGAACTGGGACGCGCGGAACGATATACGATCTCGCCGCTCGAGGATGAACCGCCCGCGCGGATCGCCCGGGATCCCTTCCCGCTCGGAGCGGCCGTTCGGAGTGCGCTTGCCGCGGGCGCGTTCGGTCTTGCGCTCCTGCTCTCGTCCTCCGGCTCGTCCGGGGCGGCCCGGATCGCGTTCGCGGGCGCGATGGCGATCGGGGGCGTCGACGTCTTCCGCAAGGGCCTCGCGGGGCTTGCGCGATTCCATTTCAACGAGAGCGTCCTCATGACGGTCGCCGTCGCCGGCGCCGCAGCGATCGGGGAGTGGTCCGAGGCCGCGGCCGTGAGCGTTCTCTTCTCGGTTTCGGATCTTCTCGAGACTTGGAGCGCGG
>CAZVUT010000505.1:0-1647 GCA_964630155.1 uncultured Synergistaceae bacterium
GACAAGGGCGGCGGCGGCGGATGCGATGCGGGCGCGGTAGCAGGCTTCGCCCCGACGATGCTGCTTCTTCTCGCGCTGGTTCCGGCATCCGCGTTCGGAAGGCGAAGGGCGTCGTGACCGGGGGAATGCTTTCGTCTGCGGAGCGACAGGTTTTTTCTGATCTGAAGGGAGATAGCGGAGTATGAGACAAATGAAACCCAATGGAGTATTCGTGCTGCTTTTGTTGTTCGTCCTGATCCAGACGTTTTCTTTCGGGGCGTCCCGCGCCTTTGGGGATACGGTTTCCAACGGCGTCGCGACGGTCTTGGATGTCGTCGATCCCTCCGACGATCCGTCGAATCCCGCGCCGGGGACGCTCCGGTATCTGGTGCTTCACGCCGCTGACGGCGATATCATCCGCTTTGCGGAGGGAAAGAACAACATATCCCTCAAGTCGACGCTCGAGATCGCCAGGAGTATCAAGATACTGGGCCCGGCGACGCTGACGCAGACGGGAAGCGGCGCGGTCGTGATCCTCAAGGCGCAGGACAAGGACGTGACGCTCACGAACCTGACGCTCTCGGGAGGAACGGACAAGAATATGGGCTACGCCGGTTCGGGCGTCATCAACTGGGGAACGATGCACCTCTCGTACTGTACGGTGACCGGGAACCGCACGTACTGGCAGGGCGGGGGCGTCAACAATACGAAGACGCTCACGATGACGAACTGCACCGTGAAGGGGAATTTCTCCAATACCGGCGGAGGCGGCGTCTACTCCAGGGGGACGCTCGTCATACAGGATTCCGTCGTCGAGGACAACCTCTGTTACGACGACTTCGGCGGCGGAATCGCCAACGAGGGAACGCTGACCGTGAAACGGTGCTCCGTGAAGAACAACACGGCCAACTCGCCCCAGTCGCAAAACGACATAATCCTGGGGACGAATCCCGGCTACGGCGGCGGGATCGGGAGCCTTTCCGGGACGGTCGCAATATACGATTCCGCCGTCAGCGGCAACGCAGGACACTTCGGCGGCGGCATCTACGGCAAAAACGGGAGCATCACCGTCCAGGACTCGTCGGTATCGGACAATACGGCCGGCGCTTTCGGCGGCGGCGTCTACTGTTTCAACGGAAGCGTGACGCTTCAGACGGCGCGCGTGACGGGCAACAGCCTGATCGGGGATTTCTCCGGAGGCGGCCTCTGCCTGTCGTCGAGCAGCGCCTCGCTGCTGGTCGAAACGGTCATCCGGGGCAACGCCCCCGATCAGATCCGGAGTCCCGCTCCGAGTTCGTGGACGAGCGACGGAACGTGCACGATCGGCGACGCGCCGAACAGATCCGCGACGGCGTTCGCGGGATATTCCGGCGAGACGGAGCCCGAGCCTCGCTCGATCGTCGGCGATTCGGACGTCACGGCCGTGAAAACGGACCTCACGAACCCGCAGAGCGAGCTGTACGGCGTGATTGAACGAGCGCTGGCGGCCGACCTCGGGAAGACGGCCGAGGGAAAATCGACGACGCCCGCTCCGCTCGCCGGAATGGCGGCGACGCTGTACGCCGCGAACACGTTCGAGGACGTCGCCCTGACGAGCACGGACCTCTCGGTGGAATACACGGCGTCCTGGCCGGAAAACGCGCGATACTACGCGCTGTTCGCCCGCGC
>CAZVUT010000506.1:0-1645 GCA_964630155.1 uncultured Synergistaceae bacterium
TCGCCAAAGGATCCGACATCGTCGCGCGCGTCCGGGGCCCGATGGGACGGGACCACGAGATCCGCATGACAGTCTCCTGGCCGGTGCGGTCGGCGCGTCCGTACGCGGAGCGGCTGCTCCCCGACGAACCCCTCGTCACGGGGCAGCGCGTGATCGACGGGCTTTTCCCCATAGCGAAGGGAGGCGTCGCGGCCATTCCGGGAGGGTTCGGAACGGGCAAGACAGTCACGCAGCACCAGCTCGCGAAGTGGAGCGACGCGTCGGTCGTTGTGTATATAGGCTGCGGGGAGCGCGGCAACGAGATGACGCAGGTCCTTGAGGAGTTTCCCGCCCTCGAGGATCCGCGGACGGGACGGCCTCTCATGGAGCGGACGATCCTGATCGCCAACACGTCGAACATGCCGGTGGCCGCCCGGGAGGCGTCCATCTATACGGGAATAACGATCGCGGAATACTACCGCGATATGGGCTACGACGTCGCGCTGATGGCCGACTCGACATCCCGGTGGGCGGAGGCGCTGCGCGAGATATCGGGACGTCTCGAAGAGATCCCGGCCGAAGAGGGCTTTCCGGCCTATCTCCCCACACGCCTCGCGGAGTTCTACGAGCGTGCGGGGCGCGTCGTCACGATCGGCGGCGAACACGGCAGCATCTCGATCATCGGCGCGGTGTCCCCTCCCGGAGGGGACTTCACGGAACCCGTCACGCGCCACACGAAGCGGTTCATCCGCTGCTTCTGGGCGCTCGACCGTTCGCTCGCGAACTCGCGGCACTTCCCCGCCATCAGCTGGACGGAGTCCTACAGCGAATACGCCGGGGAGGTGGAGCCGTGGTTCGAGGCGCACACAGACGCCTCGTGGGGCCGGCTTCGGGACGAAGCCAGGGCGATTCTCGCCGAAGACGAGAAGATCCGGCAGATCATCCGCCTCGTCGGAGAGGACGTCCTCCCCAACGACCAGCGCCTTGTTGACCTGACCGCGTCCCTGATTCGGAACGGGTACCTGCAGCAGGGGGCCTTCGGACCGGATTCCTTCTGTCCTCCGGAAAAGGGATTCGCGATTCTGAATCTGATCCTCCGCTTCCACCGGGCCGCCGAAAAGCTCGTGACGGCGGGGTGCCCCCTGTCGCTGATACGAAACATGGGCGAACTCGTGGAACTGATCCACGCGCGGGAGATTCCCGCCGACCGCACGGACGCATTGGCGGAGCTTGGAAAGCGGATCGACGAGACGTTGTCCCGCATCGGATCCGAACGCATGGCTCCCGAAGGGAGGGGATGAACCCGTGGCCCGAACCGAATATGTCGGCGTCGACAAAATAGACGGCCCGTTCCTGATGCTCGGCGACATCCGGGGCGCAGGGTACGACGAGCTTGTCGAGATCACCTCCGCGGACGGGGCGTCCCGGCGGGGAAAGGTCGTTCTCGTGGACGAAGGAGCGACGCTCGTGCAGGTCTTTTCCGGCACGCAGGGGCTCACGCCGTCGGAGACGAGAATCCGTTTTTCCGGCGCCCCGCTCGAAATCGCGGTCGCGCCGTCGATCATCGGACGGACGTTCGACGGACTGGGGCGTCCCCGGGACGGTTGCGGTCCGGTTCTGGGCGGGGAACGCCGCAACGTGAACGGCGCGCCGATCAATCCGATGG
>CAZVUT010000507.1:0-1635 GCA_964630155.1 uncultured Synergistaceae bacterium
CACTCCGGCACCGCCGTACACTTGCCGCACAAGGGATAAAACGCTATTCGTTCGCCGAAATGAAGACGATAAAGACATACGCGATCCTGACGGCCTTCCTCCAAGCATTCCTTTGGCTGGGTGTGAGAAGGGCTGCCATTGAAACGCAAGCATATCTGCGCAAGATGTGGGATACAGAAGTCCGATTCCCTCCCCTGTCAGAACTGACCTATTCGATTACACCCTACGCATGGGTGATCCCTGTCGTATTGCTTGTCATTGTAACCGCACGCTGGAGAAAGGAAGACACCGTTACGACACACACCTTTGCCGTAAGCAACGTCATTTTTCTCACGTACCTGGCGATGTGCGCAATCGGATTCGCTATGCCATTCATCCCCAAGCTGAGTGAGTTCAGGCCATGAAGAAATGGAACTAGCGAACAAGGCAGCCCTCCCAACCACCGTTCGCCTTCGGCTCCGGTGGTTGGAGGCCGCTGACGTTCGCCCAGAGAGATAAAGAGGAACCATGCGACTATTCGGGGTATCTAAGGAAGGTGACTTCGCCGAGTACGTGAAGGCGGGCTTCGGTGACGAGCACCAAGAAGCGATTCTTGAGGACTGGCTTGAGAACAATCCTTCCGGAATTGTCGCAGACAGCAAGCTTCTCATCATCGGACGGCAGGTTCAAACGCACTTGGGAGGATTCATTGACCTGCTCGCCCTGGACAGATGGGGCGATCTCGTGGTGCTCGAATTGAAGCGAGGGCGGACACCACGGGAGACAATCGCCCAAGCCCTCGAATATGCCGCCTATGCCGTGCAACTCGACTACGATCAGATCGAGTCTCTTGCTCGTCAGTATCAAGACGATGACGGGATGAATTTGGCCGAAGTGCACCGGGAGTATTTCGGGCTGGGGCTGGACGACGGGGTCTCTTTCAACAAGAATCAACGTATTGTCATCGTTGGGGAAACGATCACGCCGGAGATTCGAGAGACTGCCAGATTTCTGAACGACAAGGGACTGCGGGTCACATGCCTTGAGTTCTCTTTCTTCCGAACCGAAGACGGCAAGCGGCTCCTATCAGGCGATACGGTCATTGCCGACCACTCTCGGAGCGAAAAACCGGTTGTTGGTTCATCACGAGGGAAAACGACCTGCGACCAGTTCATGAAGGCACTCGACAGCAACGGGCTTCCTGTCTTCACGAAGATACTCGCAGTCGCGGAAGAAAGACGCCTTCCGATTCACTGGGGATCTCGAGGTTTCTCTGTCAATGTTGATTTTGCGGGCACGCATTTCAAGTTCTGCTACGGGTATCCCCCTCACTCCGTATATGGACAGTCACTTTATACCCGTGTGTTCGATTCCGCCTTTTTCACGCGTGTATGTAATGGAGAAACCATCGCAAAAGACCTTGCCGAAAGGGCAAAAGCAACAGGACTTTTTACACCTGCCGGAAACGAATGGAAATGCTCGATCAATCACGACATGTCTGCCGCAGATATTGACTCTCTACTGAGCTGGATCAGAACGGCATCGGAGAAAATTGCAGCCGCAGGCTTGCGGAAAGACTCGGAAGAAGAAAACGGGGCGAACAACACATCGGAGGGTATTTGTCGCTAGCGCGCCAAAACCCTCAATATGGGCGTT
>CAZVUT010000508.1:0-1632 GCA_964630155.1 uncultured Synergistaceae bacterium
TGGAAGGTGGATCCGGCTTCGGTGACGCCGGATGGCGGCGAATCGTTCGCGCATACCGTTGAACGAACGCGCAACGTCCTGGCGCACGAAATGCCTTGCGGGCGGACGCTTGTCGTCAGCCACGGAGGCGTGATCCGCGCCGCGCTCGTCGCGTTGCTCGGCATACCGTCGTCGGTCGCGTGGAAGATGCGTATCGACAACGCATCGATCACCGGAGTGGAGGAACGCCACGGCCGTTTTTCGCTGTCGTTCAGCAACGACAGGATTCATCTTCTCGACGGTTCGGGAGATCCCGCCCTCATTCCCATTCATCTGTAATGACGCTTCCCCTGATTCATCGCTCCTGATACAATATCCCACGGTTTTAAACGTCTTCGTTCCCGAAAGAAGGTGGCTCCGTGCCGGTCCATGAAAATTCCGCCACCCCTTCTCTCGATCCTTCCGAAGAAGCCGCGCTGTGGGAACGATGCAGACGCGACGATATGGAAGCGAGAGAAGCCCTGATTATCGCATATCGTCCTCTTGTCTTCTGGCTTGCCCGCAAATTTCGAGTTCCCGCCTCTTCTCATGCCGATTTGATTCAGGAAGGCATGCTCGCGTTGGTCAAGTCCGTCGATAACTTTGACCCTGAACGAAAATTCCGGTTTACGACCTATGCCTTTTATCGGATCCGGGGACAAATGGTCAATTTTCTTCAGCGCTCGGAAGCGAGAGCGCCCATTCCGGTTGACGACGACTTCCTGGAGATTCGTGAAGATCCTGCCGAGGACGCGATGGATGCCGCGCTGAGCGTGGCGGAGGCGATTACGCACCTTCCGGATCGGGAGGCCGGAGTCGTTCGCGCATTGCTGATGGAAGGAAAGGATGTTCGTGACGTCGCCCGGGAGAAGTCTCTCGACATCAGTCACGTCTATCGCTTGCGGCGCAATGCCGTCGCACGACTCCGCGCCTGGCTCGGCATCGAGGACGCCACAAAAAGGGCGTGATCCGGGATAAGGGATAGTGCAGGAATGCATATATCTCAAAGTATCGGGGATGATGCCCGTGGAACGACGCATACAAAAGGTGACGAGGTGGCTGGAGCGATGTTTGCTTGCCTGCCGCGCGAAATCGTGGGAAAATGCCCTGATGGAAATGGAATGCGCCAAGGCCGAAATGGATCTTGCCAGGGAGGAACTCTGGGCGGCGGCGCAGGAGGATGGCAACGGGAAACGGATGCACGTCCTCGCGTTTCGATCGACGCGGGCTGCGTTCGTTGCGGCGCTTCTTCTGCTCATTACGGCGGCGCCCATTGCGAACTCCGTGACGATTGTCCGGGAGCAGGGCACGATTGCGATTCGGACCGCTCCGGTTCTCGAGTGGGTGACAACGGATGAGCGGACGCTTTTGTCCGCTCTCAGAAAAAGCCTGAGCGAAGCGAATGCGGGCTCTTCGCGCGAGGTATTCGCGCCGTCCGGTGCACGTGACGACGGGAGCGGAAACGCCGAAACGCGTGTTTCCGCAGTGGACCGGAAAGAGCGGGATATGAGCGGGAAACTGGCGGAGCGGGCCGGACGCGAGAGTCTGTCTGTGAAATCGCAGCCGGTTGTGACGGGAGAGATGATATATTCGCTGGTTCAACTGGGACAAAAG
>CAZVUT010000509.1:0-1623 GCA_964630155.1 uncultured Synergistaceae bacterium
CCAGTTCGCCGCCGTTCGCGAACATCGCGAGCAGCCGGCAGAGGTCCGACGGGGTTGAATAGAGTCCACCGCTCGCAAAGGTGTTGTTGTACTCCTGCGGCTTCGGCGACCCGTCGGCGTTGAATTCCGGCGCGTAGCTCCCGGCCGGGAAGGGGCCGGTCGGGTAGCGGCTGTGCGTCATCCCGAGCGGCGCGAAGATCTCGTCACTCACGAACGTCGCGTAGTCCGTTCCCGTCACGGCGGAGACGAGTCTTTCGACGAGCGTGAAGCCGTCGTTGCAGTAGATATTCATGTCGCCGGGCGCGTGCTTGAGATGACTGCCCGCGAGCGTCTCGAGAACGCCGTCGACGTACCCCGGATTGCGCGCCGTCAGGACGGAGCCCCGGTATTCGGTTCCGGGGAAGCCCGACGAATGGTTCAGCAGCATCCGCACCGTGATGTCCGCGGCCTCGGGCGACTGCATCGAAAAGCCGCTCACGTAGTCCGCGAAGGGCAGGTCGAGGGAGACGAGCCCGCGGTCGACGAGGATCATCGCGGCTGTCGTCGCGATCACCTTGCTCGTCGATCCGATGCCGAACATCGTCTCGGGCGTCGGAGCCCGGCCCGTCTTTGCGTCGATCGAGCCGAACGCCTGCGCCCACTGCACGACCCCGTTTTCGACGAGCGCGACCGAGACGGACGGAGATGAATACGTCTCGAGCAGCTTCTTCGCATACGACGCGGCCTCCCGCATCGAGAGGGTCGCGTTTCCGCCGAGCCCGCTGCACCCTGCGCCAAGAAAGAAAACGGAAAGGATCAGCATGAAGGCCATTCGTTTCGACAGGTTCCCTTTCAGGTTCATCCGAATCACTCCTCGTCGGGATGGACATTTCTCCCGCGACTCATGATATTCGGAAAAGTCAGACCAGGCAATACGGGAGGTGAACGGCCAAAAACCGGCGCGTTCGCAGCGGCCGTCGCGCGGCGGAGCGGAAAAAGGAAGGGACCGGAGGAATGAAGGCCCCGGTCCCTTCCTGCGATTCAAAAGGCAATCCGAACGCGCTGTCCGGCTCACGCCCGGCGCAGGATCATCCCCGGCCGTTTGTCGGTGAGCCGTCCGCCGTCAACGACGACGACGCCGTTGACGACGACGGTCGGAATGCCGTCGGGGAAGCGGTGCGGATCGGTGAAGGTCGCCCGGTCGCAGATCTTTTCCGGGTCGAATACGGTGATGTCGGCCCGGAAGCCCTCGCGCAGCAGTCCGCGGTCGGGGAGGCCCAGACGCGATGCGGGCATGGACGTGATCTTCCTGACGCCCTCTTGAAGCGGCATGAGCCCGCCGTCGAGGACGTACCGGCGCAGGAAGCGCGGGAAGCTCCCGTAGCCCCTCGGATGCGGCTTGCCTCCCGCCGACGGGGTCGACGCCCACGAATCGGACGCGACGCACGAAAGCGGGTGCGCGAGGACCGTCTTCACGTCTTCCTCGTCGATCGCGAACACGATCATCGTTGCGAGGCACTCGATGTCCGCGAGGAAGTCGAACAGCCCGTCGAGATCGTCGCTTCCGGCGTACTGCGTGTCGATGATCTCCCGAAGGTGTTTCCCCTCGGCATCCGGACGGACGGAGCACCCGCTCACGAAGAT
>CAZVUT010000510.1:0-1616 GCA_964630155.1 uncultured Synergistaceae bacterium
AGAGGTACTGCGCGAAACGCGTCACCAGAAAGTTGAGCTGCATCGGGAAGGCCCACCGCCGCTCATGATGGAAACGCCTGAGAAGGTCGTATTGATCCCTGAATTCCTCGGGCATGACCTTCAGACCCAGACGTTCCGACAGGAGATCGACCACGGTCGATTTCCCGCTCGCGGTCATTCCTTCCACTACGATCCGAACCCGTCCCATCCTTCTTCCTCCTTGCAAAGCTCCCGTTGCGGACACGCCCGGGAGAACGTTCATCGCATCCGGCGCATAGTATAGCAACGTGTCAAAGAACACCCTTACAACGCACCCTGCACCCGGTCTCCGCCGGAAGCGACGGCGTTCCCGAGCGCACCCGCCGCCCGCGCGGCCAGTTCGCCGACGCCGTCTCCGGAGCGGAGTTCCGCCGCGCCGAGCGAAGCGGTGATCCGAATATCGCCTGCGAACGTGTAGTGCCGCACAAGGTCGCGGATCTTTTCGGCAAGCTGCAGGGCGGACGAAGCGGCAAGCGGCGTCAGTATCGCGAACGAGTCGTCCTTCCATCGTCCGAGAAAATCGTTCGGACGGATACGCGCCTTCAGAAGCGCGGTGAACTCGCGGAGCACGCCGTTGCGCGCACCTTCGGGCAGCCGGTCGAAGAGGGCGGCGCCGTCGTCGATGCGCAACAGGAGAAGCGAAAGGCGTCCGCGATACCGCTCCGAGCGGGTCACCTCCCGCGAAATGATGCCTTCAAAGGTCTGTGTTCCCGGGAGCCCCGTCACGGAATCGCGCTCCGCCTCCCCGGGCGTCTGTTTGCGCGGAACGGCCGGCGTCGCTTCGGCGGTCTGCGGGACGGGGTATTCTTCGAGAACGAAGGAGACGCAAAGATCCGCGTCATCCGCTCCGTACGTCGAAGCGGCGATTCGGGCGTCTATCGTTCGCCCACGAAACGCGAATCGCGCCGGCTTGCCCCCGACGCGAAGACAGACGGGAAAAACAAAGGACTCCCGTTTCTTCCGAAGCTCCGCCAGAAAAATGTCGTAGTCCTCGCCGGACGGAAAAAACCGGCCCGGTTCCATCGGCGTCATCGAACGCTCGTCCAGACCGAAAGCTGCGCGAAAGGCGCGGTTTCCGGCGACGAAAAGGCCCGTGCCGGCGAGCAGCGTCCCGAGGATGACGGGAGAGCATTCGGCGGCCTCCTGCAAGAGGGCGTTCCCCGGCGCCTGAAGGTCGGAAGACCGCGGCTCGGTTCCCGCAGGGGCGGTTTCGTCGACGGTCAGCGAGAGCATCACCGACGACACATGGCCGTGTGCGTCCGGAAGCGGAACGAACCGGGCGGAAAGAGAGCGCGGGGATTCCGTCGTCCCCGACACTTCAGCTCCGGAAAGCGCCGTTTTCCATAACTCTTTCAGCATTCCCGACGCGGGTTCGGGCAACACGTCGAAAAGCGGCGCTCCCTCCCCCGCGTCCAGGCCGAACAGATCCCTGAATATCCGGAGAAAGCCCCCTCCGGCGCGCACGATCTTTCCTTCCGGATTCAGCAAAGCCCCGTTCAGACCGGAACTCTCGCAAAAAAGCGATCGCTCCGTCGATTGCTGCAGCGCGCGTGTCGCGGACAGATCCGCCTTGACCG
>CAZVUT010000511.1:0-1615 GCA_964630155.1 uncultured Synergistaceae bacterium
AGAGGTACTGCGCGAAACGCGTCACCAGAAAGTTGAGCTGCATCGGGAAGGCCCAGCGCCGCTCGTGATGGAACCGCCTGAGGAGGTCGTACTGATCCCGGAATTCCTCCGGCATGACCTTCAGACCCAGACGTTCCGCCAGGAGATCGACCACGGTCGATTTTCCGCTCGCGGTCATTCCTTCCACTACGATCCGAACCCGTCCCATCAATCTTCCTCCTTGCGAATCTCCCGGCGCGGACACGCCCGGAAGAACATTCATTGCATCCGGCGCATATTATAGCAATTCGCCCGAAGCGCCCTCACAACGCCCCCTGAACCCGGTCCCCGCCGGAAGCGACGGCGTTTCCGAGCGCACTCGACGCCCGCGAGGTCAGTTCGCCGACGCCGTCTCCGGAGCGGAGCTCCGCCGCGCCGAGCGAAGCGGTGATCCGGATATCGCCCGCGAACGTGTAGTGCCGCACAAGATCGCGGATCTTTTCGGCGAGCTGCAGGGCCGACGAAGCGCCGAGCGGCGTCAGTATCGCGAACGAGTCGTCCCGCCACCGCCCGAGAAAATCGTTCGGACGGATACGCGCTTTCAGGAGCGCGGTGAACTCGCGGAGCATGCCGTTTCGCGTCCCTTCGGGCAATCGGTCGAAGAGGGCGGCGCAGTCGTCGATGCGCAACAGGAGAAGCGAGAGACTTCCGCGGTACCGCTCCGAGCGGGTCACCTCCCGCGAAATGATGCCTTCGAAGGCTGACGCCCCCGGAAGCCCCGTCACGGAATCGCGCTCTCCATCCCCCGACGTTTGTTTGCGCGGAGCGGACGGCGTCGCTTCGGCGGTCTGCGGGACGGGGTATTCTTCGAGAACGAAGGAGACGCAAAGATCCGCGTCATCCGCTCCGTACGTCGAAGCGGCGATTCGGGCGTCTATCGTTCGCCCACGAAACGCGAATCGCGCCGGCTTGCCCCCGACGCGAAGACAGACGGGAAAAACAAAGGACTCCCGTTTCTTCCGAAGCTCCGCAAGAAATACGTCGTAGTCCTCGCCGGACGGGAAAAACCGCGCTGGCTCCATCGGCGCCGGCGGACGCTCCTCCAGACCGAAGGCGGCGCGAAAGACGCTGTTGCCTGCGACGGAGAGGCTCGCGCCGACAAACAGCGTCCCGAGCATGACGGGAGCCCATTCGGCGGCGTCCTGCAACAGGGCGTCCCCCGACGCCCGAAGGTCGGGAGACTGCGGCTCCGTTCCCGCCGGGGCGTTCTCTCCGGCGGACAGCGAAAGCATCACCGACGACACCTGGCCGCGCGCGTCCGGAAGCGGAACGAACCGTGCGGAAAGAGAGCAGGGGGAATCCATCGTCCCCGCCACGTCCGCACCCGAAAGCGCCGTATTCCACAACTCTTTGAGCATTCCCGACGCGGACTCGGGCAACACGTTGAAAAGCGGCGCGCCCTCCCCCGCGTCAAGGCCGAACAGCTCCCTGCACATCCGGAGAAAGCCCCCTCCGGCGCACAGGATCTTTCCTTCCGGATCCAGCAGAGCCCCGTTCAGATCGGAACGCTCGCAGAAAAGGGATCGCTCCGTCGATTGCTGCAGCGCGCGTGTCGCGGACAGATCCGCCTTGACCG
>CAZVUT010000512.1:0-1614 GCA_964630155.1 uncultured Synergistaceae bacterium
GTTGAGCGGCGCGGCGGAGGAAACGCCCTGCCGGTTCTCGTCATTCTGGGCGGCGCTCACGAACCAGAGCGGCGCCGCGATCTTGGCCAGCATACGAGGCGAACCGCTGATATTCATGCCGCAGCGGCGCATCTCGCTCTCAAGCCGCGGCGCCATCGTGCAGTTCGGTTCTTCGATGCGACTGACAAACGCCTCAAGCTCCCGGTAGCCCCCGACGCCGCGGCTACCTTCACCGTGGAAATGGAGGCGAATCCCCTTCTCCGAACAGGTCTTGCAGAACGCCTTCGTGAACGCCACGAACTGCTCCTCGAAATCCTTCTGCGTCAGGTTTGCCGGGCGCATGTGCTTGGTGATCACGAGATCTTTCGCACCGAGAATCGCCATCTTTTCAAGAAGACGCTTCAGCTTGTGCGCGACCCGCGGTGTCTCATTCGGGTCGTTATCAATGAACCGGAGATCCGGGAAGAGGTTGAGTCCATTCGAAAGGTCGACAAGCACATGGATCTGTTGCACGGTAAGGAAGTTCGTCTGTTCCCCGAGATCCTCGTCGTCACGCGCCATCAGGTAGTTCCAGTCGATCATCACACTGTCAAAGTGGCGCGTGAACGTCGGACGACGCAAGATCTCGCGCTTGATGGGGCCGTCGATGTTCCGTAAATACAGGGTCGCCTTCGTTTCGTTCGGCTCTGGAACCGCTTCCGGGATTTCCGCGATTGACCCGGTTTCATCGAGCGTGACGGCGAAAACCCGCACTGAGCCGGGGGCGATGGTATTCGCCGTGTCCCTGCCGGGATTGGTGTTTTCCATGAAAGTCGGGTAGTAGCCGACGGCGGTCTTCTCGTTCGCGGCAATCCGCTGCTCGGTCACTTTCTTCACATTGCCCGCGAAGGCGTGGAGATGAAGCGGCAACTCTTTCCAGGTGTTGTTGAGAACCAGAACGGTATACTCACCCGGCGACTTACGGCACGTCACGATCGAAAGCCCGTTTGCTTCGCAGGTCTTCGACGTGCCGAAAATCATGACGCGGCGAAACGCCTCGTCAAGTTTTGTCCGGGCTTCAGCGGAAAGCGGATGCGCCCGGGGGAAGGGCTTTTCCCGCCCAGGATCCTTCACCGGAGGACGCACGTCGGCACACTCGGTGAGGCCGTCGCCGGAAATGACGACCACGTTTGCGCCGGCGAGCTTGAGGTTTTTCTGGTTGGCCTCAGTGAGGACGATCCTGCCGCCGTCGGCAAGATAGTCGTTCAGCGTGTCCCTGAGTTCGTCCGTCGCCTTGAGCGTCGTCGTGAGAACGATGAGCGGATACTGTTTCAGCATCCATGCCGGAGCATCGGAAAGAACGCAATCCGCGATGTCACCGTAGGGCGTGTCGACGTTGAAGCCATGCTCGTTGTTGTAGTAGGCCGAGGCGTCGTATTCGGGATAGAGCATGAGCAGGACGCCGTCGGTGAAATAATCGCCGCGGTCATAAGGCAGCGTCGCCCATTTGCGATTGATGCCGCCACCGTAGAAGTAATGTCGGGCGAAAGTCCAACCCGAGAAGAAATCGAGCATCACCGCGACAGGCGCGTGCATGACTCCGGGCTCGCCGTACTCCTTCAGCCACGCGATAAT
>CAZVUT010000513.1:0-1611 GCA_964630155.1 uncultured Synergistaceae bacterium
GAGACGATGCACGATATTGACGGCACGATGGAATCAATGAGAAATTCGGTCGAGGCCGGACCGATGCGGATCAAGAAAATGACGACGCCCGTCCTCGGAATCGACCTCGGATCCGTCGGAATCAAGGCGGTTCTCTACGACGGAGGGATCGTCGACGCCATCGTCGCGCCGACGGGGTGGAATCCGCGCGAGACCGGAACCGATGCGATGAACGCGTTGCTCGAGCGGAACGGCCTTTCGCGGGGGCAGGTGTCCCGCGTCGTCGCGACCGGATATGGGCGGAACACGTTCCCCTCGGACGATCGCGTGACGGAGATCACGTGTCACGCGGCGGGCGCCGCGTTCCTGCATCCGGAGGCCCGTGCGGTGCTCGATATCGGCGGGCAGGACAGCAAGGCGATCCTGCTGGACCGGGACGGCAGCGTCCGGGATTTTCTGATGAACGACAAGTGCGCGGCCGGGACGGGGCGCTTTCTGCAGATGATGGCGTCGCTCCTCGAATATGATCTTTCGGACTTCAGCGCGATTCCGGCGGACGTGGCTCCGCAGCCGATAAGCAGCATGTGTACGGTCTTCGCGGAGTCCGAGGTTGTGAGTCTGCTTGCGAGGGGCGTGGACAAACAGTCTCTTGCGATGGGACTGCTCGATTCGGTCGCCGGACGCGCAGCCGGAATGCTTCAGAAGTTGGGAGGGGACGGACCTGTCGCGTTCACTGGAGGCGTCTCGCGGAGTTCTAATCTGGCCCGGCTCCTGCAGCGACGTCTCGGACGCCCCATCCTCGTTTCCCCGGACGCCCAGATCGCGGGGGCTCTGGGCGCGGCGATCATCGCAGCGCGAAAAGCGGAGCGGAACCGTGGCGCGGCGTCTTGAACGGGAAGACATGCCTCCGCGCCGGGGCGCATCCTTTCGGATAGGCGTTGTGCTCTGCGATCGGGCGAACGCGTTCTGGACGGATATGGAGCGCGCGTACGGCGAAATGGCTTCCGAAGAGGGGGTGTGCGTCGAATGCGTCTTCCCGGAAAACGATGGAAAAGCGGCGCAGCGCGCCGCCCTGCGGGAGATGATCGGGCGCGGGTGCGACGCGCTCGTTGTCAACCCGCTGGACGAGCGGAACCTTGCGCCCGCGATTCTTGAGGCCGCGGAAGCGGGCATACCGGTCTTCGACGTCGGGCCGAAATGTGCGCCCGATGCGGCGGAGCGGGCGGGTGAGAACTACGTTCCCGTCCGCATCGCGGATTTCGCGGGACAGGGGCGTGCGGCCGCTTCCGCTGTCGTCCGAAGGATCGGGGAGCGCTCGGGAACGGTCATCCTCGTCGCCGGGCGAAATGATTCCGTCCATTCGCGCGGACGCGTTGCAGGGATGATGGCTGTTTTCGCGTCGCTCCCGTCCGTCCGTTGCGTGACGTCGTCCGCCGGTTTCGAGCGGGGCCACGCTCGGGAGATCGCGGTCCGGGTTCTCGCAGAGATTCCCGACACCGTGGCGTTTTGCTGCGCGAACGACGAAATGGCCCTCGGAGTCTCCGAAGTTCTTGTGAGCGAAGGGCGAAAGGATGATATCGTCATCGCCGGAATCGACGGCATTCCGGAAGCCGTCGAGGCGATCGGCAGGCG
>CAZVUT010000514.1:0-1606 GCA_964630155.1 uncultured Synergistaceae bacterium
GCCGCGGCGCAGGATCGCGCGCATTCGCGCGGACAGTTCGCGCGGGTTGAACGGCTTGGGCAGATAGTCGTCCGCGCCGAGCTCCAGCCCCAGAATCCGGTCAACGTCGTCGCCCCGCGCCGTAAGCATCAGCACGGGAACCGACGACTCGCGCCGGAGGTCCTTCAGGACATCGAGCCCTCCCTTGCCGGGAAGCATCACGTCGAGAACGACGAGCGAAAAATCGCCGCCGAGCGCCTTCGGGATCGCGGACAGGCCGTCATGGACGACCGTCACGTCGAAGCCCTCCGTGCCGAGATACTCCACAAGAAGATCGCAGAGCCCCGTGTCGTCATCCACCAGCAGCACCCGATCCATGAGCCTCGCCCCCTTTGCCGCGTTATTCCGATTTATTGTACCGCAGTTCGGTCCGCGGCGTCGGATTCCGGTTTCGAGGCGTCCTTCAGACTGACGAGAACGGCGCAGATCTCGCGGACCTCTCCCGGGGTCAGATGCTCGAAGTCCTCGAGCTTTCGGATCGCCGTCCCGACGAACTCGTTGCGGGGAGCTTCCGGAGACTCGTCCGCGTTCTCGGGACAAACGAAATACGATGCGATCGTCCCCGTCAGCGTGCTGATGAACCCGATTCCCGTGAGCATCAGGAACACGGCGACGACGCGTCCGCCCGTCGACGCCGGCGAAATGTCTCCGTACCCGACCGTCGTCGCCGTTACGAGCGCCCACCAGATCGCGTCGTTGAACCCCATCTTCTCGAAATGTCCGATCGCGACGGCGCCCAGGAGAACGGTCGAAACGGTGAAAAAAAGGACGTAGTGGAAGTTGTGCTGCCGCAGAAAACGCGAAACGTATGTATGCGTCCGTCCGAAGTAGACGATCAGCCGGAACAGGCGCGACGCCTGCAACAGCCGCGTGGAGCGGATCAGCGGATAAACGCGCATGAGCCGGATGCCCTTGAAAAAGGCGTTGAACGGAAGGATCGCGACGAGTTCGATAATGTGCGTCCGAACGTACTTCCGCCTGTCGGCGGCCACGTAGAGGTTGATGCAATAGTCTGCCGCGAAGACGATCCAGATTCCCATGTCCAGCCATTCGATCAGGTCGTCCTGCGCATCGGACAGCTCCATGCGGTCCTGAAGGATCAGCAGGACGACGCAAAGAAGCGCGAGGAACACCAGAAAAAAGTCATAGAACCGCCGGATCTTCTCTCTCCCGACGCTCACGCGCACCACGCCCCTCTTCTTTCTCCGGAGGATACTTCTTTTCGTATGATACACCAGGTGCGCGCGCCGCAACCGTCCGGCCGGACAGCATCGCCCGCTCACGGGGCGGAACGCGAAAAAAGGGGCTTGCATTTCCCCCGCCCGTAATGCGATACTGCTTCGCTAAAGTGACGTTTGCGCAGATGGGACAAAAGGAGCGGATACCATGAAAATTGCGGAGAAGTACAGAAAAGCCGAACCGTCGAAGATCCAGAAGATCTTTCAGGTCGCCGCGGCGAACCCGGACATCGTCTCCCTCGGCATCGGGGAACCCGACTTCGACACCGAGCCCGACATCATCGACGAGGCCGCGCGGGCGGCGAAGGCCGGATACACGCACTACCCCC
>CAZVUT010000515.1:0-1601 GCA_964630155.1 uncultured Synergistaceae bacterium
ACTCGGCAGTCGTCTGTAGCGCATCGACCGCGCTCCGGAAGAGCCTGTCGAGCTTGAGAGCGACGACGTGATGCGCGTTCCCGGATGTCACGAGTCCGACCAGCTTCCTTCCCTCGGGCCGTTCGGAGAGTGGAACAGTCCCGCTTATCGCTTCTTCCCGAAGAACGGCGACGACCGAGAGCCCCTGCGCGGTCGCATACGCCCGAAGGCGTTCTCCCTGCGCATCCAGAGAGACGCCGTTCTCCGCCTGATCCAAGGTGCTGACCCGGATGTAGAGCACTGCCGATTCCTGCCGTTCCGCTGTGCGTGCCATGTCAAACCGCCCCTTCCCGTGGTATAGACATAGCATACGCTCGTTTTCGTCAGTTTTCAATGCCTTTCACCATTCAAGGGGCCCTTCTCCCCCCAAAATCCGCGCACCTCAACCCGAGCGACGCGAATAGAGGCCCTACAAGGCCCATAACTTTCCAAAAAGGTACGGATACACCACTACTCACCACAAAATGCAACCTAGGGCCGTTCTCGTTCGTTTGGGGCGAAATCTCAGGCCCAAAATGACCGTGACTTTTGGATCATCTCCCGACTCCCGGGAATCAGCCCCGAAATACCCTCCGAATCGAGGTAGCCCCATGCAGCCCAAAATAGAGCCCAAAAAGATCGAGTTCGCCCTGCCGTTCCAGTCGCTCTTTCGGCCCGCCCGCTACAAAGTCTTTTACGGCGGACGCGGCGGCGCCAAATCTTGGGAGTTTGCGCGAGCCCTTCTCCTCAAGGGCGTCGAGCGGAAATTGCGCATCCTTTGCGCCCGCGAGTACCAGACCAGCATAGCCGATAGCGTCCACAAGCTACTCGGCGAGCAGCTTGTTGATCTTGGCCTTTCCCGCTGGTACGACGTGCAGAAAACCAGAATTGTCGGAGCCAACGGAACGGAATTCATCTTCAAGGGCCTCCGGCACAATATCCAGGAAATCAAGTCAACTGAAGGCGTCGATATCGCGTGGATTGAAGAGGCTCAAAGCGTCAGCAATGAGTCCTGGGACGTCCTGATACCGACCATCCGACAGGCGGACTCCGAAATCTGGATATCGTTCAACCCTATCGACGCCGACGATCCGACGTACAAGCGTTTCGTTCTCAACCCGCCCCCCAATGCGATCGTCCAGAAAGTTTCCTTCCGCGATAACCCGTGGTTTCCCGATGTCCTTTTGGGCGAGCTGGAGTACCTGCGCCGCGTCGATCCCGAAGCCTACCAGCACGTCTGGGAGGGCGAGACTCGGGTTGTCTCCGACGCCGTTATCCTGCGCGGGAAATACCGAGTCGCAGCGTTCCAGACGCCGGAGGACGCGAGGTTCTTCTTCGGCGCGGACTGGGGGTTTTCGCAAGATCCGACCGCGCTGATCCGCTGCTACATCATAGACCGGACGCTCTACATCGACCATGAGGCGTACGGGATCGGCGTTGATATCGATGACCTCGCGCGGCGTCAGGGTGAGCCGGGACGGTCGATGTTCGACGAGATCGACGGCAGCCGCCGCTGGACGATCTGGGCCGACTGCGCCAGACCGGAGACGATCAGCTACGTCCGACAGCGCGGATTCGATTGC
>CAZVUT010000516.1:0-1598 GCA_964630155.1 uncultured Synergistaceae bacterium
CCGCCGAAAGCGCTTTCGGGAGCGACCATCCCGACGTCGCACTGAGCTGCAACACCCTCGCCCTGGCGTACGACGCGAAGGGATGCAGCGCCGACGCCGAACCGCTCTACAAGCGATCCGTCGCGATCCTCGAAGCGGCGTTCGGCCCGGACAACCTCAATGTCGCCACAGGCCTGAACAACCTCGCGGAGCTGTACCGGACGGGCGACCGGCCGGACGAGGCCGAACCCCTGTACGAGCGGGCGATCGCGATTCTTGAGGGCGCGCTCGGCCCGGATTCTCCGGCCGTCGCGACGACGATCAACAACCTCGCGCTGCTCCATCACGGGCAGGGAAGGCTCGACCGGGCGGAAGAACTCTACATCCGCGCGCTCGGCATCCGCGAGACGGTTCTCGACCCGGACGACCCGGCGATCGCGACCAGCCTCAACAACCTCGCGGAACTCTACCGGGCCCGGGGAGACTATTCGAAGGCCGGGCCGCTCTGCGAACGCTCGATCGCGATACGGGAAAAGGCCCTCGGCGCCGAACACCCCGCGGTCGCCGCGAGCCTGAACAACCTGGCGGAAATCTACCGGCTCCAGGGACGGTACGACGAGGCGTACCCGCTCTACAAGCGCTCGATCGGCATCAAGGAAAAAACGCTCGGCGCGAACCACCCGACCGTCGCCACGACGCTCAACAACCTCGCGCTGCAGTACCATTCGCAGAAGCGGTACGCGGAGGCCGAAAAGCTCTGCATCCGCGCGCGGACGATCTGGGAACGGGCGTTCGGCCCCGATCACCCCGATGTCGCCGTGAGCCTGGCCAACCTCGCCGAAGTGTACATGTCGCAACGCAGATTCGCGCAGGCGGAACCGCTGTACAAACGCTCGCTGGAGATCGTGGAGAAAATCCGCGGGCCGAAACACCCCGACGCGGCCGAACGTCTCGAAAAGCTGGCGGCCCTGTACCGCGCCTCCGGAAAGGCGAAAAAGGCCGTCGACCTCGAAAAACGCGCCGCCGCGATCCGGGCCGCGCAATAATCCGACCGCCGCCGGAAGGCCCCCGCTTCCGCGTCGCATTACGAAATCACGCAAAAATTCCCCGTATCCGAGACCGGATACGGGGAATTTTTGCGTGCAAACGCCTCGACACAAACCCTGACACGTATTACAGTAATGTTCTGTTACACTGTTGTTACGCTTTATCATATCGAACGAACAATGCTGAACCCGGAGGTGATCCCGCGGCTGGAGAGCGAAAAGAGCAATAGTTCACGAGGTGCGGAACCGTTTTCTTGCGTTCCGCGGACGATTCCGACGAATGGTTCATCGACAGACAAAGGGGGTTGCGACAGGTGAAGAAACTGCTTGCGGTTCTTGTTCTTGTGTCCCTTCTCGCGATTTCCGGCGCGGCATGGGCCGGAGAAAAACTCACGGTGTACACGTCAATGAAGGAGTCGCTCATCGGGGCGCTCAAGGACGCGTTCGTCAAGAACAACGCGGGAATCGAATTCGACTACTATTCCGCCGGCGCGGGGAAGCTGATGGCGAAGATCGCCGCCGAACGCGAGTCCGGCAAGATGACGGTGGACGTCCTCTGGCACAGCGAAGTGC
>CAZVUT010000517.1:0-1591 GCA_964630155.1 uncultured Synergistaceae bacterium
ATTCGCACAGTGCGCGTGAGCTGGATGCGCGGCTGCGGACCGTTTTGGGAGATACGGACCCCTTTTGGGTGCGCTGGCGTTTCATAGCGGAAAAGAAGGGTTGGCTTTCATGATTCACGTGGAGCCTCAACCCGAACCGGCGGATTTTGAATCAAAGGTTCGGCGGAAAGGACTCGCATATCTCCGGCGGAAAAAAATTGCTCTTAATCGGCCGCTTCCGACTGGGATCGAAATGAAACCGTACTGGCGCGATTGCCTCGATGATCTGCATGAGAAATATCGGGGCATCTGTGCGTATCTTTCCGTTTTCATCGAGCGTGTGACGGGCGGCGCTTCAATCGACCATTTCGTCGCCAAATCGAAACGTCCGGATTTGATCTATGAATGGAGCAACTATCGCCTTGCGTGCTCGGTCATGAATAGTCGGAAGCGGGAGTATGAGGATGTCCTCGATCCTTTTGAGATTGAAGACGGCTGGTTCCGTCTTGAACCGGTGAGTGGGCGCATCTATCCGAATCCCGAACTGGGCGACCCGGAAAAAACGGCTGTTCAGAGGACAATCGATCGACTCGGATTGGATGATTCGGGAAATCGCGAGATTCGTGCGCGACGCTTTTATGAGTATTGCACGGGCGGATGCGACTCGGATTTTCTGCGGAAATACTCGCCTTTCGTGTATTTTGAAGTTGTGCGAAACGAATTGCTGTGACCAATGGAACTTCAATTGAGCAAAGGAGACATGTCGCTCGGACGGACGGCGAAAAGGCGTCCGAAGCTGGAGGGGATTCGTGTGCGCGTTCTGTATTTCGACTGTTTCGCCGGGATCGCGGGAGATATGACAATCGGGGCGATGCTTGACGTGATCGATGGGCTTGAAGGAACGAAGGAGTTTTCGGCGGCGTTTCCGGCTGCCGTTGCGGCGGCGCTGAACGTGCCGGATGTGGACGTCCGCGTTTCGCGCGGCGCGCGCGGCGGTCTGTCCGGCTACCGGATCGAGGTCGCGACGCATGAGCATCACCCGCACCGGCATTTGCATGATGTTCTCGATATCATCGAGCGAAGCCGCTTTTCCCCGTTCGTGAAGGAGCGCGGCGCGGCGGCGTTCCGACGCCTGGCCGAGGCGGAGGGGAGCGTTCACGGCGTGTCGCCCGACGAGATCCACTTTCACGAGGTCGGGGCGATCGACTGCCTTGTGGATGTCCTGGGGGCGTTCATGTTGCTTGAGCGTCTCGCACCGGCGCGCGTCGTCTGTTCGCCCTTGAACGTGGGATCGGGGACGGTGCGTTGCGCGCACGGACTTTTGCCTGTTCCGGCGCCTGCGACGAGTGCGCTGCTCAAGGGCGCGCCGGTCTTTGTCGCGGGGGAGCCGATGGAGCGCGTGACGCCGACGGGGGCGCTGCTCGCCACGATGTTTGCGGACGAATTCGGGACGCTTCCGGCGGGGAAGCTCGTCGCCGAGGGACGCGGGCTCGGGGGACGGGAGAGCGATATCCCCAACGCCCTTCGCGTCTTCTGCATGGAATGTCCGTCGGGCGACGAACGGTCGCCGCTGGAGCACGACGCCGGCGTGGTGCTCGAGACGAATATCGAC
>CAZVUT010000518.1:0-1581 GCA_964630155.1 uncultured Synergistaceae bacterium
TCAGGGGTTCGCTGATGTGGCGCGCGAGCAGGAAGCAGAGCAGAAGGGCCGTCGCGAGGAACCCTGCGAGGTAGATCGCGAACGGGACGCGCTTCTCGGCGATCACGCGCAGCACGGGCGGCGGACGATGGAAGCTCCCGACGACGACGTATTCCCTGCCGGAAGCCGCTTTCATGCGCTCGGTGACGATCGTGAAGTCGTTGCGCGTCTCGAAGGAGCGCCCCTCCTCCAGGGACTCGATCGCCCGCTTGCCGATCTTCCGCACGAATTCGGGCTCGTCGTCGAACACGGATCGTCCGTCGGGATGGAAGAAGAACATCGAGAACCCCGTCTCGCGGCGGATCGTCCGGGCCGTCGCCGACAGCGCTTCGGGGCCGTCCTTTTCGAGAATGGCGAGGCACTCGCGTCCGCGAAGCGACAGCGCCTTGGACAGGACTTCCTCCTCCCCGGTCAGGACGATCCCCTGCCGGGTCATCAGGATCGTCAGGCCGAAGCTGACCGCGACCGACAGAAAGATGGTCGCGAGAAACCAGAGGAAGACCGTGACGAACAGCGACGAGCGCTTCATCCGCCCCTCGCTTCCTCCGGCGGGTAGGAGAGGATGTACCCAACGCCCCGCACGGTCTTGATGCGGTCCGAGCCGTCGGGGTACGGACCGATCTTGTGGCGCAGGTTGCTGATATGGACATCCAGGCTTCGGTCGAACGGGGAGAATGAGCGCTTGAAGACCTGCTGCATCAGCTTTTCGCGCGAGAAAATCGCGCCGGGGGAGCGCATGAGCGCTTCGAGAAGGTCGTACTCCATCGTCGTCAGATCGACGCGCCGTCCGTCCGTGCTGACGTACCGCGCCGAAACGTCCAGTTGCAGGTTCCCGACGCTCAGGGGGGCTTCGTGTCCGTCGCGCGCCTCCGCCGTCTCCGCCGGACGGCCGCGGCGCAGGATCGCGCGCATTCGCGCGGACAGCTCGCGCGGGTTGAACGGCTTGGGCAGATAGTCATCCGCCCCGAGTTCCAGCCCCAGTATCCGGTCGACGTCGTCGCCCCGGGCCGTAAGCATCAGCACGGGAACCGACGATTCCCGCCGGAGGTCCTTCAGGACATCGAGTCCTCCCTTGCCGGGAAGCATCACGTCGAGAACGACGAGCGAGAAATCGCCGCCGAGCGCCTTCGGGACCGCGGACAGGCCGTCATGGACGACCGTCACGTCGAAGCCCTCCGTCCCGAGATACTCCACGAGCAGATCGCACAACCCCGCGTCGTCATCCACCAGCAGCACCCGATCCATGAGCCTCGCCTCCTTGCCGCATCATTCCGATTTATTGTACCGCAGTTCGATCCGCGTCGTCGGATTCCGGTTTCGAGGCGTCCTTCAGGCTGACGAGCACGGCGCAGATCTCTCGGACCTCTTCGGGCGACAGACGATCGAAGTCTTCGAGCCTGCGGATCGCCGTCGCGACGAATTCGTTGCGGGGAGCGGCCGCAGGGGCGTCCGCATCTTCGGGACGGACGAAATACGATGCGATCGTTCCCGTCAGCGTGCTGATGAACCCGATTCCCGTGAGCATCAGGAACACGGCGACGA
>CAZVUT010000519.1:0-1578 GCA_964630155.1 uncultured Synergistaceae bacterium
CGGGGACGAACATGGTCGTCTTCCTGCCCATCGCGATGATGGGCAGCATGGTGGGGCTCTTCTTCCGCCCCTTCGCCGTCACGAGTCTCATCGTCAACATCGTATCGCTCTTCATCTCCTTCACGCTCACGCCGATTCTCTGCCTCCTTCTGCTGAAATCCGGGGAACAGAAGAAGCACTGGATTCTCAGAAAGGCCGAAGCTTTCTGGAACGGACTATTCGATCGGCTGACCGGGTCGTATGTCGGATTCCTGCGTTTTTCGGGACGCTCCCGAATCCTGACCTTCGCGATCCTCGCGGGAGGAGTCGTCCTGCTGATCCATGCGCTCTGGCTGTTCCCGAGGCTCGGAATGAGCTTCACGCCGAACATGGACCAGGGACAGATCTACATAAAGCTGGAGTATCCGACGGACTCGAATCTGAAAGAGACGACGGAACGGATCCGCGAGGTGGAGAACATCCTGAAAAGCCAGCCCGAGCTGCGCCACATCCTCACGACGGTCGGAAAGGTGGAGGGCGAGGCCGGAATCGCCACGGAAGGCGTGTACATGGGGCAGATCTTCCTGCGATTCGGCGACAAGACGGAGCGTTCCTTCACGATCTTTGAACGGATGAAGGACATACGGGAGAAACTCGCGACGGTTCCGAACGCGATCGTCACCGTTTCGCTCCCGAGCATGGCGGGCGGACAGGCGCGCCCCATCACCGTCGAGATCCGGGGGGAGGAACTGACCCAGTTGGATACTCTCGCGTTGCGCGTTGCGGACATAGCGAAGCGGAATCCGGACATTCAGGATTCCGATACGAGCGTCCGCGAAGGGAAGCCGGAAATCCGAATCTACCCGAAACGCGCGGTGCTCTCGGATCTCGGGATCGCAGAAACGGACCTCGGGCTGGCGCTACGCGGGAATATCGAAGGGATCAAGGCGGGAACGTACAAGTCTTCGGACCGGACGTACGATATTCGCGTCAAGCTGTCGGAAGAACAGGGAAAGGACCAGGTGAAGGAGTTCCTGTTCACGGGCGCCCCGGGACAGCCGCAGCTTCTCGGCAACCTTGCGGACATCCGCCAGACGAAATCTCCGATCATGATCTCGCGCGTCGACAAACAGCGGACGGCCATGTTTTATTCCGACATCGGACAGGGGGCGGCTCTCGGGACGGTCGTGAGCGACCTGTCATCGGCGATCGACGCTAAAGGCGATTTCCCGCCGGGATATTCATACCGGTTCATGGGAGACTACGAATTCATGCAGGAAGCGTCGGATGCGTTTCTCGAAGCGGCGATCATCGCCGTCGTTCTGACGTACCTCGTCCTCGCGGCCGTCCTGGAATCGGTCGTTCAGCCGATCCTGATCATGACAACGCTGCCGCTCGGTCTGATCGGTGTCTTCTGGGCGCTCTACCTGACCGGAGAGAGCGTGAACATCTTCGTCCTGCTGGGCATCGTCATGCTCATCGGGATCGTCGTCAACAACGCCGTTCTGCTGATGGACGCCTACCAGAAGCGCAGGACTCTCGGAGAATCGATGCGGGACGGAATGCTCGGAGCGCTGGCGGATTCCTTCCGGCCGATCG
>CAZVUT010000520.1:0-1564 GCA_964630155.1 uncultured Synergistaceae bacterium
CCTGCGGAGCGCGACGCAGCCTGCACGAAGCCCGGAAAGCCCTCGACGCGGCCGCGGCGCTGGGGTGCGGCGCTGGAGTTTTTTCTTTTTCGGAGGTGAGCGTGCTCTCCTTCCTCGACGACCATCCCGGCAGGGAAGAGTATCTTATCTCCCTGCGAAATCTGCTTTCGCCGCTCCTGACGTATGACCGCGAGCACGAAGCGTCTCTGTGCGAAACCCTCAAGGTGTTCCTCGAATGCGACCGGTGCTGCAAGGAAGCCGCCCATCGCCTGCACATCCACCGAAACACGCTTCGCTACCGCCTGGAAAAGATCGGCGAATTGCTCTCCCCGGAAGCCCTTACGGGATATTCCGCTTTTCTGCTCCGGATCGCCCTCACGATTCTTTCCCTGAACTGACAGAGCCTCTGTGCACGGCGCACAAATCCCGGCGCACTCTTTCGTGACTTGAGGACGTTGTTCCGTCTTTTCTGATGTCGGATAATACAACACACGTCATATAGTCTGACGAATCAGATAAAGCATGGGGAGGGCGGACATGAAAGACAGAACGGAACCACACGTGAAGGCGTTGGAGCGTGAGACCCTGCTGGTCAGCGTCATCGTTTCGGTGCTGTCGGCGGTGATCTGCATGCAGATCATCGCGCGGATCGGCATCACTCCGAACACGTCGATAATCGGCGCGCTGCTCGCGATGGCCATAGCGCGGCTCCCCGTCGCGTCGATGGCGAAGTTCCGGAGTCTGGACCGGCAGAACCTCGTCCAGACGATGACGTCGGCCGCCGGATTCGGCGCGGCGAATTGCGGCTTGCTGGCGGTCTGCATCCTGTTCGCGTTCGGAGATGTCCGGCAACTGATTCCGATGCTCGTCGGATCGGGGATCGCGACGCTGATCGGAATGTACTTCGTGTACCGCGTCTACGATTCCGAGCTGTTTCCGGCGACGGGTTCCTGGCCTCCGGGCGTCGCGACCGCGCAGGCGCTCATCGCGGGTGACGAGGGCGGGCGCAAGGGACGCCTGCTCTTCGGAGGGATTCTGCTCGGTGCGGCGGGAGCCGCGCTCAAGATCAAACCGTTTCTCACGGCCGGTCTTCCGATGGCCGGCGTCGGGATCGCGTTCATCGCGAACACGTTCGCGATGGTCGCGCTGGCGCTCGGTCTTCTCGTTCGGGGCTATTTTCCGGAAATCGCATCGTTTCTCGGCGGCTTGGGGATCACGGGTCTTCCTGCGGACCTCGGAAAGACGTACATTCCCCACGGCGTCATGATAGGGGCCGGCATTGTCTCGCTGATCCAGGCGGTCATCATCATTACGCGAAAGCCGGGCGCGACAGCTGCGGATGCGGGGCAGGAGACGTACAGCGTGAGCCGGGAAGCGACGAAGAAGGCCATCGGAATGGGCTTTGTCCTCTTCCTTGCGGGCGCGGTTGCGCTCGCGCTCATATCGGGCGCCTGGTCGGACATGTCGGCCGCGACGCTGACGCTCTGGGTCGCGTGGAGCACGATCTCGGCCCTGGTCAGCCCGATTCTCGTCGGACTGTGCGCGATGCACTCGGGATGGTTCC
>CAZVUT010000521.1:0-1561 GCA_964630155.1 uncultured Synergistaceae bacterium
CGATGGACGCCATAGGGCTCAAGGATAATCTGGTTCAGCTCTCCCAGACGACGAAGGGCGCATCCGTCCAGTTCGACCGCGTCTACGCGGAACAACTCGCGACGTTCATTCAGGAGATCCGAAAGAAAGGGCTCAAAATCGTCTCTGCGGAACTCAAGGCTTTTTCCGTCGGGAAGGAGCGGCTTTTTTCCGTTTCCCTCATTATCGGAGGAGAGGCGTGAAACGGTTTCTCGGGATTATATCCGTTCTTTTCGTCTTTCTCGCATCTCTGGTTTGTTCATCCCTTTTCTTTTTCCCGTGGGAGCAGGTCGGAGAGTACGGAATCGGACTCGTCTCACAATCCCTTGCGCGGCAGGGACTTCCGTTGGCGTACGATCGCATCGAGGCCAACGGACGGTTTCTTCCAGATTTTGTGCTGACGAATGCTTCGGTTGGAAACATACTCGGCAGTCTTCACGTCAAAGAGATCGTCCTGCATCCCCGCTTTGTTGCGTCTTTGTTGAACCTCGGCGCTACGGCGGAACTTTCTTTTCGGGACGCCGAAATAGCATTCGGAAAGCAAGGGCGCGCCGCATTATCTTCCGGATCGTTTGTTGCCTTGCTCGGACGGAAGAGCGCGCGGATCGACGTTACGGAAACGCGCGGCGATATCAGAATCCGCGGTCATGTCGTCATCGAGCCTCCGACGCGCCGAATTGCCGGAGCGAACATGGAGTTCGGAGTCACTGACGTCCTGGATGCGAAGCTCGGCGCTTTGAAAGGGATTGTGCCCTTCGAGAGGGAAAAGAAGGGATTGTGGCGATGGAAGCAGGGGGAGGCGAAGTAGTGTCCCGTTTCGAGGATTTTCTCGGAAATGCGCGCGGCATACTGCGGGGCGGATCCGGTTCGACCTATGTCCGCGCCGCCGCCGAAATTGCCGAGCGGATTCTCCCCTTTGCAGGGGCCGTCTGCCTCGGAGCTGTTCTCGGATATTTTCTGATGTCCTCTTTCGGTTCATTCCTGACCGATGTGAATTTCGGGCTTCGTATGGCCGGGCTCTCCGGAGGCCTTTCGGTTCAACAGTCACTTGGCGCCGAGAACGCGCCGACGCTGAAAGATTTTGTGGATGCGAACCCTTTTGGGGCGACGTTGCGAAAAGCGGAAAAAGCACCGGAAATCAAGACACCGGAGAAACCTAAGCCCCCTGAGCCTGGACTCGGAGAGAGTTTGAAGGGAGTGGCGCTTTCGGGAACGTTTCCCGGAATTGCGGCGCTGTTTACGGAAAACAAGAACGAGCGGATCGTCATCCGTGGGGACAAAATCAACGGGTACGCGCTCGTGGAAGTCACACCCTACGATGTCGTCCTCAGCGGCGACAAAGAGAAGGTGGTCCTGTCTCTCTATTACGGTCCTGCCCAAACGCCCGTAACGAAGGGACAGGGGAAAACGGCGACGGTTCAAACGAAGCCGCAGAGCAAGGAGACCCCGCAGGCGGCGAACGAGGTGAAGGCGGCGACAGCGACGGAACAGGGCGTCATCGACAGGGATCTCGTCAACCGCATGCTCATGAACCCGTTCGACG
>CAZVUT010000522.1:0-1561 GCA_964630155.1 uncultured Synergistaceae bacterium
CGTCGAACGGGTTCATGAGCATGCGGTTGACGAGATCCCTGTCGATGACGCCCTGCTCCGTCGCTGTCGCGGCCTTCACCTCGTTCGACGCCTGCTGCGGCTCCTTGCTCTGCGGCGTCGGTTGAACCGTCGCCTTTTTCTCCTGTCCCTTCGGCGCGGGCGCCTGGGCCGGTCCGTAATAGAGCGACAGAACCACCTTTTCCTTGTCGCCGCTGAGGACGACATCGTAGGGAGTGACTTCCACGAGCGCGTATCCGTTGATTCTGTCCCCGCGGATGACGATCCGCTCGGTCTTGTTCTCCGTGAAGAGCGCCGCGATTCCGGGAAACGTTCCCGAAAGCGCCACGCCTTTCAAGCTCTCTCCGGGTCCAGGCTCAGCGGTTTTAGGTTTCTCGGCCGCCTTCTTTTCCGGTGCAATTTCCGCTTTTCGCAACGTCGCCCCAAAGGGGTTCGCATCGACGAAATCTTTCAGCGTCGGCGCGTTCTCGGCGCCAAGTGACTGTTGCACCGAAAGGCCTCCGGAGAGTCCGGCCATGCGAAGCCCGAAATTCACATCGGTCAGGAATGAGCCGAAAGAGGACATCAGAAAAAAACCGAGAACCGCTCCAAGACAGACGGCCCCTGCAAAGGGGAGAATCCGCTCGGTCATTTCCGCGGCGGCGCGGATATACGTCGAACCGGATCCGCCCCGCAGAATGCCGCGCGCGTTTCCGAGAAATTCCTCGAATCGGGACACTACTTCGCCTCCCCCTGCTTCCATCGCCAAACGCCCTTCTTCTCCCTCTCGAAGGGCGCGATCCCCTTCAAGGCGCCGAGTTTCGCGTCCAGGACGTCAGTGACGCCGAACTCCATATTCGCTCCGGCGATTCGGCGCGTCGGAGTCTCAACGACCACATGACCGCGTATTCTGATATCGCCGCGCGTTTCCGCGACGTCGATCCGCGCGTTCTTCCGTCGAAGCAGGACGGTCAGCGATCCGGAGGATAACGCGGCGCGCCCTTCCTTCCCGAACGTTATTTCGGCGTCCCGAAAGGAAAGTTCCGCCGTTGCGCCGAGATTCGTCAAAGATGCGACGAAACGCGGATGCAGGACGATCTCTTTGACGTGAAGACTTCCGAGCATGTTCCCAACCGCTGCATTCGTCAGCACGAAATCGGGAAGAAACCGTCCGTCAGCCCCGATACGGTCGTACGTCAACGGAAGTCCTTGCCGTGCAAGGGATTGGGAGACGAGTCCGATTCCGTACTCCCCCACCTGCTCCCACGGGAAGAAGAAAAGGGAGGAACAAAGCAGAGACAGGAGAAAAACGAAAAAGACAGATACAATTCCGAGAAACCGTTTCACGATGCTCCTCCGATAATGAGCGAAACGGAAAAAAGACGCTCCTTCCCCACGGAAAAAGCCTTGATTTCCGCGGAGACGATTTTGAGCCCTTTCTTTCGGATCTCCTGAATGAACGTTGCGAATTGCATCGCATAGACGCGGTCGAACTGTACTGAAGCGCCTTTCGTCGTCTGGGAGAGCTGAACCAGATTATCCTTGAGCCCTATGGCGTCCATCG
>CAZVUT010000523.1:0-1554 GCA_964630155.1 uncultured Synergistaceae bacterium
GTATCTGAATCATTCGATACAGCGCGCGTTGCAGATCCTCGAATTGTTCGGCCGTCAGACCGGCCCGCTCGGGGTTTCCGAGATCAGTCGCATCGTCGGAATCCACAAGAGCACGATCCACCGTCTCGTGATCACGCTGGAACACGCGGGGTGGCTGCTGCGCGTTCCGGGGTCCGACAAGTTCCGGCTCGGTCTCAAGGTCCTGGCGCTTGGACGCATCGTCGACCGGAGCATCACGTCGTGCTCGGCCGCCCGTCCCGTTCTCGAGGAGCTTGCCGCCGACACGGGCGAGACGGTCATCCTCACGATGTCCGACGATGAGGGCGCCATCTGCGTCGACAAGATCGAAACGACGCATCGCCTCAAGATCTCTTCCGAACTCGGGCAGCACTTCCCGCTGTATGCCGGAGCGACCGGCTTCGCCGTTCTCATGTGCATGCCCGAAGAGCGCGTCCGGCAGATTCTCTACGAAAAACCCCTCAGGGCCTTCACGCCGAAGACGATCACCGATCCGGGCCGCGTCTTCGAAAAGTATCTCGAGCGCCGGCAAAGGGGCTACATCGTCGCGTCGGGCGAGGTCGATCCCGGCGTCACGGGAATCGCGGTCCCGGTCTATTTCCCGTTCGAGAACTCCTGCGGCAGCGTCGGCGTTACGCTGCCCGATAACCGCGCGACGGAAGAAACGCTGGAAATTCTCGTGAAGAAGGTCCTGGACGCGGCCGATGAGATCCGGAAACGCGTGGATCTGACGCAGGCTCCTGCGGACGGAGCGTAGCGACAGTGGCGCCGGTCCTCGATCTGCTGATACGGAACGCGCGGGTCGCCGTTCCCGAAGGCGTTTTTCAGGGCGCCGTGGGGATTCGGGACGGCCGGATCGCGGTTCTCTGCGACAGCGCGTGTGTCCCGCGTGCGACGGAGCGGATCGACGCACGGGGCGCCCTGCTCCTTCCCGGCGGCGTCGATACGCACGTTCATCTGCGCGAACCGGCCTGCCCCGAACGGGGCGGCTTCGCGACCGAAACGGCCGCCGCCGCCGCCGGCGGCGTCACCACGATTCTCGAAATGCCCATCTCCGCGCCGCCCCAGTATTCCGCCGCGATCCTCAAAAACCGCATCGATGTCGCCTCGCGGAGTTCTCTTGTGGATTTTGCGTTCTACGGCGGCGCCGGAGCGGAGCATATCGATTGCATCCCCGAACTTGCGGCCGCGGGCGCCGTCGCCTTCAAGACCTTTCTGTTCCGCGCGCCCAAGGGCCGCGGCGCCGAGTTCGAGGGGATCCTGTCCTGCACCGACGGCGTCCTGCAGGGCGTGCTCGATGCGGTCGCGAAGACCGGGCGGATCTGCGCCGTGCACGCCGAAAACGACGACATCATCGGCGCGGCGACGAAGAGGCTCCGGACGGCCGGCCGGACGGATTTCGCGGCGCACGGCCTGTCGCGCCCTCCGCTGGCCGAAATCCAGGCGGTCGAAAAGATCCTGCGCTATGCGGGCGACGCCGGCGCGCGCGTGAGCGTCTGCCACGTCTCGACCCCCGGCGCGATGGAGCTGATCCGC
>CAZVUT010000524.1:0-1551 GCA_964630155.1 uncultured Synergistaceae bacterium
GTTGTTCAGGCAGTTCAGCGATAACCCGTCGTTCAGGAAATGGCTTGGGGATACTGTTTTCGGCGTGACCTATAAACAACAGGCCGGAAATTCTACAGTCGGGGCAACCCCGGAGCGTTGAAACGGCGGCGCTTCGCCCCCTGCCTCCGCGAAGCGCCCGGGATTGCGTCGGTTCCCTGAACGGATGCGTTCACGCGGTATTTCATCCCGCGTCGCCCGGCCGGATTTTCCCCCTCGGCTCATCGCACCGATCGTCCCCGTGAGAGTCGTGCGCGACAGCCCGATTTTTCGCCCTCCCGCGACGGATTCCTATCCTGTCGATGTTTTCCGCCCCCGTCTGCCCCTGTCGCCGATGTCGTGAGAAAGGATTTCGCCCTGCGCCTTCACGGCGCGACTTCTTCCTTTCCCGCTCGGGAATGCCTCATCGCTGTCCGACGACAAGGCGCCCTCCCTCTCCTTGACCGTTAATGATTATGATGTTATAACGATTACCAGGCGCATCCGCTCCCGATGCCGGAAGGTGGGGTTCTTGTGGCGACATCGGTTCCGCTGCACTCCAAAATCTACGACGACATCCGGCAACAAATCATCGACGCCCGACTTCGTCCCGGAGATATGCTGCCCCAGGAAACCGAACTTCAGCGCCTTTACGGCGCAAGCCGGGCCCCGGTCAGACAGGCGATGGGACGGCTGGAGCACGATGGCCTGATCGTCCGGATGCAAGGCAAGGGTACGTTCGTTACGGACAAGTCCAATACGATGCGCTGGCTGCTTTTCGCCGGCTTCCCCGATTTCTACGAAGCCCATTTCGATGAACTCACATGCAGAGCGATATCGATCGAATACGAAGATCCCGATCCCGCGACGTGCGCCGCGCTGCGTCTGCGTGACGGACAGAAGGTTCTCCGCATCGTTCGCGTCCGAAGCTGGAACGGGCTTCCCGTGTTCGCGATCAACACGTTCTTTCCCGACACGATGAGCGCGGAGCCCTTTCGACGCGCTGGCGTCGTTTTCAGCACCACGGACGTTCTCCGGGACAGCTTTTCCATTTATCTCGAAACAGCCGAAGAATACGTCACGGCCGTTCTCGCCGACGAAGAAACCTCCCGCCTGCTCGACGTGAAAAGCGGCTCCCCGCTTCTTCGCATCGAGCGCTTCAACTACGATGAATCCCGCGCGATCGTCTACTTCACCCGCTACTATGCCCGGAGCGATATCGTCGAATACCGTTCCGTATTCGGAGCGAACGCGGATAAGGCGGGCGCGAGGGGGGGGAGGAACGGATCCGATCCCGCCGACGTAGCGGCGCGCGTTGTTTGTGCGGTTGCGTCCGCTGTCGTTCGCACCATGGCGTTCCACGCGGCTCCCGTTGGTCTTGTCTGCATATATCAGGCGTCTCGAAACGGATTCATTGAACGCACATTTTTCGGGAAAGAAGGGGAAACGGCATGTTGATGAAGGAAATGAACCTGGTCGATTACCGGAACGAGATTCAGAAGACGCACGCGATGCTTCTTCCGATCGGCGCGTTCGAGGTGTGGGGGCCGCACC
>CAZVUT010000525.1:0-1534 GCA_964630155.1 uncultured Synergistaceae bacterium
CGGCGGGCGACCAGAGCGCGTTCGGGACCGTGATCGTGTCGCCGATCTTCGGGACCGGCTTTCCGTGCGTCATGTCGTAGAGGTACTGCACGGCGAGAAGCGCGGAGTCGTACGCGGGCTGCTCGACGATGGCGAGGACCTTGCCCTTCTTGATGAGGTCGATGCCCTCGGGACCGATGCAGATGCCGCAGATCCCGTAGTCCTTCGCCTGGAAGCCCGCCGCCTCGATCGCGGAGACGACGCCCGCCCCCATGATGTCCGGCGTTTGGACGTAGATCCCGAGGACCTTTTTGCCGTAGCGCGTCAGCATGTCGGACGCCTTCGCGTGCGAGTCGGTGTTGTTCCATTTCCCCTCGCCGCGCGCGACCGTCAGCTGCGGGTATTCCTTCATGACGTCCGCGAAGCCCTTCGAGCACGCGTGCGTGAACATGTCCGCCTCGTCGCCGATGATCTCGATGACGACGCCCTCGGGAACCTTTCCGCCGTTCCGGGCCTTGATCCCCTCGATGAAGGCCTTCGCGGCCTTCGCGCTCGACTTCTCGAGGTCGAACGAGAGGAAGAAGTCGACCTTGCCGCCCTCGGGCGACGTGTCGATGGCGGCCACGGGGATCTTGGCCTCGTTGAGCCGCTTGATTCCCGGCACGAGCGAGCGCAGGTCCACCGCGCCGCCGAGGATGAAGGCGTCGATCTTCTGCGTGAGGAACGTGTCGATGATCTCCATGATCTTCATCGTGTCGGCCTGGCCGTCGCGGACGAGAAGCTCTATGCCGAGTTCCTTCGCCTTCGTCTCCGCGCCCTTGACGAACGCCTGGATGAACGGAGCCGTGGGTTCTTTGATGATCATTCCGACGGTGAACTTCTTGTCGGCCGCGAAGGCGCCGCCGCAGACGAGGGACAGGACGAGTCCCGCAAGGAACAGGACGGAGACGGATTTCCGGATCTTTTTCACACGCATGACCTCCCTTTCGTTGTCGCACACCCCGTGGCGTTCGCTTCGCTCACGGGGATCTCCCATATCGGCGCGGATTTCTGCGGAATGTTTTCGACCCGACCACCCCCGGACAGATTCGACCGGCCTATTGCGCGCCGCCGGCGTGATGCAGTTTTTTCAGTTGTTCCTTTCGGAGCAGGGCGCCGCGAAGCTGAATGCGGAAACGGTCGATCAGGATCGCGAGGAAGATCAGCGTCCCCTGCGCCGCGTGGACGAGCGTGACCTGAACGCCCAGAAGGTTCAGCGCGTTCGAGAACATCCCGAGAAGGATCGCGCCGCCGAGCATTCCGAACGCCGACCCCTTGCCGCCGCTCATGGACGTGCCGCCCAGGAGCGCCCCAGCGAACGCGAGCATCGTCATTCCCGACCCCATCGTGTTCGAGACGGAGTCCTGCCGCCCGGCGGTCAGCAGCCCCGCAACGGCCGAGAGCACTCCGGCGATGACGAAGCCCATGACGATCATCCGCGGCGTGTCGATGCCCGCGACATAGCTCGCGCGCTCGTTGCCGCCCGTCGCGAGGTAGTTCCGGCCGAAGACCGTGT
>CAZVUT010000526.1:0-1533 GCA_964630155.1 uncultured Synergistaceae bacterium
CGAGACGCTCCGTCTTCAGGAAATACTCCCTCATCTCGCGACACCTCCGTGTAGGGATCGATGGGCTTCTTCCCAAGTATACCCGCAAAGGCCCGTCTTTCGTATGTTTGTGCTCCCGAATGCGTCTTTTTGTACCCGGATATCTTCGAATGCGTCTTCGGGCGGACGGACGACAGGCCCGGATCCCGCCGGTCCGGTGGCGCAGGGAATCATTGTCCTGCCCGACCGTTCGCCCATAATGCCGCGAACTCTGCGAGAACGACGGCTCCGACAATCGGAAACGCCGTGCGGAATCCGACCGCGCCGCCGAGCGCGGAAAGCGCGGGCGGCGCGAGGAAGTACCCCAGGCCCCACAGAACGTAGAAGACGGCGGAGGCCGAACCCTTCAGCGCCGCGGGAACCGCTTCGACGAGGGACGCCATCGCCGAGACGCAGAACGCGCCGAGTCCGAGCGACGCTGCCGTCAGGAAGGCGAGCGCCGTCCACCCTTCGGCCCACGCGAACGGAATGATGCCCGCCGCGATCAGCAGAAGCCCCGCGCGCATCGTGACGTTGCGCCCGCGTCTGTCCGATATCCGTCCCGCGACAATCTGCGCGATGCTTATCGCGACGTAGAAAAGCGCGAAGAACACGGCGACTCCGCTCCGGCCGAAGCCCTTTTCGCGCAGCAGGACGCCCGGCACAACGGTCAGGAACATGCCGTATCCGCCGCCGTAGAGACAGATTCCCGCGAGAATCGAAGGCGTGCGGATCTCGCGGAGCGCACGGAAGACATCCCGGCAGCCGGGGGTTTCCCCGGACCCCGGAACGTCGCGTGCGGGTTCCTCGACGAAGAGCGTGACAATCACCGCGGAAAGCACCCCGGCAGCCGAGTAGAGCAGGAAGATCTCGCCGCCGCTCCAGACCGCCGAGGCGAGGACGCTCGCGACGCTCCCGGCCGTCAGCCCCAGGTGGAACGACGCGTTGTATCTGCCGATCGCCAGGCCCCGCGTGTCGGGATACAGCGACGAGAGCAGCGCGGGCGCAACGGCCCACGCGGGGATTTCCGCAAGTCCCTGGAGCGCGCGGCCCGCAAGGATGCCGAAGACGCTTCCGGCTCTGAAGTAGAGCAGCCCGACCACACTTGCAAGCGCGTATCCGGCCGCGATGAATATCCTGTACCCGTAGCGGTCGCCGAGGTACCCGACTGGGAGCTGAAAGAGGACGAACGGGACTGCGAACGCGGAGGTGATCGCCCCGACCCAGACCATTGAATGCGAGAGGGACATGACGCGACCCGGCAGGAGCGTGACAATCAGTCCCACACCCGCCATCTGAAGGAACGCAGCGACGCAGAGCGCCGCCGACGATGTTCGTTTCACGGATTTCCACCTTTCTTCCGTATCACTCCGGATCTCCCGGGAACAACCAACCTGCACCGCCGGAAGGATGCCTTCGGCGGCGGACGCAGGAACGAATCCTCGTCCCGATGACGGGGATTCAGTATTTACAGGCTGTCAGGAGGCGGCGGACACAGAAGAAAATGAGGCATCG
>CAZVUT010000527.1:0-1529 GCA_964630155.1 uncultured Synergistaceae bacterium
CTTGACGGAACGGCGCTTCACGCTCTCCGTCACGGAGAACAACGTGACGGCGCACGCCGTGCAGGCGCCGGAACCCGCTCCCGGCGGAACGGCGTCACAAGGGGGCTCTCAATGATCCCGTAACGACAGTTCTGCCGCCCGCAGCGTCGAAGAAGGGCCCTCGTGCAAACGAGGCGCCCTTCTTCGACGGAAGTCACGGATAATAAATCCATGAAGTACGAAAAGAACTATATTTACAGCATTTCAGTTACATATTGTTGACTCTTATAATTTTGCATCATATAATTTTTATAACATATCTTTCAAGGAGCTGGGCCGATGCTCGAGGAACTCTGGCAACGCCGTCGTTCAGGAAAGAAAAGCGCAAAGGAGAACGATCCCCGGAATCCGTATGAACACGACTACGGCCGCGTGATCCATTCGGCGGCGTTCCGTCGCCTCCAGAACAAGACGCAGGTTCTGGGCCTCGGCGACAGCGATTTCTATAGGACGCGCCTGACGCACTCGATGGAGGTCGCGCAGGTCGGCGCGGGGATCACGACATTTCTCGGCCGACAACGCGAAGAAGCTTGCTCCGACAAACCGGCTATTCTGCCGGAAGACCGCCTGATCCAGGCCATCTGCCTCGCGCACGACATCGGCAATCCCCCCTTCGGCCACGGCGGCGAGATAGCGCTGAACGAGATGATGCATAAACACGGAGGTTTCGAGGGAAACGGCCAGACGCTCCGGATCCTCTCGAAGCTCGAAAATTATTCCGACGGCTTCGGCATGGACCCGACGCGGCGCACGTTGCTCGGCGTCCTCAAGTACCCCGCCTCTTATAGCGAGGCCTGCAACGAAGAAGCGTATTCCGGCGGTTCCAATCCGAAGCGATTCAAACCCCCGAAGTGCTATCTCGACGACGAATGCGATGTCGTTCAATGGATCCTTGAGCCTTTGAAGGAATCCGAACGCGATCTCCTGACACGGAGCCTCACGAAAGAAACGGGGAAACACTCGAAAACGCGGTTCAAGTCGCTCGACACCTCGATCATGGAGCTGGCGGACGACATCTCCTACGGCGTTCACGATCTCGAGGACGCAGTGTCGCTCAGGCTCATCACCGAAAAGAACTGGAACGAGACTCTGGAAGGCTTCAAATCGTCCATTCTGAATGATCTCATCGATCTCGGCAAAATACGAAAAGATCTCTTCAGCGAACGCGAGTATCTCGTCAAACACGCGATCGGCGAGCTGGTGCATTTCTTCATCTCCAACTCGAAGATTATCGAACAAGATGCCGGTTTTACGACGCCACTCCTGAAATACATCGTGACGCTGAACGAGGACGCGCGCACGCCGCTCGAATTCCTGACGAAGCTCGTCCAGGAAAGGGTCATCGCCAGCCAGACCGTACAGCTTCTGGAATACAAGGGACAAATGATCATCAAGCGGCTCTTTTCAGCGCTCCATGAAGACCCGGAGAGTTTTCTCCCGACTTTGTCATAAACTATAAGAACTATATTCGCAAAGGCTGATGGGGACAG
>CAZVUT010000528.1:0-1525 GCA_964630155.1 uncultured Synergistaceae bacterium
ATCCACTCGCCGTACAGTCTGCGGTACGCCTCGTGAAGCCCGGAATACGGCCCGGTGTGGACGTACACGCCGTAGTCGCCGCCCGCGATGCGCTGGACGGAGACGCCCTCTTCCGGAACGTAGTCCTCCGGAACCGAGATGCAGACGTCGCAGCGGAGTTTGTCCGCCTCCGTGACGTCGGGATCGTCGTAGCAGATGCCGAAGAAGATCGTGTCGGGCCCGAACGTCTTCTGAATCCCCGGACGGCCGCAGAGATTCTCCCACGCCGCGCCGCAGTCGGCGTAGGGCCCCACGTGCCGGATGAACGCGGCCGTGATCGGCGGCAGGTTTTTGACGGTGACTTCGTTCATGATGTTTCCCCCTCCTGTGTCGGAACGATGTCGCGACCCCGGCAGGGGATCGCGGGAGGATCTGGCGCCGCGGCGATAGGCTCCGGGAGGAACGCCGAAATGACGGCGGAACGCCTTCGTGAAGGCTTCCTGCGTCTCGTACCCCGCGTCCTGCGCGACGAACGGCAGCGTCCTCGGACCGTAACGGAGTTCGAGCGCGCCCCGCTCCAGGCGCAGCCTGCGGATGTACTCCCCGATCGATTCCCCGACCATCGCCGCGAACAGGCGATGAAAGTGGAACGGCGAGAACGAGACCGCCTTCGCGATCTCGTCGAGACACAGCGGCTCGTCGAGATGCCGCCAGATGTACATCTGCGCGAGCAGGATCCGCTCTTCGTATTCTTCCCGCGTGACCTTCGCCACGACCGTCACCTCCGGAGGGGATGGTACCCGAAACGGCGCGATGCTTCCTGTCCGCGATTGCTCAGTCGAGCGACTTCTGCATCCAGACGACGTCGAACATCTCGCCGCGCTTGACCCCGACGTTCGGAAAGCGCCCGCACTCGACGAACCCGTGACGTTTGTGGAACGAGATGCTGCCCTCGTTTTTCCCCGAAATGCTCGCGAGAACAACGGAGATCCCCCGTTCGCGTCCGTCGCGCAGGAGGAGGTCGAGCATCCTCGAGCCGATCCCGCGACCGCACGCGTCGGGCCGGAGGAAGTACGAGATCTCGGCCGTCCGGCGAAAGGTCGGCAGCGGGATATAATCCCGCAACAGGCCGAACCCCGCGACGGTTCCCTCATTGTCGAGGACGACATAGACCGGGCGCCCCTCGGCCTTTTTCAGAAGCAGTCCGGCGGCCTCCTGAGGCAACGGGCGCTCCGGGTAGGCCGCGAACGAATGCTCCACATAGTGGTTGAAAACGTCGAGCATCCCGGGCAAATGTCGTTTTTCCATCTTTTCGATCGTGTACTCCATGTTTCCGTCCTCCCCTCCGGGTTTCACCGACCCGAATAGATCGTGTCGAGCGCCCGCGCGAGGCGGCGCACGCCCTCCCCGATCTCGCGTTCGTCGAGCGTCGCGATCGACAGGCGGATATTCACGACCGGCTGATCGGAACTGAAAAAATACCGCCCCGGCACGACGGCGACGCCCGAAGCCCGGAACGCCCCCATGATCTCCGCCTGCGACGCGC
>CAZVUT010000529.1:0-1521 GCA_964630155.1 uncultured Synergistaceae bacterium
CCTTCGCCCCGATGCGATTCACCGGAGATTCCGCTCAGGACGCCGCAAACGTCCGAGCAAAGCAAAAAACTTCGCGTGATTCACACCGGAAGCTTCGCACGACGAACTGAACCAACAGCGACAAAGAAATCGTCATTTTGAAAAAAAATTATATATATGCATCCAAAATCATTTCCATCCGGATCATATCCCTGCACTCTATTCCATTTTCGATAATTTTCTCTTTATAATGAATCCTGAAGTAGTCAAGGTCAACGCCGACGATTCTAAAACCACATTTTTGATACAAAAGCATTTGAACAACACCGGGATTCCCTGTGCCGATTTCGATCTTCCTCATACGCATGTCTTTCGCCTTTTGCACGGCGCGCCGTATGAGTTCTCTTCCTATCCCGCGATTTTGAAACGATTCGTCGACGGAAACATTCATGATTTCCGCCACAAACGGCCGGGTCGGCGTCAGAATCAACGCGCCGACGATTTTTTGATCGCACGTACACACAAAACCGACGCTCTTATTCAAATACGAACCCAACATTTCGTCAGACGGGTCCGCAAGATGCAATAACTCCACAGGAATACGCCGCACGTCGCGACAATCTTCCATGCATTCATAGACATATTCTGGCATCGACACGACCACTCCCTCTGCAGATTCAACCGCAGCCGTTCCCGTGCGGGAAGGCCCCACCTCGCACCGGCGGTTCCGTTCAGATGACGCGAGCGATCAACCGGATAAAGTTGAAATACTTCCCGCCCTCGGCCTCCATCATATCAATGTCCTCGACGGCGTAGGGATTGTCGGCGGTCAGCCATTCGCTCCACGCCTGTCCGCAACAGGCCATTTCGCTGATGTCCGCGATTTCCAGGCCCTCCGCTTTCTTCCACAGAGCTGCCCACCAGCCGATCGAGTGGATCGTCCGCGCTATTTCGTCATTCCAGAACGGCCGCATTTCCTCGGGGACATCGTTCCCGAATTCGTATTTCAGGCCGGGGATCGCCACCGCGACAACGCCGCCCTTCTTCACGAACGGGATGAGCGACGGGAGCATGTCCTCCGTATCGCCGAAATAATGGTATGCGTCCACGGAGAACAGCACGTCGAAATATCCGTGCGCGAAGGGCAGCCCTTTGGTCGCGTCGACGGATATCGGAACGGTCCTGTCGTCGATCCCGAGGGACCTGAAGCGCTCGCAGTTTTCGGTCGGCGAAATCCAGAGGTCGGCGGCGAAGACGGACGCGCCGTACTTTTTCACCAGCAGCAGCGTCGAAAGACCGCGCCCGCAGCCGAGGTCGAGGACTCGCATCATCCCGTCGTTGTTCATACTCGACGCCAGTTCCTCCGAGACCCGCATGGCGTTCGGCCCCATCATCGTGGCTTTCAGAAATCCGAGATTTTCGTCATCGGACATAAAGCGGTCTGTAAAGGGAACCATGGCATCCGTCCTTTCAGGTTTTTGCCGAATATCTCTTCATCGCAATTCGATATCCCCTGCTTCTTGATGCGGGTTCAGCCGTGTC
>CAZVUT010000530.1:0-1519 GCA_964630155.1 uncultured Synergistaceae bacterium
TCTTCATGTCGTCGTTCGCCCCGATCTCGAAGGCGTGCCTCGACGCGCGGGTTCCGCTCTTCGCCTTCGACACGAGCGCCGCGACGAACGGGGGAGCGGCGGTGACGGTCGCACGCGATTACGCGTCGGGGGGCGAGGACATGGGGCGGCTGGCGATCCGGGTGCTCGGCGGCGAGAGCCCTGCGGGCATTCCGATCTCACCCGTCAGCCGGACGATCGTCACGATCAACGAGGCGAACGCGCGGCGGTACGGACTGGACATTCCGGAGACGCTGCGGCGGTCGGCGCGGACGGTTCCGGGCCGATGAGCGGAAGGGACGTGCGGACATGCGGATAGAACGGCGCGAGAACGGCCCGGAGCTTCTCCTGACGCTCGAAGGGCGGCTCGACGCGGGGAGCTGCCGGAATCTCGAGGACGAGCTCGATGCGGCCCTGCGGCGGGGCGCGTATCGCGTCGCGCTCGACATGGGCGGCGTGGATTTCCTGAGTTCGGCGGGCATCCGGAGTCTCCTGCGCTACCGGAAGATGCTTGCGCCGCTCGGAGGAGACCTCTCCATCCGCAGCTCGTCGGAGTTCGTCAGGGAAATTCTGGAAATGTCGGGAATGGACGAGTTCTTCGCCGTGTCCGGCGGTCCTTCGGTTGCGGAACGGGAGGGCGAAGGACCGCGCTTTGTCCTGAACCCCGACGGGCGCTTCCGCGTCCGGTTCCCGTCGCCGGGAGAGCCGTGCGCGCTGGATGCGGACGCGTGGGGGCTCGGGATCGGATCGTTCGACGGCGGGACGGGGCTCACGGGCGAGGTGATGGCCGCCGGGGGATTCGCGCTGCACCTGCCTCCGGGCGACGGAGAGACGCCCGACTTCATGGCCGCGTCGGGGGCGTTCGTCCCGTCGGTGCGCTTTGCGTCGGGGCTCGTGCTTCGCGGCGAGCCGTCGGTCTGTCTGCGTTTCGCCGAAGACCTGCCGGGCGCGCCCCTCTCGCGACTCGCGCGGAAGGCGATCGAAGCGACCGGGTCGCGCGCCGTCGCGATGGCGATCGTCGCGGAAACGTCCGGGCTCGTCGGCGCGAGCCTGAACGACGCGGCGGCGGTGGCGCGGGGTTCGCCCGCGGACCCGGAGTTCTTCGCGTTCCCGGCCGTTCGGGAGCATCTTGCCTTCTGGCCCGAGAAACGCTACGACCGGCATCTTGCCGTCGTGGCCGGAGTGGCGGTCCGCGGCGATCCCGGTGTCCTCACGCCGCAGGTGCGCGTCCTGGGCGACGGGGACGACCTGAAGGGGCACTTCCACGGGGCGGTGTTTCCGTTCCGGGCCATCCCGCAGGGCAGGGTGGAGCTTCGATCCGTGCTCGCGAAGCTGTTCGACGCGCTCGCGCCCGTGGGACTGCTGCATCTGCTGCACGACCGGCGTCCCATCTCCGGCGCGGGAGAGAGCGCGTTCCTGAGCGGCGCGCTCTGGGCGGGGCCGCTGGCGACGCCCGAAGGAGGGAACTCATGAGTCTTCTGACCGGCGCCCTCACGATGGG
>CAZVUT010000531.1:0-1519 GCA_964630155.1 uncultured Synergistaceae bacterium
GTTGATTTCCAGTGTTTCATCAAAGCACCTCCTCAAGAAGTTTTTTGCTGATGCGATGACACCATCCTTTTTCAACTTTCCAGGATATCCCCTCCTGTCCGGCGGACCCATCTCATTTCCTGGAGACGGATCCATACTCTTCATGCACGCCTTGCAGCCAAAGGCGCGCCTACCGAAGACGATGCGGTCCCGGGAAGACGCAAATTACAGGACGCGAGTGGGCGCATAATGCCGGCGAGCCTTCTTTTCTCCCCGAAAATCGGAACGCCTGTTGAAATACAGGATAAAGCGCGAACAATGGTAGTATAAACGTCGAACGATCTATTCTGCAAGATCCGAAATATCTGTACATCGTGTCAGTTTTCTATAGTCTCTGTTGTATTTCATGAAAGAAGGAGATGGTGCGATGTTGTTTTTTTACGAACCGGCACACGATCCCCGTTTCAATCTCGCACTTGAGGAAACCCTCTATCGGCGCATCCGCCCCGGAGATGAAGGAATTTTTCTGCTCTGGCGGAATGCGGCGACCGTCGTTGTCGGCCGTTTTCAGGATACGGCGGAGGAAGTTCGCGAGGAAACGGTGCGGGAGCGCGGAATCACTGTCGTTCGCCGAATTACCGGAGGGGGAGCCGTATATCACGATCTCGGGAATGTGAATTACTCCTTCCTGTTGCCGCGAACATCCGAAGGGACGCTTGACTTCGCGCCGTTCACGCAGCCCGTATTGCGTACGTTGCATCGCCTCGGCGTACAGGCGGAGCGGACGGACCGGAACGACCTCACGATCGGAGGACGGAAATTTTCCGGGAATGCGCAGCACATGGACGGACAACGCCTGCTGCATCACGGAACGCTGCTCTTCGATTCCGATCTGTCCGTTTTGTCTCAGGTTCTGCGGGTCCGCGAGGAAAAGTATCGCCCGAAGGGGTTCGCGTCCGTCGCGAGCCGCGTGACGAATATTCGTCCGCACCTCGGGCCGGACGCGGAGATGGAAGACTTCCTGACGGTGTTACGCGAGGAGGTGAACACGGAATACGGCCTTGCGCCGCTTTCCGCATCCGACGATCTCCGGTCCGCAGTCATCGCCCTGGCGAAGGAACGGTATGCGTCCCGCTCCTGGACGTGGGGAGACGGCAGAGAGCGCGATATCCGGAAGGAACGGCGCTTCGAGGGAGCGGGGCGCGTGGAGGCGCGCATGAATCTCGTTGGGGGAACAATGCGGGACGTCGCCTTCTTCGGAGATTTTTTCGGCGCCGAGGATCTCGCACCGGTCGCGCGCGCCATCGAGGGCCTGCCACCGGACCGGGCGTCCGTCGCGCAGGCGCTCGCCCCGATGGAAATCGGCCGGTTCTTTTACCGGATAGGAAAAGAGGAGTTCATCGAATTTCTTTGTTCATGAAACATAAAGGGGATGGACCCGCGGGTCCATCCCCTTTGTATATCTGCGGTGCTCCGAAACGGAAAAGCGATTACCGCTTCGAGTACTGGAACTGGCCGCGTGCGCCCTTCTGGCCGTACT
>CAZVUT010000532.1:0-1507 GCA_964630155.1 uncultured Synergistaceae bacterium
CGACGAGATGATCGAGGCCGTGGAGCGCTTCTGCCCGCTGCACTTCATCGTCAACTGCGTCTCCGACAGCCGGAAGAACATCATCCGCGTCGTCGGCGGCCACTGGAAGGACGCCTGGCTCGAAGGCATCCGGACCTTCCGCGAGAAGAACTTCGCGCCGCTCGACCGGCAGGCCGACGTCGTCTTCGTCTCGGCGGGCGGCTACCCGAAGGACATCAACATGTACCAGGCGCACAAGGCGATCCACATGGCCTCCCGCGCGGTCCGAGACGGAGGAACGATCGTCTTCTTCGCGGAACTCGAAGAGGGGTACGGGCACAAGACCTTCCAAGAGTGGGCGCAGCGCGGCTACACGGTCGACGAGACCATCGCCGCGTTCGAGGCGGACTTCCGTTTCGGCGCGCACAAGCTTTATTATCTCGCGAAGGTCGCGAAGCGCGCGACGATCCTGCTCTATGCGAACGTCGACGCAGCCGACGCGACAAAGATGTTCTGCACAAAGGTCACGGACCTCGGCGCGGTCGTCCGGGAGATGGCCGAAACGTACGGTCCCGGCTTCACGTCAATCGTCATTCCCCAGGGCGGCATCGTACTGCCCGTAACGAACTGACGCTTTTTTGCGGTTCCTTCGCAGGCGCCGGCCGTCCGGTTCGTTCCCCCTTCCGGACGGTCGGCGGTCGGGACGGGTTTGAGCCGGGGTCTGAATCTCCGCACTCTCCGCCGTCTCCGGAAGACCTCCGCACGCAGCCGGCCCCTCACCGATCCGGGAGAGAACCAGCACCGTCACGACAGCGAGCAGGGAGAGCCGATCCGCGAACGTGAAGATCGCCGCAAAGCCTGCGGCAAGAACAAGCGAGGCCATCTGCACCGCCCGGTTCGGCAAAAGCCGGATCGCCGCGCAGACGATGAACAGCGCGTTCAGCAGAAAGAGCCCGTTCGCCGTTCCCACGAGCGACGCCAGATTCAGCACCCCGATCCCCGCAAGCGACAGACTGAGCGTATGGATGCACCCGAGCGCCATCACGGCGCGCACGGGAATTCCGTTGCCGTTTCGGACCGAAAACGCGCGCGGCAGGCGTCCACGCTCCGCCATCGACGCGGCCAGGCGCGCTGCGCCGCCGACGACCATCAGGTAGGTGCAGCCGCAGAGCAGCGTCCCGAGGACCGTCAATAACGCCGGCGCCGATGCCCCGAACAGCGGACGCAGCAAATCCGTCATCGACGGAATGGTCCCTTCCGAAGCGCGCACGAGCGGCAACGCACGGGCGACGGCCAGATAGATCGCCGCGATGGCGAGAAAGGACAGCGTGACGGCGAGCGGGATGGTCCGGTTCGGCCGTTCGATCTCCAGCGTGTAGTTTCCCAATACCTCCCAGCCGATGACTGCCCAGAACAGGAGCAGCATCGTGCGTCCGAACGACCCGACCGACGGAGCGGGCAACGCGGAAAGCTGTTCCGGATGCAGCAGCGCCCAGACGCTACCCGCGAACAGCACGACGCCGATGAG
>CAZVUT010000533.1:0-1507 GCA_964630155.1 uncultured Synergistaceae bacterium
CCGAGGTGTGGTTTCTGTATATCGAGGCGCGTCAGAGCATTGCGCACGATTATTCGGGGGCGAAAGCCGCGGCGGTGCTCGAAGATCTTGGAGATTTCCGGAATGAAGCCGCGAGATTTCTGGCCGTCTTGCAGGACAGGATACGAACGGGGAGCGGAGAATGAAAACCGAAACGAACGATCGACTCGATCTTCGCGGCGACCACCTGCGGATCGTGATGTCCATTCTTTCGGACGTCATCCCCGGCGTGGAGGTTCGTGCGTTCGGCAGCCGTGTGCTGGGAACTGCAAAGCGGTCTTCCGATCTCGATCTCGTGGTGGCGGGGGCGTCACGACTCGACTGGAAAACGATGGCTCGCCTGAAGGCCGCTTTTGAGGAATCCGATCTGCCGTTTCGGGTGGATCTTCTCGACTGGCATGCCATCCCCGAGCATTTCAGGGCGACGATCGCACGGCGGTACGAAGTGATTCAGGAGGCGACGTCTCAGGAATAAAGATGCAATAGCCTTTTCGGAGCCGTCCGTGTCGCGAATGCTTCGGACGGAAACGACTGCGCTGAGCGACCGCGGCGCAAATTCCTCTTGAAACGGGCAGCGGTCACTATTCGTCGAAGAGGAAAAAGAGAAAGATCAGGGGGAAAAATCAAATATTGCAAAGATGTGCGAAGAGAGGATAAAATGAAACATCATTCTTTGCAGAGGTGATCCGATGTTCTCCCTGCGTCGCCGCATTGGTCCTCTTTTCCTCATGTTGTCTCTGTTCTCCCTTTCGGTGTTTTCTTCTTCCGCGTTTGCCCTCAGTTGGAATGTCCACGTCGTTGAAGAACAGCCGAACCCCTGTTGGACGACGCTTGCCGTCGGAGGGTGGGGGACGGCGGTGCTGTACGCCGATGGCGTCTCGACGGGGCTGCAGCTTGCGTGGGGCGGTCCGGACGCGTGGGAGTACGAGACGCTTGCTCCGGCCGGCGCTTCGGGATCGTGGGTGCGATGCTGCACGCTGGATAGCGGGGAGTTGTTGGCCGCATGGTATCACACGCCGCTGGGGCACTCCCTGATGACCGCCGTCGGACGGCCGGGCGAAGAGTGGGTGATATCGAATGAATTTCTTGGGGAGATGCAGCATCGAAACGAGATGGGGCTTGCGATGGCGGTAGATTTGTCGGGAATCCCTTGGGTCACGGTAATAACGCGCGACACTCAGTATCCGAATAAAGGGCTTTTGAAAATTTACTTTCCGACGTTACAAACGACCGGCGCCAACCGCCTTATCGATGAGGATGACAAGGCAAAGTATTCCGTCGGCGCGTCCTGTGACGTTGTCGTTGACGTAAATGGGGGGCGGCATTTCGCATATTTCCGGACTGATAAGGTGGATATCGAGTACAAAAGGCAACCCAAAGGCGATAATTTGTGGCCCATGCCCAGAGTCGCCACGGGATTTGAAGTTTTGGAAGGAATATCCCTCCTTCCCGCTCCGAACGGAACGCTTATTGCATTTTTTAAGAGGAG